>NZ_JBYSVX010000010.1:0-129878 GCF_058986605.1 Pseudomonas sp. GW821-FHT07E12 | reverse complement strand
TGGCGGAGCGGACGGGACTCGAACCCGCGACCTCCGGCGTGACAGGCCAGCATTCTAACCAGCTGAACTACCGCTCCGTTTTCGAAAACCTTGTTGCTTTCCCCAGGGTCACCCCTTCGAAGAAAGCGAAGCCCCCGATCTCTCAGGGGCTTCATGCTACTGGCGGAGCGGACGGGACTCGAACCCGCGACCTCCGGCGTGACAGGCCAGCATTCTAACCAGCTGAACTACCGCTCCGCGCTTGAAACCTTGCTACTGGTGCTTTGGTGGGTGCTGAGGGTTTCGAACCCCCGACCCTCTCCTTGTAAGGGAGACGCTCTACCGCTGAGCTAAGCACCCTAGCGAGTCGATTAGTTTACGGCATCCTTCAGGGCTTTGCCAGCCTTGAACGAAGGATTCTTCGAAGCAGCGATCTTGATGGTGTCACCGGTCTTCGGGTTACGGCCAGTACGCTCGGCGCGCTCGCGCACCTGGAAGGTACCGAAGCCCACCAGCGTCACGGTGTCGCCCTTCTTCAGCGCCTTGCTGATTTCGCTCACGACCGCATCGACGGCACGGCCGGCTTCGGCCTTGGACAGGTCAGCAGCGGCAGCGACGCCGTCGATCAATTCGGTTTTATTCATTCTTTTGAACTCCTGGTGCGGTCTATGCCGCGGAATCGACAATCGGCCTTCCTGCCGTAACCGGCAGTGAAATCCCGACAACATTCTGTAATCGACGAACGCAGCAGAAACCGCCTTCGCGAGTCGTGCTTTTATACCAGCGGGGTCAGGCACAAGCAAGCCAAAACCCAATAACGGCGCGGGTTTTGGCTGCTTTCAGGGTCTTGCCAGCGCGCCTGATCAGTGCTTGACGCGCGTGGATTGGGACGGCTTGGACTTGCGCCGCACGGCCACCGTGCCCGCCGCCTTGCGTGGCTTTTCCTTGATGCGCTTGGGCTTGAGTGGCGACTCCAGTGCCAGGTCCAGCACCTCGTCGATCCACTTCACCGGGATGATTTTCAGGTCACGCGTCACGTTCGCCGGGATGTCCGCCAGGTCCTTGCGGTTCTCGTCCGGGATCAGCACGGTGCGGATGCCGCCACGCAACGCGGCGAGCAGCTTTTCCTTCAATCCACCGATCGCCGACACGCGGCCACGCAAGGTGATTTCGCCGGTCATCGCCACGTCCGACTTCACCGGCACCTTGGTCAGCACCGAGACCAGCGAGGTCACCATCGCGGCACCCGCACTCGGTCCGTCCTTCGGCGTGGCGCCGTCCGGCACGTGCACATGCACGTCCTGCTTCTGCAGGAAATCCACGTCGATGCCGAGCCCGGCAGCGCGCGAACGCACCACCGACAGCGCCGCCGATGCGGATTCCTTCATGACGTTGCCGAGCTGGCCGGTCAGGATCAGCTGACCCTTGCCCGGCACCAGCGTCGATTCGATCTGCAGCAGATCGCCGCCGACCTCGGTCCAGGCCAGGCCGGTGACCAGGCCGATCTCGTTCTGCTCCTCGGCGCGCCCGAAATCGAAGCGCTGCACGCCCAGGTACTTGTCCAGGTTGGACGCATCGACCACCACCAGTGCCTTGGGCTTCTTCGCACTCTTCTTGGCCACGGCCTTCTTGACCGGCTGCGGCCCCGCCAGTGCGATTTCCTTGACGACCTTGCGGCAGATCTTGGCGACCTCGCGCTCGAGATTGCGCACGCCCGACTCGCGCGTGTAGTAGCGCACGATGTCGCGGATCGCGCCTTCCTCGATCGCCAGTTCTTCCGGCTTCAAGCCGTTGGCCTTCAACTGCTTGGGCACCAGGTAGCGCGCGGCGATGTTGAGCTTCTCTTCCTCGGTATAACCCGGGATGCGGATGACTTCCATGCGGTCCAGCAACGGGCCGGGAATGTTCAGCGAGTTCGAGGTCGCCACGAACATCACTTCGGAAAGGTCGAGATCGACTTCCAGGTAGTGGTCGTTGAAGGTGTGGTTCTGCTCCGGATCGAGCACCTCCAGCAGCGCCGAGGACGGATCGCCGCGGAAATCCATCGACATCTTGTCGATCTCGTCGAGCACGAACAGCGGGTTCTTGCTGCCGACCTTGTTGAGGTTCTGCACCAGACGGCCCGGCATCGAACCGACATAGGTGCGGCGATGACCGCGGATCTCGGCCTCGTCACGCACGCCACCGAGCGACATGCGCACGAACTTGCGGTTGGTCGCCTTGGCGATCGACTGGCCGAGCGAGGTCTTGCCCACGCCCGGCGGCCCGACCAGGCACAGGATCGGGCCCTTCATGTGCTTCACCCGCGACTGCACCGCGAGGTACTCGAGGATGCGTTCCTTGACCTTCTCCAGGCCGTAGTGATCGGCGTCCAGGGTTTCCTGCGCCGCCTTGAGATCCTTGCGGACCTTGGTGCGCTTCTTCCAAGGCACGCCCAGCAGCCAGTCGAGGTAGTTGCGCACCACCGCGGCTTCGGCCGACATCGGCGACATCTGCTTGAGCTTGTTGAGCTCGTTCCTGGCCTTGGTTTCCACCGGCTTGGGCATGCCGGCTTCGGCGATCTTGCGCGCCAGCTCTTCCAGCTCGCCGGGGGCATCGTCGAGGTCGCCAAGTTCCTTCTGGATCGCCTTCATCTGCTCGTTGAGGTAGTACTCGCGCTGGCTCTTCTCCATCTGCGACTTGACCCGGCCGCGGATGCGCTTTTCCAGCTGCTGCACATCGATCTCGCCATCGACCAGACCGACCAGCAGTTCAAGCCGCTCGCCGACGTCGGTGGTTTCCAGCAGGCGCTGCTTGTCGGCCAGACGCACGCCGATGTGCGCGGCGATGGTGTCGGCCAGACGGCGCGGATCATCGATGCCGGCCAGCGTCTGCAGCAGCTCCGGTGGCAGCTTGCGGTTGGTCTTGACGTACTGCTCGAACAGCGACATCAGCGAACGCGCCACCGCCTCGACCTCACGCGGCTCGCGCGCATCGATCGAAACGATTTCGGTGCCGCGTCCCTGCAGTGCGCCGTCGCGTTCGATCACCTTGTCCACGTGCACGCGCGTCAGGCCCTCGACCAGCACCTTGATCGTGCCGTCCGGAAGCTTGAGCAGCTGCAACACCTGCGCCAGCGTGCCGACCTCATACAGATCGCCGGCGATCGGGTCGTCGGTCTCGGCCGACTTCTGCGCCACCAGCAGGATGCGCTTGTCCGCCTCCATCGCCTGCTCGAGCGCGCGCATCGACTTGTCGCGGCCGACGAACAGCGGAATGACCATGTGCGGGAACACCACTACGTCGCGCAGCGGCAATACCGGCAGGTCGAGAACTTCGGTTTGGGCCTGGGCCATGGGGGCTCCGGAGTAAGGAATTCGGGGGCATGAAAATGCCGATGGCCCCGTTATGGGGCCATCGGCGCAGGCTTGCAAGTAGCTTTCGAATTGTCCTTTCCGCTCAACCAGTTACGAAGACGGCGACAATCCTTAACAGGGCTCAGTCGCCGGAAGCGACCTTGGCCGGCGGCGGCGGGCTCTGGTAGATCAGGTAGGGCTCGGACTTGTGTTCGATCACCGACTCGTCGACCACGACCTTGCTGACGTTTTCCTGCGAAGGCAGCTCGTACATCGTGTCCAGCAGCACCGACTCGACGATGGTGCGCAGGCCGCGCGCGCCGGTCTTGCGCTTGAGCGCCTTCTTGGCGATCGCCGACAGCGCATCGGGACGGAACTCCAGCTCCACGTTCTCCATCTCGAACAGCTTCTTGAACTGCTTGGTGATGGCGTTCTTGGGCTCGGTCAGGATCTTGATCAGCGCCGGCTCGTCCAGTTCCTCGAGCGTGGCGACCACCGGCAGGCGGCCGACGAACTCGGGGATCAGACCGAACTTGATCAGGTCCTCAGGCTCGACCTCGGCCAGGATCTTGCCCACTTCCTGCTTGCGCTCGGAGCTCTTCACCTTGGCGCCGAAACCGATGCCGCCGGAATCGTTGGAGCGCTGCTGGATCACCTTGTCCAACCCGGCGAACGCGCCGCCGCAGATGAACAGGATGTTCTTGGTGTCCACCTGCAGGAATTCCTGCTGCGGATGCTTGCGCCCGCCCTGCGGCGGCACCGAGGCCACGGTGCCCTCGATCAGCTTCAGCAGCGCCTGCTGCACGCCTTCGCCGGACACATCGCGGGTGATCGACGGGTTCTCGCTCTTGCGCGAGATCTTGTCGATTTCATCGATGTAGACGATGCCCTGCTGCGCTTTGTCGACGTCGTAGTCGCACTTCTGCAGCAGCTTCTGGATGATGTTTTCCACGTCCTCGCCGACGTAGCCGGCCTCGGTCAACGTGGTCGCATCGGCGATCGTGAACGGCACGTTGAGCAGGCGCGCCAGCGTCTCGGCCAGCAGCGTCTTGCCCGAACCGGTCGGACCGACCAGCAGGATGTTGGA
Source organism: Pseudomonas sp. GW821-FHT07E12 (assembly GCF_058986605.1). Lineage (NCBI taxonomy): Bacteria > Pseudomonadati > Pseudomonadota > Gammaproteobacteria > Pseudomonadales > Pseudomonadaceae > Pseudomonas > Pseudomonas sp. GW821-FHT07E12. Next base: position 125,477 of record NZ_JBYSVX010000010.1, on the reverse strand, counting down.
CTTGGCCAGCTCGACGTCGTCGTTCTTGCTGCGGCTCTCGATACGCTTGTAGTGGTTGTACACGGCCACCGCGAGCGTGCGCTTGGCACGCAGCTGACCGATCACGTACTGGTCGAGAACCTCAAGAATTTCCTTCGGCTTGGGCAGGCTGGAACGGGCCGACTGCGCCTTCTCCTCCAGCTCCTCGCGAATGATGTCGTTGCAGAGCTCGACGCACTCATCACAGATGAACACGCTTGGACCTGCAATCAGCTTGCGGACCTCATGCTGGCTCTTACCGCAGAACGAGCAGTAGAGAATCTTGTTGCTGTCGCCGGAACGACCTTGGCGGTCTTCGCTCATGCTTCTGTTACCCAGTTACCCCACCCGATGAACGGGGGTTCGATTCGAGAATAGCACAGGGTCGGGAGGACGCCAGTCCATGCCCGACCCTGCCGGATTTGCCTGCTTTTTCCAGCACTTGGCCGATCAAGAGGGCTGAATCGACTCGTCGGAGCGGCGATCGATCACCTCATCGATGAGGCCGTATTCCTTGGCGCCCTCGGCGCTCAGGAAGCGGTCGCGCTCCATGTCGCGCTCGATCTGCTCGATCGGCTGACCGGTGTGGTGCGCGTACAGACCATTCAGACGCTGACGCAGATAGAGGATTTCCCGCGCCTGGATCTCGATGTCGGTGGCCTGCCCCTGCGCACCGCCGGACGGCTGGTGGATCATCACCCGCGAGTTCGGCAGCGCGTAACGCTTGCCCTTGGCGCCGGCCATCAGCAGCATCGAACCGGCGCTGGCAGCCTGGCCGATGCACATGGTGCTGACGTCCGGCTTGATGAACTGCATGGTGTCGTAGATCGCCAGGCCGGCCGTCACCACGCCACCGGGCGAGTTGATGTACAGGCTGATGTCCTTCTCGGGGTTCTCGGCCTCGAGGAACAACAGCTGCGCCACCACCAGGTTGGCCACATGGTCGTCAATCGGGCCGACCAGGAAGATGATCCGCTCCTTCAGCAGGCGCGAATAGATGTCGTACGCGCGCTCGCCGCGACTGGTCTGCTCGACCACCATGGGCACCAGGTTCAGGGCTTTCGTCTCAATGCTCATCGATCTTCCTGTTGTGGCCCCGGCCTGCGCCGGGTCCGTTCTTCTTTCAAGCAATCCACCTTACTGGCGGATCGCCTCCTGGAACGACAGGGTCTGCTCGGTGTGCTGGGCGCGCTCGGCGATCCAGTCGATCACCTGCTCTTCCATCACACGGCTCTGCAGCCCACCCATCAACTGGGGATCGTTGCGGTACATCTCAATGACCTGTTCCGGCTCTTCGTAGGTCGAGGCGATCAGGCGCAGCGTCTCGTTCACGCGCTTGGGATCCAGACGCAGCTCGTTGCGACGGGCAACCTCGCCGACCAGCAGGCCGACCAGCACGCGCTTGCGGGCGGCATCGGTGAAGCCCTGGTAGGCGTCGGCCGGCACCGGGCCCGGATCGCGGCCGCTGCGGCGGATCTGCTCGACCTGCTGGGCCAGCATCGAACGGGCTTCGCCCTCGACCAGGCGCGGCGGCAGTTCGATGTGCGCGTAGGCAGCGATCAACTGCTCACCCACCTCGCGACGCAGGCGGTTCATCAGCGCGCCCTTCAGCTCGCGCTCCAGGTTGGAACGGATGTCGGCGCGGAACTGCTCGGCCTCGCCTGCCTTGACGCCGAAGCTCTTGATGAACGCCTTGTCCACCTCCGGCAGCACCGGCTCGGAAACCTCGACCGCCTTGACGTGCACCTGGACGGTCTTGCCGGCCAGCTGCGGCACGCGCCACTCGGCCGGGAAATCGACCGACAGGGTCTTCTCCTCGCCCTTGGCCAGGCCTTCCAGGCCCTTTTCGATCTGCTCGAACATCACGCCCGAACCAATGATGCTGCTGCCCTTCTCGACACCCTCGGCCGGCAGGCGCTCATCGCCAGCCTGCGACCAGGTCTCCAGCGCCACCAGATCACCGGCCTGCGCACCGCGCTCGACCGGCTGCCAGGTACGGCGCTGCAGGCGCAGGTTCTCGATCATCTGGTCGATGTCGGCATCGCTGACATCGGCGACATGACGAATCACGTTCAGCTTGGCGACGTCCACCTCGCCGAAATCCGGCACCAGCTCGACGGTGGCGATGAAATCCAGCTCGCCTTCGCCAGCGCGATCGATGCGCGGCGCACCGGCGATACGCAGGTCGTGCTCGCGCACCACCGAATCGAAGGTCTCGCGCAGCAGGCCGTCCAGCGCCTCGGCGCGGACCTGCGAGCCGAAACGCTGCTCGATCACCTTGGTCGGCACCTTGCCCGGACGGAAACCCTTGATCCGCGCGGTACGCGCGATTTCGCTGAGGCGGCCGCCGACATGGGATTGCAGACGATCTTCCGGCAGGGTGAAGGTCAGTCGGCGTTCCAGATTGCCGGTCGATTCGATCGATGCTTGCATGTTGACTCCTGCCACCGTCGCCCCTGGCGACGGCACGAAATGAAAGAGAACGGGTTGACGAACGGGGACGAACGTCCGCCGGAGCCCTGTAGTTTCGCCGATTACGGCGGCCGCTGCCAGCGGCGCGGGCGAGGCCCGGATGCCTGATCGAGATGGTGCGAAAGGGGGGACTCGAACCCCCACGCCTTGCGGCACTGGAACCTAAATCCAGGGCGTCTACCAATTCCGCCACTTTCGCTAAACCGCGCCTACCCACGGCGGCGCGTATTGTTGCAGGGACACCTGCAAAGAAAAAGGCACCCGCATTGCGGATGCCTTTCTATTTGGTGGGCCGTCAAGGATTCGAACCTTGGACCTATTGATTAAGAGTCAACTGCTCTACCAACTGAGCTAACGGCCCTGAAACTTAGTCGTCCATTATAGGACGTTTTTCCTCGATTGCAACACTTTCGTGGAACATCGAGGAAGTTTCAGTGGGGTGGCTGAGGGGACTCGAACCCCCGACATCTGGAATCACAATCCAGTACTCTAACCAACTGAGCTACAGCCACCACTGAAACCTGACTACACCTGCCCGACTCGCCCGATGGCGCGCCCGACAGGAATCGAACCTGTAACCGCCGGCTTAGAAGGCCGGTGCTCTATCCAGTTGAGCTACGGGCGCCCGGACCGGACTCGCATCCCGCAACACCCGGAAGCGGAGTGGTCGGGGTAGAGGGATTCGAACCCCCGACATCCTGCTCCCAAAGCAGGCGCGCTACCAGACTGCGCTATACCCCGGCGGAACGGACCCTTGTCTTGCCCGAGGGCTCGATAAGGTCGGCTATTCTGATGAATCACGCGGACCGATGTCAATCGCGGATTTCGATTTTGTCTCATCGGCTATGCTTGAGGACAACGACCGGCACCTCGCCGGCCACCAGGCTCACAGGGAGAAACAGGCATGATGCGCAGCGGAAATCCCGCACTCCAGGAATCAACGTTCCTCGACATCGGCAGCGGCGCGGTCGTCACGCGCGACGGCGCGACGATGACCCTGAGCGGCACCGTCAACAAGACCGCCGGCCTCCTGCTGCTGGCCCTGCTGACCGCGGCGTTCGCCTGGTACCAGGCCGTGGGCCCGGATGGCATGCCGCTGCCGGCAGCATCGCTGTACATGATGGGCGGGGCCATCGGTGGACTGGTATTCGCGCTGATCACCATCTTCAAGAAGGAATGGGCACCGGTCACCGCGCCGCTGTACGCGCTGCTGGAAGGCTTCTTCCTCGGCTCGATCTCGGCGGTGTACGAGGCCCGCTTCAACGGCATCGTGTTCCAGGCGGTGCTGCTGACGTTCGGCACCCTGTTCGCGCTGCTGATGGCGTATCGCAGCGGCCTGATCAAGGCGACCGAGAACTTCAAGCTGGGCGTGGTCGCGGCGACCGGCGGCATTGCGCTGGTGTATCTGGCGACGATCGTGCTGGGCTTCTTCAACATCAGCATCCCGTACATCCACCAGTCCGGCGTGATCGGCATCGGCTTCAGCCTGTTCGTGGTGGTGATCGCGGCGCTGAACCTGGTGCTGGATTTCGACTTCATCGAGACCGGCGTGGAACAGCGCGCGCCGAAGTACATGGAGTGGTACGGCGCGTTCGGGCTGATGGTGACGCTGGTGTGGCTGTACCTGGAGTTCCTGCGGTTGCTGTCGAAGCTGCAGTCGCGCAACTGATCCGCGCGCCTTGCAGGAGTGGCCTCGGCATGCCGAGGCCGTTCAATCGCGATCGGGATATGCCGGGAAAGCCTCCTCGCGACTGAAGTCGCTCCTACAGAAGCTGGAAACAAGAAGGGCGCCATTGGCGCCCTTCTTGTTTCACACGCATGCGGCAACCATCAAAGACGGCTGGCGATCGCCTTGGCGAAGCTCAGGGTGTTGCCGGTGCCGCCCAGATCGGGGGTCAGCGAATCCTTGGCTTCCAGGGTGGCAACGATCGCGTTGCGCAGGCGCTCGGCGTTCTGCGGCTGGCCGATGTGGTCCAGCATCTGCGCCGCGCCCAGCAGCAGTGCGCACGGGTTGGCCTTGCCCTGACCGGCGATATCCGGGGCCGAGCCGTGCACGGCCTCGAAGATCGCCGCGTCGGTGCCGATGTTGGCGCCCGGAGCCAGGCCCAGGCCGCCGACCAGACCCGCACACAGGTCGGAGATGATGTCGCCGAACAGGTTGGTGGTGACGATGATGTCGAACTGTTCCGGACGCATCACCAGCTGCATGCAGGTGTTGTCGACGATCATTTCCTGGAACTCGATGTCCGGGTACTGCGCGGCGACCTCGCGTGCGACTTTCAGGAACAGGCCCGAGGTCGACTTGATGATGTTGGCCTTGTGGACCGCGGTGATCTTCTTGCGACCGGTGGCCTTGGCCAGTTCGAAGGCGTAGCGGACGATGCGCTCGGAGCCCTTGCGGGTGACACGGGTGCCGGAGAAGGCGACCTCGCCGTCCTCGGACACGGTCTGGCCTTCGCTCAGGTAGGCGCCTTCGGTGTTCTCGCGGACCGTGATCAGGTCCACGCCATCGGCGAAGCGCGACTTGGTGTTCGGGAACGACTTGGCCGGACGCACGTTGGCGTACAGGTCGAACTTGCGGCGCAGCGCGACGTTGATCGAGCTGAAGCCCTCGCCCACCGGCGTGGTCAGCGGGCTCTTCAGCGCCACCTTGTTCTTGGCGATCGAGGCCAGGGTGGCCTCCGGCAACAGGTCGCCGTGCTTTTCCAGCGCGACCAGGCCGGCATCGGCGAATTCGTACTGCAGCCCTGCTTTCAACGTGTCGAGCACGAACAGAGTCGCATCCATGATCTCCGGGCCGATGCCATCGCCGCGGATGACCGTGATTGTCTGCGTCATAGGTGTTGGATTCCGATCAGAGGGGGGTTGCGCCGACCGGCCATCCGGATCAACGACGCAAGGAGGTTTCACAGGTAATTATGCCCGAAGCGGACTTGGCGCCCCAGACCGACCTTGGTCCAAGTGCGCTGCCGAGCATCTCGTCGTTCACGCATGGGCGGAAATCCGGCGATATGCGGTGCTGCAGGGCAAGGCACTGGATCCCCGCCTTCGCGGGGACGACGCAGGGGACCGGCTCAGCCGTGGTCGTGGCCGGCCGGGGCGGCTGCCTGCCCGCCTTCGAGCTGGTCGAGGAAATCGACCGCGCGGCGCAGGTGCGGAATCACGATCGAGCCGCCCACTACCAAGCCAACCGAGAAGGTCTCGAAGAACTCCTCGCGGGTCACCCCGACTTCCTTGCACTGGGCCACGTGGTAGCTGATGCAGTCGTCACAGCGCAGCACCATCGAGGCGACCAGGCCGAGCAGCTCCTTGGTCTTCACGTCGAGCGCGCCGGCCTGGTAGGTCTGGGTGTCGAGCGCAAAGAAGCGCCGCACGACCTGGTTGGGCTCGGCCAGGATGCGCTGGTTCATGCGCTGGCGGAATTCGGTGAAGGCGCGAACGCGGTCCTGCTCCTGCTCGTCCGCACTCATGCGTTCGCCTCCGGGGCCTGCCCGGCCAGCAACGGCTCGAGCTTGCCTGCACGGTGCAGTGCCATCATGTCGTCGTAGCCGCCGACGTGGACCTCGCCGACGAAGATCTGCGGGACGCTGGTGCGGCGCGCGAGCGCGACCATCTTGTCGCGCTCGGCCGGATCCAGGTCGATGCGGACCTCGGTCCAGCTGCGGCCCTTGCTCTTGAGGAAGTTCTTGGCCGCCACGCAATACGGGCAGACGGCGGTGGAATAGAGCGTGATCTGCGGGGTGCTGCCCGCCTCGCTCGGTGCAATCGCTTCGGTCACGGGAAACTCCGCGGTGGGTTCTGATGTCGCACATATGGTAGCGGCGGGCTGGAATTTCGAGGTCACGGCCGCAACACTGTGAATTAACTCCGGATTCACCCGGCCATTGCTTCCCGCCGCCATGCTCGCGGCTTTCCTACGGAGTTCCGTGTGCGCCTTCTGCCGATCGCCGCCGCCGTCACCCTGGCCATCGCGGTCGGCGTCGCGCCCGCACAGGAGAACCGCCTGCCCGACATCGGCTCCTCGGCCGGGGAACTGCTGACCCCGGCGCGCCAGGCCGAGTACGGCAAGATGATGCTGGCCGAGCTGCGCAACTACGGCTACGTGCTGGATGACCCGCTGATCGACGACTGGCTGCAATCGATGGGCACCCGCCTGGGCGCCAACAGCGACCAGCCGCAGCAGAAGTTCACTTTCTTCATGCTGCGCGAACGCCAGATCAACGCCTTCGCCACGCTCGGCGGCTATATCGCGGTCAACGCCGGGCTGGTGCTGACCGCCGAGCGCGAGGACGAGGTCGCGGCGGTGCTGTCGCACGAAATCGCCCACGTCACCCAGCAGCACGTGCTGCGCGGGGTGGAACGCGCCCAGCGCGACCAGATCCCGATCCTGCTCGGCATGCTGGCCGCGGTGATCGCCGCGCAGCAGGCCGGCGGCAACTCCAGCGGCGATGCGACCATGGCCAGCATCACCAGCGCGATGGGATTGATGGCGCAGCGCCAGATCAACTACACCCGCTCCAACGAGTCCGAGGCCGATCGGCTCGGCATCCGCACGCTGGCGCGCAGCGGTTACGACGTCGACGCGATGGCCGGGTTCTTCGAGCGGATGTCGCTGGCGATGCGTGGCAACCAGGGCGGCTACAGCGCGCCGGACTATCTGCAGACCCACCCGGTCACGATCACCCGCATCGGCGAGGCCAAGGCCCGCGCCGAGCAGATGAAGAAGAACACGGTGGTGCTGACCACCACCACGCCCGGCGGCACCCGCCAGGAGCGCGTCGACCCGGCAGATCCGGCGCTGGCCGAGCCGCTCGGGGCGATCAGCAACCCACTGCTGCCGGCCACGTTCCGGGTGCCGCTCGATACCGAGTCACGCGGCGCCAGCGGCCAGTTCGACTGGGCCAAGGAACGCCTGCGTGTGCTCAGTGCCAATACCCCGGCCGCAGCGATTCGCGAATATGAGGACATCCGTCGCGGCACCCACAAGGGGCTGAACGATGCGCAGCGCTATGGGCTGGCGCTGGCGCGGCTGCGCAACAGCGGCAGCCCGGCCGAGGCGGCGCACGATTTCGCCGCGCTGCTGGAGGACCACGCCGACAACCTGTGGCTGGAGCTTGGGCTGGCGGAGGCGCAGACCCGGGCCGGCCAGCGCGACCAGGCCGACGCCCGCTTCGAAACGCTGCTCAAGCGCCTGCCCAACAGCCGGCCGGTGGCCCTGACCTACGCCAACATGCTCAACGAGCAGGCCACGCGCGAATCCGGCCGGCGCGCGCGACAGGTACTGGAACCGCTGCTGCGGCGTTCGGGCGATGACCCGACCTTCCAGCAGACCTATGCGCGTGCCTGCGAGCTGGCCGGCGATACCGCGCGGGCCAGCGAAGCCTACGCCGAGGCCGCTTTCCTGAATGGACGCCCGGAACAGGCGCTGTTGCAGTTGCAGGCCCTGAAGAAGCGCGACGACCTGGACTACGTGACCCGCTCGCGCGTGGATGCCCGGATCGCGGCGATCACCCCGACCGTGCTGGAAATGCGCCGGCAGGGCATCCAGGATCCGGAGCTGTCGCGGCGGTAGCTGCGCTTTGGTCTCGCAACGGGAGGCTTTTTATTGGTCGTCTATTGGCCGCCCCGTTCAGGGCTTGTCACGTTTCAGTCACAAAACCGTAGTCTACTGACACGCATCCGAAACCCTGACGGTGTCCTGCGTGCAGAAACGCATATTGATCGTCGATGACGAACCCGCGATCCGCGACATGGTGGCCTTCGCGCTGCGCAAGGGCGAGTTCGAGCCCGTGCACGCCGGTGACGCGCGTGAAGCGCAGACCGCGATTGCCGACCGGGTCCCCGACCTGATCCTGCTGGACTGGATGCTGCCCGGCACCAGCGGCCTGGAGCTGGCCCGGCGCTGGCGCAAGGAACAGCTGACCCGCGAGGTGCCGATCATCATGCTGACCGCGCGCGGTGAGGAGAACGATCGCGTCGGCGGGCTGGAGGCCGGCGTCGACGACTACGTGGTCAAGCCGTTCTCGGCACGCGAGCTGCTGGCGCGCATCCGTGCGGTGATGCGGCGTACCCGTGAGGACGACGAGGACGGCAGCGTGGCAGTGGGCCAGCTGCGTATCGACGGCGCCGCGCACCGGGTGTTCGCCGGCGAAACGCCGGTGCCGATCGGCCCGACCGAATACCGCCTGCTGCACTTCTTCATGACTCATCCGGAACGCGTCTACACCCGTACCCAGTTGCTGGACCATGTCTGGGGCGGCAGTGTCTATGTCGAGGAGCGCACCATCGACGTGCACATCCGCCGACTGCGCAAGACGCTGGAACCGTTCGTGCTCGACAACATGGTGCAGACCGTGCGCGGCTCGGGTTATCGCTTCTCCGCAGCTTCCTGATGCTTCCGCAGGCGCCCGCCTGCCGTTCCAGCCGCTCCGTGCCGATCTAGATGCCCGAACACATTCGCTCCGCCTGGTTCAAGACCCTCGGCACCCTGGCACTGCTGCTTCTGATCGCCTTGTTGGCCGGCTGGGCCACGGGCCATGTCTGGATGGCATTGGCACTGACGTCGCTGGCGTCGCTGACCTGGCATTACTGGCGGCTGCGGCGGGTGCTGCGCCGGCTGACCGCGCGCCAGCGCTGGGAGCCGCCGCACGCCACCGGCGTGTGGAACGAACTGGATCGGTTGCTGTATCGCAGCCAGGCCGAGATGCGCACACGCAAGCGCCGCCTGGTGGAAATGCTGCACACCTATCGCGCTGCGGCGGCGGCATTGCCGGACGCGGTGGTGGTGGTCGATCGCAACAGCCAGCGCGTGCAGTGGTTCAACGAAGCCGCCGGTGGGCTGCTCGGCCTGCGTCATCCGGGCGACCTCGGCGCGCCGGTGGTCGAACGCCTGCAGCCGCTGCCGCTGGCGCACTGGCTGGCGGCCGGGCGCAATGCCGAGCCGCTGCTCGATGCGCCCTCGCCGATCGACCCGAACCTGCGCCTGAGCCTGCGCCTGATCCCCTATTCCGAGGACTACTGGCTGCTGATCGCGCGCGACGTCAGCAAGTTGCTGCGGCTGGAGCAGGTGCGCCGCGACTTCGTCGCCAACGTCTCGCACGAACTGCGCACGCCGTTGACCGTGGTGCACGGCTATCTGGACATGCTCGATCCGGATGACTTCCCGGACTCCGGGCCGATGCTGGCGGAGATGCGCAAGCAGAGCCAGCGCATGGCGCAGTTGGTCGAGGACCTGCTCACGCTGTCGCGGCTGGAATCGCAGGAAGAGGAGCTGGGCGAGGAACACGTGGCGATGGCGCCGATGCTGGCCACGCTCAGGCGCGAGGCCGAGGCGCACAGCCAGGGCAAGCACACGATCGAGGTCGTCGACGAAGCCGACCTCGACCTGCTCGGCTCCAACAAGGAACTGCACAGCGCGTTCTCGAATCTGGTCACCAACGCGATCCGCTACACGCCGGCCGGCGGCAAGGTCACGGTGCGCTTCGCGCGCGAAGGCGACGGCGCGGTGCTGGCGGTGCGCGACACCGGCTATGGCATTCCGTCCAACCACATTCCACGCCTGACCGAACGTTTCTACCGCGTCTCCAGCAGCCGTTCGCGCGAAAGCGGCGGCACCGGCCTGGGCCTGTCGATCGTCAAGCACGTGCTCGGCTTGCACCAGGCGCGGCTGGACATCGAGAGCGAGGTCGGTCGCGGCAGTACGTTCTCCTGTCATTTCGGCGCCGCACGCGTGGTCGCACGCGATACGAGCGCTCCGTTGTCACGTTCGGCGTGATATCAAAGCAGTCACCTTGATGGGATCGCATGCATGTCGATCCTGCCTCCTCCCCAGAGCTGAAACCCGCACGATGGCCAGCGTCAAGAAACTCCCGAAGACCGCGCCTCCCGCCGAACTCCCCATCGATCCGATGCGTGATCCGGCGCTCTATCTCAATCGTGAGCTGTCGCAACTGGACTTCAACTTCCGCGTGCTGGCACAGGCGATGGATACGGAGGTGCCGCTGCTGGAGCGGCTGCGCTTCCTGTGCATCTCCTGCACCAATCTGGATGAGTTCTTCGAGATCCGCGCCGCCACCGTGCGCCACGCGCAGGAGTTCGGCCTGCCGCCGGCACCGGATGGCATGAGTCCGACCGCGATCCTGACGGCGATACACGACCGCGCCGCCGATCTGGTCGAACGGCAGTACCACTGCTGGAACCACGTGCTGCGCCCGGCGCTGGCCGAGGCCGGCGTCGGCGTGCTCGGCCGCAACTCGTGGACGTCGCGCCAGAAGCGCTGGCTGCGCGCCTATTTCCGCAACGAGATCATGCCGGTGCTGTCGCCGCTCGGGCTGGACCCGGCGCATCCGTTCCCGAAGATCCTCAACAAGACGCTCAACATCGTGGTGGTGCTGGAAGGCCACGATGCGTTCGGTCGTGCCGGGCATCTGGCGATCGTGCGCGCACCGCGCTCGTTGCCGCGCATCATCCAGTTGCCGCCCTCGCTGGCGGACGAGGGCGAGCAGAACTTCGTGTTCCTGTCCTCGGTACTGTCGGCGTTCGTCGATGAGATGTTCCCCGGCATGGACGTCAAGGGCTCCTACCAGTTCCGCGTCACCCGCAACTCCGAGCTGGTGGTGGACGAGGAGGAAGTGGAGAACCTGGCGCTGGCACTGCGCGACGAACTGGTCGATCGCGGCTACCGCCCCGCCGTGCGCCTGGAAATCGCCGATGACTGCCCCAAGCCGATCATGCGTACGCTGCTGCAGAACTTCGGCTTGCCGGAGAATGCGGTGTATCGGATCAGCGGCCCGGTCAATCTGAGTCGCGTCAATCAGGTCTATGACCTGGTGCAGCGACCGGAACTGAAATACACGCCGTTCAACCCGCGCACGTTGCGCGACAGCGAAGGCATCTTCGAGACCCTCGCCAAGTCCGACATACTGCTGCACCACCCGTTCGACGCATTCACCGCGGTGACCGACCTGATCCGTCAGGCGGCGGTCGATCCGAACGTGCTGGCGATCAAGCAGACGCTGTACCGCACTGCCAAGGACTCGGTGATCCTGGACGCGCTGGTGCAGGCCGCGCGCAACGGCAAGGACGTCACCGTGGTGGTGGAACTGCGCGCGCGCTTCGACGAGGAAGCCAACCTCGGCCTGGCCGACAAGCTGCAGGAAGCCGGCGTGCAGGTGGTGTACGGCGTGGTCGGCTACAAGACCCACGCCAAGATGCTGCTGATCGTGCGTCGCGAGGGCCGCAAGCTGCGTCGTTACGTGCACCTGGGCACCGGCAACTATCACAGCGGCACCGCGCGCGCCTACACCGACCTGAGCCTGATCACCGCCGATCCGGACATCGGCAACGATGTGCACCTGCTGTTCCAGCAGCTGTCCGGGTTGACCCCGCGGCTGCGCCTCAAGCGCCTGCTGCAATCACCGTTCACCCTGCACCCGGGCGTGCTGCAGCGGATCGAGCGCGAGACGCGCCTGGCACGCGAAGGCAGGCCGGGCCGCATCATCGCCAAGATGAACGCGCTCAACGAGCCGCACGTGGTACGTGCGCTCTACCAGGCCTCGCAGGCCGGCGTGCAGATCGACCTGATCGTGCGCGGCGCCTGCACGCTGCGTCCGGGCGTGCCCGGCGTTTCCGACAACATCCGCGTGCGTTCGATCGTCGGCCGCTTCCTGGAGCACAGCCGGGTGTACTGGTTCGGCAACGACGGCGATCCGGAACTGTTCTGCGCCAGTGCCGACTGGCTGGAGCGCAATCTGCTGCGACGCGTGGAGACCTGCTTCCCGATCCTCGATCCGGAACTGGCCCAGCGCATCCACCGCGAGGTGCTGCAGAACTATCTGGACGACAACGCCAACGCGTGGGAGCTGGACGCCAAGGGCGTCTATCACAAACTCACGCCCGCGCCCGGCCAGACGCCGTACTCGGCGCAGATGGCGCTGCTCGCGCGGGTGTAGCTGCCCGCGCGGGTGTAAAGGCGACCTAACGACCTGCACGGACCATCGGCTACCATTTCCGACATGCCGAATACTTCCCCTACTTCCCCGCCACTGCAGGACGGCGATCTGCTGGCGGCGATCGACCTGGGCTCCAACAGTTTCCACATGGTGATCGCGCGCTACGTGCTCGGGCAGTTGCGGGTGGTGGACCGGCTGCGCGAGACCGTGCGCCTGGCCGATGGCCTGGATGGCAAGGGCGGGTTGTCCAACGAGGCGCGCCAGCGCGCGCTGCAGTGCCTGGCGCGGTTTGGCCAGCGCCTGCGCGAAGTGCCGTCCAGCCATGTCCGCGCGCTCGCCACCAACACGGTGCGCCAGCTGCGCTCGCCGCAGACCTTCCTGATGCCGGCCGAAGCCGCGCTCGGCCATGCCATCGAGGTGGTCAGCGGTCGCGAGGAAGCGCGCCTGATCTATCTCGGTGTGGCGCACGCGCAGCCGCCCAAGCCGGACGAGCGCCGGTTGGTGATCGACATCGGTGGCGGTTCCACGGAATTCATCATCGGCCGCGGCCTGGAGACACTCGAACGCGAGAGCCTGCAGGCCGGCTGCATTGCCAGTACCCGGCGCTTCTTCCCGGGCGGCAAGCTTTCGCGCAAGAAGTGGAAAGACGCGCTGACCGAGATCGGCGCGGAATTCCAGCAGTTCGCCAGCCTGTACCGCGCGATCGGATGGAACGAGGCGGTTGGTTCGTCCGGCACCCACAAGGCGATCGGCGAAATCTGCGCGGCGATGAAGCTGACCAAGGGCGCGATCACCGCGGAGGCGATCCCGGTGCTGCGCGATGAACTGCTGAAGGCCAAGCGCATCGAGGACATCCTGTTACCCGGGCTGTCGTCGGAACGCCGGCCGATCATCGCCGGCGGCATCCTGGTGCTGGAGGCGGCGTTCCAGGCACTCGGACTGGAGAGGCTGATGGTCAGCAAGGCCGCGATGCGCGAAGGCATCCTCTACGACATGCTCGGCCGCGGCGGTGCGGACGATCCGCGCGACGGCTCGGTGAGCGCACTGATGCGGCGCTACGGCATCGACGAGAACCAGGCCGACCGCGTCGCCGCCACCGCGCAGCGGTTGTTCGATCAGGTCGCCGAGACCTGGACGCTGGATGCCGACGACGCACGTACGCTCGGCTGGGCCGCGCACCTGCACGAACTGGGCCTGATGATCGCGCACAGCCAGTACCACGTGCACGGCGCCTACGTGCTGGAGAACTCCGACATCCCCGGTTTCTCGCGCCAGGAGCAGCAGGTACTGGCGGCGCTGGTGCGCACGCACCGCCGCAACGTCTCCAAGACCGCATTCGACGCCCTGCCCGACCGCCTGCTGCTGGCGGCCAAGCGCAAGGCCGCGCTGCTGCGGCTGGCGGTGCTGCTGCATCGCGCCCATGAATCGGACCCGATCCCGACCCTGGAACTGCAGGCACAGGACAACCAGCTCTCGCTGATCCTGTCGCAGAGCTGGATCGACTCACGCCCACTGCTGCGCGCCGACCTGCTCGGCGAAGTCGAGGGCATGGCGGGATTGGGGATTGCTTTCAAGCCGTTTGTGGCTTGAAACGGCCGGGATTGGGGAGCCGGGATTGGGGATTCGCAAAAGCGCTTCTGCTCTGACGAATCCCCAATCCCGACTCCCCAATCCCGGCCTGTCACTCAACAGACGCAAAAACGCCACATCGCTGCCACCGCTCCCCGCCAAGCTTGTGCAAACGGAGAACGGCCATGCGCTACGCGATCGTCACCGAAACCTATCCTCCTGAGGTCAACGGCGTCGCCCTGACCGTGCACGGGCTGGAAACCGGCCTGCGTGCGCGTGGCCATCAGGTCGAGGTGGTGCGGCCGCGCCAGGTGGCCGATCAGGATCCGGAAAACACCTTGCTGGTGCGTGGCGCGGGGCTGCCGCGCTATCCCGGCCTGCGCTTCGGCCTGCCGGCCACCCAGCGATTGACCCGTCATTGGCGAGATACCGCGCCGGATGCGATCTATGTGGCCACGGAAGGCCCCTTGGGCTGGTCGGCGGTGCGTGCCGCGCGCCGGCTCGGCATCCCGGTCGCCACCGGCTTCCATACCCGTTTCGACGAATACCTGCCCGAGTACGGCGCGGCCTGGCTGCAGGGCGCTGCACTGCGCTGGATGCGGCGCTTCCACAACCAGGCCATGGCTACGCTGGTGCCGACCCGCGAGCTGCAGCAGTTCCTCACCGAGACCGGTTTCGAGCGCGTGCGCCTGCTGGCACGTGCGGTGGACAACCTGCAGTTCGATCCCGTGCGCCGCGATCCGGCGCTGCGTGCCGAATGGGGCATCGAGGGCGAAGGCTTCGCGGCAATCTACGTCGGCCGCATCGCCGGCGAGAAGAACCTGCCGCTGGCGGTGCGCGCGTTCCGCCAGCTCCAGCAGATCCGTCCCAAGGCCCGCTTCGTCTGGGTCGGCGACGGTCCGCTGCGCGAGAAGCTGGCGCACGAGAACCCGGACTTCATCTTCTGCGGGATCCAGCGCGGCGACGCACTGGCGCGCCACTTCGCCAGCGGCGACCTGTTCCTGTTCCCCAGCCGCAGCGAGACCTTCGGCAACGTCACCCTGGAAGCGATGGCCAGCGGCGTGGCCACGGTCGCCTTCGACTACGGCGCCGCGCGTGAGCACCTGCGCAACGGCATGACCGGTGCGACGGTGGACAGCGACGAGGCCTTCATCGAGGCCACGGTGCGACTGACCGACCAGGACGAGTTGCGCCGCTCGATGGGCGCAGCGGCTCACATCGCGATGAAGAAGCTGCATCCGGACCGGGTCGTCGCTGACTTCGACACGATGCTGCAAGGCCTGCGTGGGCCGAGGGGGCACTATGCTGTCGACGCCGCTTGAACTGCTGCGCGGGCGCGAAACGCGCTGGTGCCGCCTCGCCAATCGCTGGTGCCGCCGGCAGCGCGTGCGCCGCTTCTTCGCCGCGGTCAGCCGGCTCGGCGACGGGGTGTTCTGGTATGCGCTGATGGGCCTGCTGATCGTGGCCGATGGCCTCGACGGCATCGGCGCCTCCGCACACATGGCCGCCACCGGCGTGGTCGCGCTGACCTTGTACAAGACGCTCAAGCGCTGGACGCGCCGTCCGCGCCCATATGCCGCGCACCCACGCATCCGCGCCTGGGTGGCCCCGCTGGACGAGTTCAGTTTCCCGTCCGGGCACACGCTGCACGCGGTGTCCTTCAGCATCGTCGCACTGGCCTACTACCCGTGGCTGGCGCCGCTGCTGGTGCCGTTCACCGCCTGCGTGGCGCTCTCGCGCGTGGTGCTGGGGCTGCATTATCCGAGCGACGTGCTCGCCGCGACCGCAATTGGCGCGTTGTTGGCGGGACTGTCGCTGTGGCTGCTGAGGATGTGACGGGGGGGCAGGGGCCGGGGAAAAGCGCGCTCCCCCGGCTTCTGACCTCTGGTCCCTGGCCCCTGCCTTACAATGCCCGGATGACCACCCTGTTCATCTCCGACCTGCATCTGGATCCGGCGCGTCCGGCGATCACCGAGCTGTTTCTGAAGTTCCTGCGCGAGGAAGCCTTCAGCGCCGATGTGCTGTACATCCTCGGCGACCTGTTCGAAGCCTGGATCGGCGACGACACGCCCTCGCCCGCCGCCGATGCGGTCGCCACCGCACTGCATGAAGTCGCCGATGCCGGCGTGCCGGTCTATTTCATGCCGGGCAACCGCGATTTCCTGGTCGGCGAGGATTACGCGCGCCGCGCCGGCTTCCGCATCCTGCCCGACCCGACCGTGATCGATCTGTACGGCCAGCCGGTGCTGCTGTTGCACGGCGACCTGCTGTGCACCGACGACACCGCCTACCAAGCGTTCCGCGCGCAGACCCGCGATCCGGCCTTCATCGCGCAGTTCCTGGCGCAGCCGCTGCCCGCGCGTATCGCCTTCGCGCAGCAGGCGCGCGCCGCCAGCCAGGCTCGGCAGTCCGAGTTGAAGCAGGACAGCAACGCGCAGTTCGAGACCATCACCGACGTCGCGCCGGCCGAGGTCGAGGCCTGGTTCGCGCGCTATGGCGTGGAGCGGATGATCCATGGCCACACCCATCGCCCGGCGATCCATTCGCTGACGGTCGTCGAGCTGCCGCGCACGCGGATCGTGCTGGGCGACTGGTACGAACAGGGCTCGGTGCTGTACGCCGATGCCGATGGCCTGCGTCTGGAAGCGCTCGGCGCCTGATCCGCATGAAGCATGCGCCCGGCACTGCGAGGTGCCGGCGCTCGCTGTTGGCGCAATCTCCCCAGATGGGGAAGACAACAAACCCACGCATCACCCGCCCAGGCGTGCGCGCAGAAACTCGATGAAGCGTTGCGTTTTCGCCGGCAGCAATCGGGTTTCGGTGATCGCGTAGACCGGCATCGGCTTGCCGTGCCATTCGGGCATGACCCGGCGCAGCGTGCCCCGTGCCAACTCATCGGCAACGACTTCTTCCGGCATCAGGATCACCCCCATATCCAGCGTCGCCAGACGCCGGATCATGCCGACGCTGTTGATCACGAAACGCCCGCCCACCGACACCGTATCGGCACGCTTGCCATCGTGCAGCGTCCACGAACCGTCCTTGAGGATGTTCAGACACTCGTGCCGTTGCAGATCGGCCGGCTTGCCCGGCTCACCGGCGCGCATGAGGTAACCCGGCGAGGCGTACAGGCGTGGCTTGAGTGAGGCCAACGGGCGCGCGATCAGCTGCGAGTCCTCCGACTCGCCCATGCGGATCGCCACATCGAACGGCTCGCTGACCAGATCGACCCGGCGCGGCGTCAGATCGAAGTCGAAAGTGATGCCGGGATACAAACTGGCGAACTCGGTGATCAACGGTGCCAGATAGGTCACAGCGAAATCCACCGGCAACGAGGCCCGCAGCACCCCGCTTGGCTGGGCGAGCATCTCGCCGAGCTGCTCGTGCGCCAGCCGGGCTTCATCAACGATGCGTTTGCAACGCTCGAAGTAGATCTGGCCGGCCTCGGTCAGTTCGATCTTGCGTGTGGTCCGGTGCAGCAGGCGCAACCCGATGGCTTTTTCCAGCACGCTGATCCGTCTGGACACCGTTGAGTTCGGCATCCCCATCACCTCGGCGGCATGCCGGAAGCCCTTGGCTTTGACGACCTCCACGAACAAGGCCATGTCGTTCAACAGCTCCATTACATTGCTCCACTGAAGGATCAATGTTCTGCAAATTATCATATTTATCCCGCATGGGAAGCGGACGATGATGCCTGCATCCGACATCAGAGGCTGTCGGCGTCAGCTCCCCAGCCCGCCTCTGTCATCCATCACATTCAGAGGATTTCATCGTGAACAGCTTGTTCGATTCCATCCGTGTTGGCCGCTACACCCTGCGCAACCGTCTGGTCATGGCGCCGATGACGCGTTCACGCGCGCAGTACGACGGCACGCCGGGCGAGCTGGCCGCCGACTACTACGGCCAGCGTGCCAGCCTGGGCCTGATCGTCAGCGAAGGCACGCAGCCTTCCGACGATGGCCAGGGCTACCTGACCACGCCAGGCATCTACACAGACGCGCACGTCGCCGGTTGGAAGAAGACCACCGACACGGTGCATGCACGAGGCGGCCATCTCTTCATCCAGTTGATGCACGCCGGCCGCATGTCGCATCCGGACAACACCCCGCATCACCGCCAGGGCGTTGCGCCGTCGGCGATTGCGCCGGGCACGGGGATGTTCACCGCCACCGGCATGCAGGACATTCCAGCACCGCGCGCGCTCAGCACTGAAGAAGTACGCCAGACCGTGCAGGACTTTCGCCATGCCGCCCGCCGCGCGATCGAAGCCGGCGCCGACGGCGTCGAAATCCATGGTGCGAATGCCTACTTGATCCAACAGTTCTTCGCGCCGAGCGCCAACACACGCAGCGACGCGTACGGCGGCTCGATCGAAAACCGTGCCCGCTTCGCGATCGAAGTCGCAGCGGCGATTGCCGAGGAAATCGGCGCCGACCGGACCGCGATCCGCCTCTCGCCCGGCACCACCTTGTGGGGCATCGATGAAGGCGCGCAAGGCCCGGATCTGTATCGCTATCTGGTCGCCGAACTGGACAAGCTGGGGCTGGCCTACCTACACGTGATGCATCAAGGCAACGAGCCGCTGCTGGCCGACATCCGCACGCTCTGGAAGCGCACGCTGATAGTGAATCGCCCGGGTCGCCTGCGCGAGCAGGTCGGCGCCGACGTGGCCTCAGGAATGGCCGATCTGGAGGCTTACGGCCAGATGGTGCTGGCGAATCCGGATTTCATCGAACGCTTGAGGACCGATGCAGCGATGAACGAAGCCCATCGCAATAGCTTCTTCGGCGGCAGCGCACAGGGTTACATCGATTACCCGACGTTGAGTGCGGCCCAGAAGACTGAGTCCAACGTTCTTTCATGAGCCCTCGCTTCTACCCCTTCTCCCACAAACGAGAGAAGGGAAGAAGCCGAGCTTTCGTCGAGGAAGGGCAGTCGCTACGGTGAAACCTCTCCCATCCCACGACCGACCAGAACGGCCGGCCGTGGGACCATCACTCAACGGAAGCCGGCAATCGTGGCCTTGGTGTTGACCAGCACGCGCTGGTTGTCGGCCGTGCTGGCATTGCCCATCGGCACCCCGCCATAGGAGATGTTGGGGTTGGACCAATAGTTCAGACGCGGGCAGCTGCTGGTGCAGTCGTACGCCATGATCGTGCGCCAGCTGTTGCCATAGCGATAGCCATGGCCATACGCATACGGCGTGGTGCTCGAATCACTGGCAGCGTCATGCCGTGCACTCTGCAGGTGCCCGATCTCGTGCGCGAAGCTGTAGTAGCCGGTCGCGCAACCCCAGTACACCGAAGCGAACGCGGTGGCGGCGGTGGAACCGATCCCCGATGCCAGGCCGCAATAGCTGGTGTTGTTGAGCACGATCACCGCCACGTCGGCGGCGACGGTGTTGCGGCTGGTGTGGATGCTGTCCATGTAGCCATCGCTGGTGCCGCGGAAGCGCGCCAGATCGGTATCAAAGCTGCCGGACTCGGTGTAGCTGGTGGTCTCGTAACCCGCCAGTTCCAGGGTGATGCCGACGTTGCTGTTGATGTAGCCCTGGTTGGACTCGGCCACCGCCAGCTGCACCAGCGACTGCATGTTGCCGCCGTATGCGGCCACCGCCTGGTTGGTCGCCACCACCAGCACGCGGATCGTGGCCGGCGTGCCCGACGAAGCCGCGGCGATACCGATGCGATCGTTCTCCGGCATCGCGATGGTCGGCAACAGCGCGTACTCGGCCGGATGCTCGGCCGGCATGCGGCTCTCGTCGACTTCGACCAGCACGTGACGGCCATCGGCGAGCGGACGCAGGCTGTAGAGCTTGCCGCCACTACGGATGGTGCCGGTGATGGTGTCGCCGGCGCGGACCAGGATCGCCGAGTTGAGCGGATCGATGCCGGACAGACCGCGCATGCGCGCACCTGCCGACGTGGACAGGTTGCCATACCAGACGCTGTTGCCGCCTTCCAACGCCTCGACCTTGGCCTGGGTAGCGGTGATGGTCTTGCCCAGCAATTCGAACTGCAGCTGCTTTTCGCCCTGCGTCACCGCACCGGCGTCCACTTGTACCAACTGCACGGCGGCAGTGGACGGCGAGGACAACAGGTTATCCAGCGCCGGCTCGGCGAGCGCGGTCGTGCTGGCGCGGCTGACATAGGCAGTAGGTTGGAACAAGGGTTTGCCTGCGGCAGCGGCCGATCCGGCCAGGCACATTGCAATCAATCCCATGGCATTGCACATCGACTTCGACGTCATGTCACCTCTCCTTGGATCCTTGGATGAAAAATCGTGGATGTGAAACTCCCGCCCCTGACGGGCTCGCCATTAAGACGCGATATAGGCATGTGAAATCAAGTCGCCCGGCGTCACAAAACGGGGAAATGTGACAGAACGTCGTGATGTTCGATCGACTGATCAAGACGATGTGAAAATCGCCTGCCGCGCATGGGCGGGAAGATCGGGGACAGCAGAGCTGGATGGTGCGTGGAGTCGGTTGCACGCTTGCCACGCCCTTCCAGGGAGAAGGGAATGGAGCAATCTCGAAGCGCTCGAACTCAGCCGGCTTGTTCGACCAGGCTCGCGAGTTCGTCTTCGTCGAAGCCGGCCAACAGCCGCGCTTCGATGTTGAACGGGCCGTGCAGGTAACCGCCGGCGTACTCGCGCAGCAGTTCCTTGAAGCGTGCACGCGGCTCGATCCCGGCGCGCTCGCAATACCAGCGGTACCAGCGCGAACCGGCGGCAACGTGCGCCACTTCCTCGCGCAGGATCAGTTCCAGCACCTGCGCGGTGGCTTCATCGCCGAGCGAGCGCAGCTTGACGATCATGCCGGGGGTGACGTCGAGTCCGCGCGCTTCCAGCACGCGCGGCACCAGTGCCATCCGCGCCAGTCCGTCATGCGCGGTTTTCTCGCACATTTCCCACAGGCCGTTGTGCGCATCGAAGTCGCCGTAATCGCAGCCGTAGTCGTGCAGGCGCTCGCGCAGCAGCATGAAATGGCGCGACTCGTCCGCGGCCACCGCCACCCAATCGGCATAGAACTGCGGTGGCAAGCCACGGAAGCGGTAGACCGCATCCCAGGCCAGGTCGATCGCGTTCAACTCGATGTGAGCAATCGCGTGCAGGAACGCCGAGCGACCTTCGGGCGTGCCCAATCCGCGGCGCGGCAGTTCACGCGGATGCACCAACGCCGGTCGCGACGGCCGGCCCGGCATGCGGATCGGCAACGGCTCCAGCGCCTGTTCCGGCAGCACCAGATCGCCGGCGCGGAACGCGGCGGCATGATGCTGGGTGAGCGCAACCTTCTCGACCGGGTCGGCGGCGTCGAGGCAGGCGCGGGCGGCGTCGAACAACGAGGTCATGGATCAGGGGCCAGAGGTCAGGGGCCAGGGAAAAGCGAGACGACGGGCCAGTCCTCTGGCCCCTGGTCCCCGACCCCTGCCTTCAAGCCCGGCGCTTGCGCTTGGATTCATCCGAGCGCAACTGACGGATACGTTCGAAGTAACCCGGTTCGATACCGGTGGTGTACTCGCCGTTGAAGCACGACGAATCGAACTGCTTCAGCTCCGGATTGCCCTCGCGCACCGCCGATTCCAGGTCTTCCAGATCCTGGTAGATCAGCCAGTCGCAGCCGAGGAATTCCTGGATTTCCTGCTCGCTGCGGCCGTGTGCGATCAGTTCCTCGGCCGCCGGCATGTCGATGCCGTAGATGTTGGGGTAGCGCACCGGCGGCGCGGCACTGGCCAGGTAGACCTTGCGCGCACCGGCTTCGCGCGCCATCTGCACGATCTGGCGGCTGGTCGTGCCGCGCACGATCGAATCATCGACCAGCAGCACCACGCGATTGCGGAATTCCAGATGGATCGGATTGAGCTTGCGACGCACCGATTTCACCCGCTCGCCCTGCCCCGGCATGATGAAGGTGCGGCCGACGTAGCGGTTCTTGACGAAGCCCTCGCGGTACTTCACCCCGAGCACATTGGACATCTCCAGCGCGGCATCGCGCGAGGTGTCCGGGATCGGGATGATCGTGTCGATGTCGTGATCCGGGCGCAGCCGCAGGATCTTCTCGCCGAGCTTCATGCCCATGCGCATGCGCGCCTTGTGCACCGAGACGTTGTCGATCATCGAGTCCGGGCGCGCGAAGTACACATACTCGAAAATGCACGGGGTGTGATCGGTGTTGGTGGCGCAGACCTCGGAGAACAGCTCGCCGCGCGCGGTGATCACCAGCGCCTCGCCGGGACGCACGTCGCGCACGCGCTGGAAGCCGAGGATGTCCAGCGTCGCCGATTCGGAAGCGACCACGTACTCGTCGCCCTCCGCACCCTCGCGCTTGCCCAGCACCAGCGGACGGATGCCGTGCGGATCGCGGAACGCCACCAGGCCCAGGCCCAGCACCACGCTGACCACCGCGTAGCCGCCCTTGCAGCGGCGATGCACGCCGGCCACCGCGCGGATCGCCGCTTCCGGCGTCAGCATGCGCTGCGCATCCAGCTCGTAGGCGAACACGTTCAGCAGCACTTCGCTGTCCGAGTCGGTGTTGACGTTGCGGCGGTCGGCCTCGAACACCTGCTGGCGCAGCGCCTCGGTGTTGATCAGGTTGCCGTTGTGCGCCAGCGCGATGCCGTAGGGCGAGTTGACGTAGAACGGCTGCGCTTCGTCCATGCCTTCCGAACCGGCGGTCGGATAGCGGCAATGGGCGATGCCGACGCGGCCTTCCAGCACCGCCATGCGCTTCTCGTCGAAGACGTCCCGTACCAGGCCGTTGGCCTTCTGCACGCGCAGCCGGGTGCCGTCGGCAGTTGCTATACCCGCCGCGTCCTGGCCGCGATGCTGCAGGACGGTCAGGCCGTCATAAAGCTGCCCGGCGACGTTCTGGTTGCCGACGATACCGACGATGCCACACATGTTGCGCGTCTCCGCTTGAGCTGGCGCTCTTATTGGGAAGGTGGCCGTGCCTGGCCATGGGATTCGATCCGTTTCGGATCGCTTTCCCCGGCGCGGACCTGCGCCGGGTCTATGTTGCTGGGCAGTACCTGCGCCGGATCACCCTGCGGGACGCTGTCGCCGGCCGGTGTCCGGCCCAATGCACGCTGGATCGTCTCCTGCATTGCGGAGACCGAAAGTGTCTTGTCGAGGCCGACATTATCGCCTGTAATCGGCAGCTTGCCCAAATCCATGTTCGGCAGATTCCGCAGATTCACCTCCGGCATGGACCAATCCGGCAGTTGCGCGCGCATCCAGTTCGCACCGGGCTGCAGCAGCGGCAACACGCGCGACTCGCGCCAGGCCGGCTCGCGTGTGAGTGGCGTGAAGCTGCCCAGCAGCACCAGCACGCAACCGAAAAACGCGCCGCGCACCACGCCCAGGCCGAGACCGAGCATCCGGTCGGTGCCATTCAGCCGCACCGCGTCCACACCGGCGCGGATCACCATGCCGACCACCGCCACGATCACCAGCACGCCGACGAACACCAGCGCATAGCCGCCAAAGGACTCGGTGGTCGAAGGATGCGCGCCTTTGGCCAGCCAATGCCCGGCCGCGCCACCGAACTGGAACGTCGCCCAGCCGGCCAGCAGCCACGAGACGGTGCCGACCACGATGCCGACGAAGCCGCGGAACAGCCCCAGCAACGCCGACAGGCCGATCACCACCAGCAGCACCATATCGATCATGCCGGCACTCCGGTGCCCACGACGGGCCGCGTGTTCTTGATATCCAGCCCGGTATCCAGGTTCATGCGTCTACCCTCTCCATGGGTGCTGCGTTGCGTCCGCTCAAGGATGCGGACGCACCATGCCCGTGATACCGACCTTGGCCGCCACCTGCGCCTTCAGCTGCTCGGCGTCGCCGCGATTGGCCACCGGCCCGACCCGCACCCGGTTCAGGGTGCCGTTGTCGGTACGGACCTGCTCGACGAAGGCGCTGAAGCCAGCCGCGCGGACCTTGTCGCGCAAGGCGTTGGCGTCCTCGACGCGACCGAACGCCCCCAACTGCACGGCGAAACCGACACCGCTGGCGGCCGGGGCCGCAGGTGGCGCGGGCTTGGGCGGCTGCGGCTTGGCGGGTTCGGGCTTGACCGGGGCCGGCACCGGCTTTTCGACCGGCTTGCTGACCGCGGCCACCGGCGTTGCGGCCACCGGCTTGGCCGGCTGTGCCGGCAACGGCTCGATCCTGCTCGGCGCGGGTTCGGGCGCTGCTGTCGTCGGGGCCGGGGCAGCCGGCTGCGCGTCGAGCGTCACCACCTGGGCGTTGACGTCGCTGCGCACCTTGACCGCCTGCAGGCGTACCGCCTCGGCCTGGGCCTGGCTGGCATACGGACCGATCCGCACCCGCCATGCCGGCTTGCCACCGATCTGGGCCGGCTCGCTGAAGCCCGGCAGCTGCGATTGCTTCAACCGCGCGATCACCTTGTCGGCATCGGCCTGGCTGGCATAGGCGCCGAAGTTCACCGCGTAGTTGCCGGCGGCCGCGCTCGGCGGCAAGGCCTCGCCCGGCGCTGCCGCCAGATCGGCCGCATCCGGGTTGTCCTGGACCGGCGCCGGAGCGGTCGGTGCGCTGCCGGCCATGCCGACCGCGCCACCGGCCGGGGTATTGCCCGGCGTCACCAGCGGCAGTTCGCGGGTCTCGAACTGGCCATTGGACGGCGCCGCGGGTGCGGTGATCGGCACATCGGATACGCCGCTGTCGGGCGCCGGGCCCTTCACCAGCATGGGCAGGAAAATCACGGCAAGCGCCACCAGGACGGCGGCGCCAATCAGACGCTGTTTCAGGGTCGTATCCACGTGGGAATCGGCAACGCGACGGAATGTGCGGCGATTATAAGGCCAGGGCGCGGGTCACTCCGGCGAGTATCGATGCGTTCGTTACAAACCCTGAACAGGCGTGTTGCGGGAAGCTCCTGGACCGATGTCGGGGGTGATCGTGCTTTGCGCGGAAGGCTGTCACGACTGAAGTCGCTCCCACAGGGCGGCGGGGGCGATGCGCTTACTCCGCGCCGACGGGTGGATGCGACATCGCTCAGCCGGTCGAACCCAGCAGCGGCAGCGCTTCGGCCACGGTATGGAACGAACCGAACACCAGCACGCGATCGCCGGGCGCCGCGTGGGCCAGCGCATCGTCCAATGCTTCGGCGACGCTGCCGAAACGGGTCGCGGTCCCGGCGGGTGTGCCCTGCAGGCGCGCGGCCAGTGCGTCCGCGCTCTGGCCACGGGCACCGTCGAGTCCGGCGATGCGCCATGCGTCGACCCGCTCGCCCAGGGCCTCGGCCACGCCGACCACGTCCTTGTCGGACAACGCTGCGTAGACCGCATGGGTGCGGCCGGTGGCTGGGCGCGCCTGCAACGCCGCGGCCAGCGCGCGCGCCGCCTGCGGGTTGTGGCCGACATCGACCAGCACCTCCACGTCCCCCCGATGGAACGCCTGCAGGCGGCCGGCGATGCCGGCCTGGGCGACGCCTTCGGCCCAGGCGGTGCGTGGAATCGGCTCATCCAGTGCGCGCAGCGCGGCGACCGCGCTGGCGGCGTTGGCCAGTTGCACCGGCGCCTGCAGCGCCGGCATCGGCAACTCCATCTGCAGTGAAACGTCACGCCAGCGCCAGCTTTCCGCATCGATCGGCTCGGCGAAGAAATCACTGCCGAAGCGGATCGCGTTGGCACCAAGCAGATAGGCGCGGCGCAGCACGCTCGACGGCGGATCGATCTCGCCCAGGATCACCGGCTTCCAGCCGCGGATGATCCCGGCCTTCTCCTCGCCGATCGATTCCCGGTCGCCGCCGAGCCAGTCGGTGTGGTCGATGTCGACGGTAGTGATCACCGCGACATCGGCATCGACGATGTTGACCGCATCCAGACGCCCGCCCAGGCCGACTTCCAGCACCGCCAGATCCAGGTCGGATTGACTGAACAAGTGCAGCGCGGCGAGCGTGCCGTATTCGAAGTAAGTCAGCGGGATCTCGCCGCGTGCAACCTCGACCGCAGCGAATGCGGCCACCAGCGCCGCATCCTCGGCCTCGCGCCCGTCGATGCGCACGCGCTCGTTGTAGCGCAGCAGATGCGGCGAGGTGTAGGTGCCGACCTTCCAGTCGGCAGCACGTGCGATCGCCTCGATGAAGGCCACCGTCGAGCCCTTGCCGTTGGTGCCGGCGACGACGATGGTTTTTTTTGCGATCGGCCTGCCCAGATCCAGCCGGGCCGCGACGTCGCGCACGCGCTCCAGCCCCATCGCGATCGATTGCGGATGCTGGCGCTCGATGAAGGCCAGCCATTCGGAAAGGGTGTTGGTTGCGTTCACAGGGCAGAGATGGGCGGAAAACTGCGCCATTATCGCGGTTTTCGCGCGTCACTCAGAAGCGGGCGCGTCCCGCCGCCTTGGCCACGTACATGGCGCGGTCCGAGGCGCCCATCCAGTCGTCGAGACCACGATGGTGCGGCGCCAGCAGGGCCACACCGATGCTCACGCCGACCTGCACGTCGGGCCAGCGCGGCAATTCCAGCGCGGCCACTGCGTGGCGCAGCCGCGCCGCCGCCGCTTCGCCTTCCGACAGGCCCACCGGCAGCAGCAAGGCGAATTCGTCACCGCCGATCCGCGCGGGAAATCCCTTGGTTCCGGCCTGTTCGCGCAGCAGACGGGCGACTTCGCGCAGCACCTCGTCGCCGGCACCATGGCCGTGCCGGTCGTTGATCGCCTTGAAGCGATCGACATCGAGCAGCAACAGCACCGTCTCGCCCTTGCCGGCCCGCGAGGAAGCGACCAGATCGCCGGCGCGCGCGTTGAAATAGCGCCGATTGGGCAGGTCCACGCCGGGATCGGTCAGGATCAGCCGCTCCAGTTCACGGTTCTGCTGCGCGATCCGGCGCGTCAGCTGATGACCGACGTGGCTCAGCGCCAGCATGTACACCACCACCGACGGCAGCGCGAGCAGCATGGTGCGCACCGACGCCTGTGGATGGAACGGCCAGCCGAGCATCCAGCCGCTGATGAGGAAGCTGACCACGCCGGCCAGCGTCGCCCGCAACAGCAGCGGCCAACTGCCTGCCGCCAGCCGATCGGCCGCCAGGATGCTGATCATCGCCGCCGCCGGCACCAGGCTGACCTTGGAAGCGGCGATCCAGAACGCGCCGAACGCTGCGTCGATCACCAGATTGCGGAATTCGGCCTTCATCGGGTCGCGCGCCGAGTACGCGCGCAGGAACGCCACGTGCGGCCACACGAGCACGTTCAACACCACCAGAATCCAGTACGGCCACGCCGCGCCCTGCTCGTGAAGCACGGAGGCATACGGCAGGGTCAGCAGCAGCAAGCCCAGGTTGCGCATCGGATAGACACGCTTGACGAACGCCAGTGCGCGCACCCGGGGATCGTCGTTGGCCGCGATGAGGTCTTTTTTATTGTGACCATAGTCACGATAACTACCATGGTCGCTGGCACGGTCTTCGGAAAACAGCGGAAGCGGAGCGCTCATGCCCGTGCCTGTACCCGTGTGATGAGGCGATATATACGCCGATTCCCGCCATACGATGCGTGCAGTCGCGTCGACGAATTGCGACGAACACGCTCGACCACCAGAAACGACAACTGCGAAACGACCCGGCGCCTGATCATCATCGCGTCGGGTAGACCCGTTCGAACCGCGTACCCAATGCGGAACGCTTCCCTGCGAGCATCATCGAAACCTGCTGTTCGGGATGACGCCGATAGAAGCTTTCGTCGATGCAGCGATAGTCAGGAAACGCGTGCTCCACCGGCCCACCGCGCAACCGACAGTCGCAGGAACGCCGGTGTTGGTGATGCACATGCACGAACAGCCGTGCGGCAAGCGCGATACCGAGCAGCAGCCACTGCCGGCCGTACAGAAACGGCGCGGACAGGAAATCGACGAACAGGCCCAGCATCACCAGGCCCAACACGACAAGCACCGCGAGCACCCTGCCCGCTTCGCTGCGCGAGGGCTCTGCCGACCCGACCCATGTTTTCTTCCAACCCATCAACCACCTCCCTGTGGCTTGACTCAAAGCGCGCGGTGCTTGGCCTCGCCGAAGAACGGGGTGTGGTGCGCGCAATCATTCAGACGCACCACTTCCAGGTTTTCCACGTCGCTGCCTTCGAGCAGGTTGAGCGTGGTCGGGGCCTGGCGGAAGGTCCACAGCCGCGACAATGGAATGCCGAGCACCTTGCACAGGATCACGCGATTGACCGCGTCGTGGGCGACGACCAGCAGCGTGTCCTCGTCACCGAGTCCTTCGGCAGCGCGCGCCAGACCGCGCCAGCTGCGCTCAAGTACCTGTCGCAGCGATTCGCCGCCGGGCATCAACACGGTATCGGGTTCTTCGCGCCAGGCACGCAGGCGCGCCGGATCCTTGTCGTGGATCTCGCTGGCCAGCAGACCTTCCCATTCGCCGTGCGCGATTTCCTGCAGCTCGGCATCGAGCTGCAGCATCGACTCGCGTGCCGGCCCGAGTGCGAAACGTGCGGTGGTCTGCGCGCGGCTCAGCGGCGAGGCCACCGCGCGCGCGATCGGCAGATCCTTCAGGCGCTCGCCGAGCGCTTTGGCCTGACCCTCGCCGACCGGCGAAAGCGGAATGTCGATCTGGCCCTGGTAGCGGCCCTCGGCGTTCCACGGCGTCTCGCCGTGTCGGGCAAGCAGGATGCGCATGCTCGGGAAGTCCTCGTAGACGTGGGGATGAACGTGGGGGACCCGATCGCCGACGGCGACGGGAGCGGCATCATACCCGCTCGCTCCGGTTGCAGCGGAAACCACGGCGTCTGTCCACAGAGGCCCTGCAGCCGTCATTCCCGCGAAAGCGGGAATCCAAGGACGTGACTCGCAAGCATCAACGTCCATGGATTCCCGCTTTCGCGGGAATGACGAGCAAAAACCCGTGGAACATCTCCGCGGATGCCAGATAGCACGAAGCCGCCCGTAGGCGGCTTCGTGGAACGGCAATCGCTGGTTCCGGCTCAGCGCACCAGATTCAGCTCCTTCAGCAACTGCGGCGCCGGCGCGACCTCGGTCATGATCCACTGCAGGTAGCGCGAATCGACCGAGATCATCCGGGTCATGCTCGGGTCGAACACCCAGTTGCTGCTCACCGACTCCCAGTTGCCGTCGAACGCCAGGCCGACCAGCTTGCCGTGCGCGTCCATCACCGGCGAACCGGAGTTGCCGCCGGTGATGTCCAGGTCGGACAGGAAGTTCACCGGCACCGAGCCGAGGCGCTTGTCTTCCAGGCCGGCGTAGCGCTTGGCCTTGACCGCATCCAGCAGTGCCTTCGGCGAGTCGAACGGATCGACGCCGGTTTCCTTGGCCGCCACGCCTTCGAGTGTGGTGAACGGGGTGTACGCCACGCCGTCCTTGGGCGTGTAGCCCTTGACGTTGCCGAAGGTGATGCGCAGCGACAGGTTGGCGTCCGGGTAGACGAACTCGCCCTGGCTCTTCTTGTAGTCGGCCAGCGCCTGCAGGTAGATCGGGCGGTTCTTGAGCAGTTCGCCGGTTTCGATCTTGTCCTGCTTCTCCATCGCCAGCAGTGCCGGCGTCACCGCCACTGCGTACTGGATCGCCGGATCGGTGCTGCTCTCGAACGCGGCGCGATCGGCCTTGAACCACTTCAGGCGCTCATCGGTACTGCCGAGGCGGGTGCCGTCGAGCTTGCTCACTGCCGCATCGACTGCGCTGGCGTTGCTGCCACCCAGCCATTGATCGACCGCTGCGACGCGCTGGCTGGCCGGCAGCTTGACGTACTCGCTCAGCCAGTACTGCTGCAGCTGGCGATCCATCGCCGGGACGTAGCGGCGCTCCATCTGTTTCACCGCGCCTTCGATCGTCGGCAGGTCACGCTCCTGATAGCCGGACTCGCGCTCGGCATCGGGCTTGGCGCGCTCGATCGACAGGCGATACAGCATCACCGCCGCGCCGATCGTGCCGGTACGGTCGAACTGGCCCAGCACCAGATCGCGTTGCTGGGTGCTCTTGCCGTCCTCGACCAACTTGACCAGCGCATCGTGCGCGGCCAGCGCCGGCTTGCCGGCGGCACCCTGGCGCTTCAGCCAGGCCAGCGCGGCGGCTTCCTCGGCCTTCTTCTGGGCTCCGGCGTCGATGCGCTTGAAGCCTTCCAGCTGGCCCTCGTAGTTCTTGCTGGTGTTGTTCCAGCCCGCCATGGTGCTGGCGTACTTCACCTTGATGTCCGGGTTCTGCTTGCCGGCGGCGTCGACCAGCGCGATCAGGTTCTTGTAGTGACGCGCCACGGTCGGGTAAGTCCAGTTGGCGGTGTTCTCGAATTCGGCCACCAGCGCGTAGCGGTTGGTGCGTCCCGGGTAGCCGGCCACCATCACGAAATCCCCGGCGCCCAGCGGCTGGTCGGCGAACTTCAGCCAGTGCTTGGGCTGGTACGGCACGTTGTCCTTGGAAAACGCCGCCGGCTTGCCATCCTTGCCGACGTAGGCGCGGTAGAACGAGAAATCGCCGGTGTGGCGCGGCCACATCCAGTTGTCGATGTCGCCGCCGAACTTGCCGACGCTGCCGGGCGGCGCGTAGACCAGGCGCACGTCCTTGATCTCCAGGTTCTTGAACAAGCGGTAGGCGTTGCCGCCGGAGAAACTGAAGACCTGGCAGCGATAGCCACCGCCCGCCTCGCACTGGGCGACCTGGGCCTTGTTGAATGCTTCCAGCGCCTGGGTGCGCTTGAGCGGATCGTTGCCGGCGCTGGCCATCGCGGCCTTGGCCTGGGCAGTGACGTCGGTGATGGCGTCGAGCACGTACACGCGGGCGTTCGGACCGGCGCTCAGCTCGTCGCCTTCGGTCGGCGCGTTGAAGCCGTCCTTGATCAGGTTCTTCTCGGCCGTGGAGTTGAGCTGGATCGCGCCGTAAGCGCAGTGGTGGTTGGTGACCACCAGGCCCCGCGGCGAGACGAAGCTGGCGGTGCAGCCGCCGAGCGCGACCACCGCGCCCATCGGATCGCCGGTGAGGTCGGCGAGCTGCTCAGGCGAGAGCTTCAGGCCGGCCTTCTGCAGCGGGCCGGCGATCTCCGGCAGTTGCTGCGGGACCCACATGCCTTCGCCGGCGTGAGCAGCACTGGTCGCGCCCAGGGCGGCGACAACGGAGAAGGCGAGCAGCTTCATGCGCATTGGAATGGCTCCATATGTAAGGACATAACAATTCTAGCGATGCCCTTCCGATACCGATCCATGACCTATGGCACGGTCGCGGGGATATGCCCCCGCAGAGCCGAGCTTGTGCTTGCATCCCTTTTCGGGGCTCGGCGGGGGCTTTCCCGGGCAACGCTCCAGCCAAGCAAACTCGGCTCTACCTGCGCCCCAGCGCCGGATCGCTGCGGCTGGCCCGGCCGGTTTCCAGATGCCCGGCCAACCGGCGCCGGAAGGTGCCGTCCGACGAAGCCACCTGCAGGTCGTACCAGTGATCGCTGGCGACCGGGTCGTAGCGGAACTCGGTGCGTCCGCCCGCGGCCAGCGTCACTTCGTGCGGCGCCGGGTCGCCGTAGTCGAGCGCGCGCACCTGCAGCGTGCACGACGCGCTGCCGCGATTGCCGAGTGCGATCACCAGCGTGCCGTGCTCGCTGCGCGCTTCCAACCAGGGCTGTGCACCGCCACCCGCCTTGCTGCGATCGCCGGACAACTCACGCAGGAAACCGTTCGGCCCGTGCACCGCCAGCGCATACGTACCCTCCGTCGGCAGGCCATGCGGCACGTCTTCCAGCGCGCTGCCCGGCAGCACCGTGTAGTACCACGGCCCGGCTTCGCTGCCCGGTGCGTAGACGTTGAAGACCGCGGCAGCCGAACCTGCATTGACGAAGCGCAGTCGCAGCGCGTTGTCGTGCATGGTCTCGGCATGCACGTGCAGGTCGTACGGCAGCGCGCGCGCCGGCCGCTGCCCCGGCTCCTGACGCGGCATGTCCTCGTGAAGCGGCGGCTTCGGATCGGGCAGTTTCGCGATCGCGGCGGTGCGTTGCCGGTAATCGGATACGTCCGGCAGTGCCGACAGCGCCGCGCGATCCGGGTCACGGAAATCGAACACGCTGGCGAGATCACCGGTCACCGCGCGTCGCCACGGGCTGATGTTGGGCTCGGCGACGCCGAAGCGTGTTTCCAGCAGGCGCAGTACCGAGGTGTGATCGAACACCTGCGAGTGCACCCAGCCGCCGCGCGTCCACGGTGACACCACCAGCAACGGCACGCGGATACCCAATCCGACCGGCACGCCGTGATAGGCCTCGCCGCGCGTGTCCACCGCGCTGCGGCCCATCCGTGCATCCAGCGCCGGCAGCGGTGCCGGCACGTGATCGAAGAAACCGTCGTTCTCGTCGTAGTTGATGATCAGCGCGGTCTTCGCCCATACCTCGGGATTGGCGGTGAGTGCGTCGATCAGGCGCGCGGTCAGCGACTCGCCATAGGCCGGCGGCGCTTCCGGATGCTCGCTGTAGGCGGTCGGCGCGATGATCCACGACACCTGCGGCAACCGGTTGGCCTGCACATCGGCGGCGAACGCGGCGACGAGGTGATCGGCGGTGGTCTGTGCGGCGTTCCCGGCGGTCGATCCCGGCACCCAGGCGCGCGCGCGGCGATAACGCTCGTCGCTGGTGTCCAGGCCGCGGTAGTGCGCGAAGTACGCCAGCGAGTTGTCGCCGAAGTTGTCGTACTCCTGGTACACGCGCCAATCGATGCCGGCCGCGCTCAGGCGCTGGCTGTAGGTGGTCCAGCGCATCGCCGCGTAATCGGGCTTGTCGCGCGCCATGTCGGCGGTCCAGTTGCTGTCGTCGGCGTTCTCCACCGCCTGCAACCGATCATCGCCGACGCTCAGGCCGCTGGTGCCTGAGAACAGGAACATCCGGTTCGGGTTGGTCGGCCCGTGGATCGAGCAGAAGTAGCCGTCGCAGATCGTGAATGCATCGGCGAGCGCGTGGTAGTACGGGATGTCGCTGCGCTGGAAATAGCCCATCGTCAGCGGGCCCTTGTACGGCGCCCAGCAGTCGTATTCCTGCCAGCGTCGCGGATCCTGGTCAGGCGCGCCCTTCCACGAGTGATCCAGGCTCTTGATCAGCGGCGCACGCGTGTCGGGGAGAAACCGGAACGGCGCGATCCGGCGCCCGTACTCATCAAGCTGACGCCACACCGGCGAACCGTCGCGCAGGGTCAGCGCACGCGTGTCGTCGAAGCCGCGCACACCGCGCAGCGTGCCGAAGTAATGGTCGAACGAGCGGTTCTCCTGCATGAGGATCACCACGTGTTCGAGATCGGCCAGCGTGCCGGTACGTGATGCGGCCGGCAGCGCCAGCGCGCGGCCGATGGAAGCCGGAATCGCACCGGCGGCGGTCAACGCGGCGAGGCGTCCGAGGAAGTCGCGGCGGGACAGGGCGGCAGTCATGGGGGTAGTCCTGTGGCGGAAATGGAACGACTCCGCCGGGCTCGGGCGGATCGACCGGTATAGACCGCGATTACGACAGTTCCGCGACAACCGCACTGTCGCATCAGCGTCATCAACCTTTCATGCAGCGACGACACGCTGCGCGACTTGCAGTCATGAAACGGCAAGACCGCGCTTTTTTGTGACTCCCTCACAAAACCGCCGCACGTCCCTGTGCGGGTGTCTTCAATTTTTCGCCGCGCCACGAAATCAGGACTCTCCATGCATTCCCCCCGTCCCGCTCTTCGCCCGACCCTGCTCGCCTTCGCCCTGTGCTGCGCCCTGCCCGGCTTCGCCCATGCCGCCCCGGCCGACGATGCCGATGCCGATGCCGCCGCGACACCGACCACCACCAACGCCACCCAGCTCGACGCGATCTCGGTCGTGGCCCAGGGCAGCACCCGCCAGGTGCAGCGCATCACCAAGCAGGACATCGAACGCCTCTCGCCGGGCAGCAGCGCGCTGAAGGCGATCGACAAGCTGCCGGGCGTGCAGTTCCAGGCCGCCGATCCGTGGGGCGCCTACGAGTGGTCCACACAGATCACCCTGCACGGCTTCGACCAGAGCCGACTCGGCTACACGCTCGACGGCATTCCGCTGGGCAACATGAGCTACGGCGTCACCAACGGCCTGCAGGTCACCCGCGCGATCACCTCCGAGAACATCGGCTCGGTCGAACTGGCGCAGGGCGCCGGCGCGCTCGGCACCGCCTCCAACACCAATCTCGGCGGCACCATCCAGTTCTACTCGGCCGATCCGGACAGCGAACCGGGCGTGCGCCTGTCACAGACCCTCGGCAGCGACGCCACCCGCCGCACCTTCGTGCGCGGCGACATCGGCGACCACGACGGCGTGTCGGCCTACCTCTCCTATGCCAACGCCACCACCGACAAGTGGAAGGGCTACGGCGACCAGAAGTCCGAGCAGGCCAACCTGAAAGCGCTGTACCAGTGGGGCGAAGGCAACCGCGTGAGCCTGTTCCTGGACACCTCACGGCGCAAGGAATACGACTACATGGACCTGTCGCTGACCAGCCAGAAAGCCCTGGGCTGGAACTGGGACTACCTGCAGCCGGACTGGGCCACCGCCGTGCAGATGGCACGCGCCTACCAGAGCACCGGCCAGTATGGCGGCACCGCCAACGGCTATCCGTCCTCGCTGGCCGCGCTGCCGGCCGATTACGACTGGCTCGATTCCACCTACTATGCCGGCGGCGGCATCCGTCGCGACAACCTGGCCGGCCTGAGCGGCAGCTTCGTGCTGGCCGACAACCTCTCCCTCGACGCCACCGGCTACTACCACGGCGCACGCGGCGAAGGTCAGTGGGCCACGCCGTACCTGGCGACCTCCAGCACGGTGCCGCTGGCGATGCGCACCACCGACTACGGCCTGGACCGCTACGGCGCCACCGGCGCGCTGAAGTGGACGCTGGGTCATCACGACATCCAGGCCGGCTTCTGGGCCGAGAACGCGCGCACCACGCAGGAGCGCAATTACTTCGCCCTGGGCGCCGACGGCTACACCTCGCTGTACAACTTCTACGAGAGCCAGACCCCGTTCGCGCGCGGCTTCCTGCAGCGCTACACCACCCAGAGCCGCATGTTCTACCTGCAGGACAACGTGCGCCTGCTCGACGAACGCCTGACCCTGAACTACGGCGCCAAGGCGGTCTCGACCCAGACCAGCGCGCAGTCACTGGTGACCACCAGCTCGTTCGCGCAGGGCACGATCAAGGCCGACGACAGCTTCCTGCCGCAGGTGGGCGTCAACTACAAGCTCGATGAGCGCCAGGATGTCTATGCGTCGTACAGCAAGAACATCGCCGCTTATGGCTTCACCCCGTTCGCGACCTCGCAGGCCAACTTCGACAGCAACAAGTCCAAGATCAAGCCCGAGGAATCGCAGACCTTCCAGGCCGGCTACCGCGTCCAGGACGCGCAGTTCCAGGCGTCGGCCGACGTCTACTTCACCAAGTTCTCCAACCGCCTGCTGGTGACCTCACCGTGCAGCGCGATCCAGACCTGCGCCTCGATCCTCAACAACGTCGGCGCGGTGCACAGCACCGGCGTGGACCTGGCGCTGATGTGGAAGCCGGCCGAAGGCTTCAACTGGCTCAACTCGCTGTCGTGGAACACCTCCAAGTACCAGGACGACTACCTCAACAACGGCGTGGTCGCGACCTCCGGCAAATACGTGGTCGGCATCCCGTCGTGGATGTTCTCCTCCAGCGCCAGCTGGCAGCTGGGCAACCTGCGCCTGGACCTGGACGGCAAGTACCTCGGCAAGCGCTACATCACCTACCTCAACGACTCGCAGGTCCCGTCGTACTGGCTGTTCAACGCCGGCGCCCGCTACGACTTCGGCCGCATCGGCGCACTGAGCGACGTCGCACTGGCACTGAACATCACCAACCTGACCGACAAGCACTACTTCGCCAGCACCGGCACCAACGGCTACGTAGCCTCCGACCCGGACGGCTACAACCAGACCCTGATGGCCGGCGCACCGCGGCAGTATTTCCTGAGTCTGGATGTGCGGCTCTGAGGCGAGTGTTGAACGAGTAACAGCCTGATCGGGCCAATCGACCCGAGGCAATGCGAGGTGGTTGCTTGCTGTTGCTGTTGCTGTTGCTGTTGCTGTTGCTGTTGCTCGTGATTTTGACTTTGCAGTTGCCTTGGACTTTGACTTACCCGGGGCCCCCATCCGCAGCGACGGAGCCAGCGGGAAAAACCCGCAGGGCGACGTGCATGGATGCACGTCGTTTTCTGCCGCGGCATGGATGCCGCGTCAGAAAATCCCGCTGGCGCAGTGCACCCGTAGCGCAGCGAAGGGCGCGAGGACTGGGGCGTGCTTTCTTTGGGTTACGTTTCTTTGCACGAGCAAAGAAAGGTAACTCGCTCCGAAGGAGCGAAAGCTGTTGCTGTTGCCGTCACTGCAACTTCAAACCTAGAAGAAACGTCCATGGATCCCCGCTTTCGCGGGGATGACGGTAGAGAGATGGCGCGGAAGTCGCTGGGTCCCCGCCTGCGCGGGGACGACGGTAGCAAGATGGCGCGGAAAGACAGCTCCCAGCCTATCCGAGCGGAGACAGCGGCACACGGACCGGCAGAAAGCCCCCGCCCCCACCCGCACAAACCCAACCAACACCCACCCCCAAGCTATCCGCCCGCCCCCCCCACCCCACCCCCACATCGTAAGTTGCGCCAGCAACTATAATCAGCGCCCATTTCCTTACCCGCCGGCAGGCGATCAATGGCAGAGATGATGAAAGCGCTGGTCAAGCGCCAAGCCACCAAGGGCATCTGGCTGGAACAGGTGCCCGTCCCCGTCCCTGGCCCCAACGAGGTGCTGATCAAGCTCGAAAAGACCGCGATCTGCGGCACCGACCTGCACATCTACCTGTGGGATGAATGGAGCCAGCGCACCATCAAGCCCGGCCTGACCATCGGCCACGAGTTCGTCGGCCGCATCGCCGAACTGGGCTCGGCAGTGACCGGCTACCAGATCGGCCAGCGCGTCTCGGCTGAAGGCCACATCGTCTGCGGCCATTGCCGCAACTGCCGCGGCGGCCGCCCCCACCTGTGCCCGAACACCGTCGGCATCGGCGTCAACGTCAACGGCGCCTTCGCCGAATACATGGTGATGCCGGCCAGCAACCTGTGGCCGATCCCCGACCAGATCCCGTCCGAGCTGGCCGCGTTCTTCGATCCCTACGGCAACGCCGCGCACTGCGCGCTGGAGTTCAACGTGATCGGCGAGGACGTGCTGATCACCGGTGCCGGCCCGATCGGCATCATCGCCGCCGGTATCTGCAAGCACATCGGCGCACGCAACGTGGTGGTCACCGACGTCAACGACTTCCGCCTCAAGCTGGCCGCCGACATGGGCGCCACGCGCGTGGTCAACGTCGCCAACACCTCACTCAAGGACGTGATGAAGGATCTGCACATGGAGGGCTTCGACGTCGGCCTGGAAATGAGCGGCAACCCGCGCGCGTTCAACGACATGCTCGACTGCATGTACCACGGCGGCAAGATCGCCATGCTCGGCATCATGCCCAAGGGCGCCGGCTGCGACTGGGACAAGATCATCTTCAAGGGCCTGACCGTGCAGGGCATCTACGGCCGCAAGATGTACGAGACCTGGTACAAGATGACGCAGCTGGTGCTGTCCGGCTTCCCGCTCGGCAAGGTGCTCACCCATCAACTGTCGGTGGATGAATTCCAGAAGGGTTTCGACCTGATGGAACAGGGCAAGGCCGGCAAGGTCGTGCTGAGCTGGAACTGAGCAGGCTGCTACTTTCTTTGAATCCCCGCACACGGATGTGCGGGCTCCTGCGAAGGACTCGCATAAAAGAACTCGCACAAAAACAAAGGGCGCCTTGCGGCGCCCTTCGTTGTTTTCGCTCAGTAGATTCGCTTACAGCGCGACCGTCGCCGTCACCACCACGCGGCTACCCGCATTGTCGCCGCCGACACGCTCGCCGGCCTTGTCGGTATCGATATAGGCCACCGACAGCGCCAACGGACCGAAGGTCTTGCCGAGGCTCACCGAGTAATCCGAGTAATCCTCGATCCCGGCCTTGTTGCTGAACATGCTGCGGCCATAGCTGGCACCGATCGTGAAGTCGTGCGGCAGCGCCCAGCTCCCGCCGAGCGCGGCGTAGTAACCGTCTTCGTTGGTCGCCCACGAATCGTTGGAGTACGCCAGCGTCAGGCTGTAGGTCTTCAGGAACGTGGTCTTGGTGATCAGCTCGTTCCAGTTCAGGTCGCTGGCACTGCTGTAGGTGTAGCGGTTGACCATGACATCGAAATTGACCTTGTCACCAATGTCGGTGTTGTAGCCGATGAAGAAGTCACGCTCCCAGTTCGGATCGCCCCCGCCGAAATCGACGTTGGACGTCCAGGCGCCGGCGTAGATGCCGACCTTGGAGGTGTAGGTGGCGCCGGCCTGGAACGCCGGATCCTCGCTGGTCTGGGAGATACCGCGCCACACGTAATCGGTGGTCACAGCCAACGTCGCGCTGAAGGGCTTGTATTCGGCAGCGGCCTCTTCGTCCTGGGCGAAAGCGGCAGTGGAGACAGAGGACAGTGCAAGCAGCAGGGCACAAGCGAGTGTGGACGTCTTCATAGGGCCTATATCTCCTTGGGGGCGGTGGGCAGGGAAACTGCACCTCGGGGACAGCGCGACATGTCGCTGCTTCACGGATTTTTAACCGAGCAATCGCTGCAGCGCAACAACCGTTGCATCGGTTACCGTCATTGCCTGTCCTGACCTGTTATAGCCAGGACGCTGCGCTGTCCGCGCTGCGACCGCTCAGGCTCCCGCCGTGACCGGGAAGATCCCGTACCGGCGCGCGGAAAGCGTCAGCCGCTGTCCCGCCGCATAGCTGCCGACACCCGAGGGCAGTTCCAGCTCCACTTCGCCGGCCTGCTCCAGCTGGGCACGTACGCGCAGCCGCGCGCCGCTGCGCTGGGCCGAGACCACCGTGGCCCGCCAGCCTTCGACGGCCGGCACCAGATCCTCCGGCCGCACGTACAGCTCCACCTGCCCCGCGGCGACATCTGTTTCCAGCGGCAGCGACAGGCCGGCCACGTCCAGAAAGCCGCGTTCGACCCGCCCCGCGATACGGTTCACCGCCCCGACGAACGAGTACACGAACGGCGACGCCGGCTGGTCGTAGACCGCCGCCGGGCTGTCGAGCTGCTCGATCCGACCACCGTTGAGGATCGCCACGCGGTCGGCCAGCTCCAACGCCTCTTCCTGATCGTGGGTCACGAACACCGTGGTCAGACCGGTCTGCTCGTGCAGTTCGCGCAGCCAGCGCCGCAGGTCGCGCCGCACCTGCGCATCGAGCGCACCGAACGGCTCATCGAGCAGCAGCACGCGTGGCTCGATCGCCAGCGCGCGCGCCAGCGCCACGCGCTGACGCTGGCCGCCGGAAAGCTGGGTCGGATAGCGCTTTTCCAAGCCTTGCAGTTGCACCAGCGCAAGCAGCTCGCGCACGCGTTCGCCGATGCGTGATTCGGGCAAACGCTCCTGGCCACGACGCACGCGCAGGCCGAACGCGATGTTCTCGTACACGGTCATGTGCTTGAACAACGCGTAGTGCTGGAACACGAATCCGACCCGGCGCGACTGCACGCTCATGCTGGTGGCGTCCTCGTTGCCGAACAGCACCTGGCCCCGGTCGGCGTATTCCAGGCCGGCGATGATCCGCAGCAACGTGGTCTTGCCCGAACCGGACGGACCGAGCAGCGCCAACAACTCGCCGGGACGGATGTCGAGGTTGATCGCGTCCAGCGCAGTGAAGTCGTCGAACTGCTTGCGCAGGTTGTGAATGCGGATGCCGATGCTCATGCGAGGGTTCTCAGTGACGGTGGTTGGCGGCCAGCGATTCGCCGTGGCGCCATTCCAGGTAGGTCTTCAGGGCGAGCGTCAGCAACGCGCTCAACGCCAGCAGCGAGGCGCAGGCGAACGCCGCGCTGTAGGCGTATTCGTTGTAGAGGATCTCCACGTGCAGTGGCAGCGTGTTGGTGCGACCGCGGATGTGGCCGGACACCACCGACACCGCACCGAACTCACCCATCGCGCGCGCGCTGCACAGCAGTACGCCGTACAGCAGGCCCCAGCGGATGTTCGGCAGCGTCACCCGCCAGAACGTCTGCCAACCACTGGCGCCGAGACTGAGCGCGGCCAGTTCCTCATCGCTGCCCTGCTGCTCCATCAGCGGCATCAGCTCGCGGGCGATGAACGGGAACGTCACGAACGTGGTCGCCAGCACGATGCCCGGCAGCGCGAACACGATCTTCGGCAACTGGATCAGGGTCTCGCCCAGGATCGGCAGGTGCACATGCCAGCCCTCGTCGATCAGCGGCCATGCCCAACCCTGGCGCCCGAAGATCAACACGAACACCAGACCTGCCACCACCGGCGAGACCGAGAACGGCAGGTCGATCAGGGTCACCAGCAGACGCCGGCCGGGGAAGCGGTGCTTGCTCACTGCCCATGCCGCCGCCACGCCGAACACCAGGTTCAACGGGATCACGATCACGGTGACCAGCAGCGTCAGCCGGATCGCCGCCAACGCGTCCGGATCGCTGATCGCCTTCCAGAACACCTGTACCCCGCCGCGCAGCGCTTCGGCGAACACCAGCACCAGCGGCAACAGCAGGAAGAACAGCAGGAACGCCATCGCGCCACCGATCAGCAGCCAACGCGCCCAACCCGGCTCGGTGGTGGCGGAGGCAACGATGTCGCGTGACCGGCTGGCCGGCATGGCCTGCTCCTGCAGGGACGTAGGGAGGGAGGATACGACCTGGCTCATGCTGCCCTACTCCCTGCCCTTGCGCTGCAAACGGCCCTGCAGCCCGTTCACCAGCACCAGCACCACGAACGACAGCAGCAGCATCGCCGCGGCGATCGCGGTGGCGCCGGCGTAATCGAATTCCTCCAGCCGGATCGTGATCAGCAACGGCGCGATCTCGGTCAGGTTCGGCATGTTGCCGGCGATGAAGATCACCGATCCGTACTCGCCCACGCCGCGCGCGAATGCCAGCGCGAAGCCGGTGAGCAGCGCCGGCCACAGGCTCGGCAATACCACCCGGAACACCGTCTGCCAGCGTCCCGCGCCGAGCGTGGCCGAAGCCTCTTCCAGCTCACGCTCGCTCTCGGCCAGCACCGGCTGCACCACGCGCACCACGAACGGCAGGCCGACGAACACCAGCGCCACCACGATGCCGAGCTGGGTATAGACCACGCGCACGCCGCCAGCGCCGCTGGCCTGCATCAACAGGCCATAGCCCAGCAGCAGCAGGATCGTCGCCAGGCCTAGGCCAGCTCCCACCGCCAGCCATCCGGCGAGCGCACGCAACACGGCCGGAGCGCCACCGGCCACCCGGCGCAGCACCAGCCAGACCAGCCCCGCACCCAGCGTCGCCGCCAGCAACCGGGGCGAGGCATGCGAGAACGCCGGCAGGCTCTCCTGCAGCGCCTGCGTCGGCTTCTCCAGCCAACGGCCGATCCAGCCATTGCCGCCGTACAGCGCCGTCAGCGCGATGCCGGCCACTGCGGTCGGCAGCGCGAACGGCAGATCGATCATCGCGTCGAACAGGCGCTTGCCGGGGAACGAATAACGCACGAACACCCACGCCACCCACGTTCCCATCAGCACATTGAACGCGGCCGCCGCCAACGCCGTGATGAAGCTCACCTTCAGCGCGGCCAGCACGCGCGGCTCGCTCCATACCTGCCAGATGCCGGCCCAACCCAACCCGCTGGTCTTGATGAACACACCCAGCAGCGGGATCAACACGATCAGCCCGAGCCAGACAAGCGTGATCCCCAGGCTCAGTCCGAGCCCGGGGATCACACGGCGGCGCAGTCGCCTGCGCGCCCAGAAAACCGCACCTGCCAACATGAAATACCCTACTTGCTCGCCTGGATCTGGTCGAAGATCCCGCCATCCGCGAAGTGCTCGGCCTGCGCCTTCTGCCACGATCCGAATGCCTGATCGATCGTCACCAGCTCCACCTTCGGGAAGCGCGCGATGTCGTCCTTGTCGGCGTACTCGGGATGGCGCGGACGGTAGTAGTGCTTGGCCGCGATCTTCTGCCCTTCCGGCGAGTACAGGTACTTCAGGTACTCCTCGGCGACCGCGCGCGTGCCGTGCTTGTCGACGTTCTTGTCGACCAGCGCGACCGACGGCTCGGCCAGGATCGACAGCTTCGGCACCACGATCTCGAACTTGTCCGGACCCAGTTCTTCCTGCGCCAGGAACGCCTCGTTCTCCCAGGCCAGCAGCACATCGCCGATCCCACGCTGGACGAAGGTGGTGGTCGCGCCGCGCGCACCGGTATCCAGCACCGGCACGTTGCGGAACAGCGCGGTGACGCTGCGCCGGATCTTGTCCTGGTCACCCTTGAAGATCCTGTCGAAGTACGCCCACGCGGCCAGATAGTTCCAGCGCGCGCCACCGGAGGTCTTCGGGTTCGGCGTCACCACCGACACACCCGAGCGCAGCAGGTCCGGCCAGTCCTTGATGCCCTTCGGATTGCCCTTGCGCACCAGGAACACGATCGTCGAGGTGTACGGCGCGCTGTTGTCGGGCAGGCGCTTCTGCCAGCCCGGATCGATCAGCTTGGCCTTCTCGGCAATCGCATCGACGTCGTAGGCCAGCGCCAGCGTGACCACGTCCGCCTCCACGCCATCGATGACCGAGCGCGCCTGCTTGCCCGAGCCACCGTGCGAAGTCTCCACCGTGACCTTGTCGCCGTTCTTTTCCTGCCAGTACTTGGCGAAGGCGGTGTTGTAGTCGCGATACAGCTCGCGGGTCGGGTCGTAGGACACGTTGAGCAGTTGCACATCACGCGCGAACGCGCCGCCGACGAATGCGGTCAGCAGCAGCGCGCCGATCCAGGTACGTGCGACGCGCGGGGATACGAGCCAGTTCTTCATTGCGTTCTCCGCCATCAGAAGGAAACCTGCAGCCGGGAGAACACCGTCTTCTCGTCTTCCCGGTCTGCGCCTGCCGCAGCGCCGCCATCAAAGCGGGTCTGCGAGTAATTGACTACCAGCTTGAGATTGCTGGTGAGGTACCAGTTGACGCCCAGCGTCCATGCCGCGGCCCGGCGTGCGGACGATGCGGCATCGGCGAACAGCGGGAATGCCCCATCGTCCACCTCCAGTACACCATACCGTCCCACCACCTCCCATGCACCCCAACCCTCGCCACCGGCGACATATGGCCGCGACGGTTTGACAACACCGCGATAGCCGGCGTCCTCACCGG
Source organism: Pseudomonas sp. GW821-FHT07E12 (assembly GCF_058986605.1). Classification (NCBI taxonomy): domain Bacteria; kingdom Pseudomonadati; phylum Pseudomonadota; class Gammaproteobacteria; order Pseudomonadales; family Pseudomonadaceae; genus Pseudomonas; species Pseudomonas sp. GW821-FHT07E12. The sequence continues at coordinate 82,267 of NZ_JBYSVX010000010.1, read as the reverse complement.
TCAGCACGTAGCTGCCAGTGGCCTGCCACGCCTTGTTTTCGAGATTCGCCCGCGCGGTCGTGGTCGCCACTTCCTGGCGCGAGACGATGTACTCGGCCTGCAACCCGAAGCTGTTGCGGTAGTAGTAACCCTGCGGCGACCAGCGGGTGCGGTCGCCATCGGCCAGTACCGCGCTGCGATAGCTGAAGAACGTCGCCTGACCGGGCGTGCGATAGCGCGGCAGGAAGTTGTTGCCGCTGCCATGCGTCTCACCGGTACTGGCACCGAGGCCGAAACCCAGTCCCGACCATGCCCCGACGCTGTTCTTGAACGGCTCGAAGAAGATCCGCCCGGCGTACTCGAAATCGTTGTCCGGATTGCTGGTGATCGCGTCACGGCCATCGACCGCGCCGTTGAACACACCCAGCGCATAACTGACCGTCCCGACCTCGCCCTGCACCTGCACGCCGATGTCACGATTGGGTGCCAGCTCGCTCGGCAGCGCGCGTTCGGTATCAGCCAGCGCCGAGGACGACTGCAACCGCTCCAGCCCCACCGGCGAGGTGAACTTTCCCACCCGCACCGTGTACGCCTTGTCGAAGCGCAGATCGGCATAGGCATCGACGATGGTGGCGCTGTCGCCGGCGAACTCCGGCGTCAACCGGAACGCCACCAGCTTGCCGAGCGAGCCTTCGATGATCGGACGCGCGGTGCGGATCAGGAAAGTGTCGTTCTGCGGCTGCTGCTTGTCGTCGATATAGAAGCGGCCATCGCCCTGCAACAGGCCGCGCAACCGGATTTCGTAGGCACCGTCGGCCGACTTGAACGAAGCGCCCTTGTCATTGACCGTCACCACCGGTGCCGACTTGGCCGCCGCAGTGCGCTCCTCGTCCTGCAATTCCAGCCTGCGCTCGATGATGCGCAGGCGCTGGTCCAGATCGGCGACACCGCCATCGGCCGTGGCCGACGTGGTCGGCGCGACCGGCTCGGCGCCCAGGCGGCGTTCGAGCGCCTCCAGACGGCGCTGCAGCTCCTCCACCGTCGGCTGTCCGGCCTGCTGTGCCCACGCCGGCGCGGTCGCCAGCACGCAAGCCAAGGCGAGCAGACTGCGCACTGGTGCCCCGACGCGATGTTTCGTTCCCCTTGGCTCTTGCATGAGTCGGTGATCTCCGTTGCTTCGGATGAAGCCCCCTTCATCCGGGACGCAGATGCTGCAGATGCACATCGGCAGCCGGAAATGACCAATCCGCAGTCGCTTATAGCCATTGCGCATGACGCGCCGGCTCCGGCGGACCGCGACGGGTAAAATCAGGCCTTTCCCCGACCGACACCGCCATGACCGACGCCGCCCCGACCCACCGCTACGCCGAGGAACTCGACGCCATCCGCGACCAGGGGCTGTTCAAGTCCGAACGCATCATCACCGGGCCGCAATCGGCCGAGATCACCCTGGCCGACGGCCGCCGCGTGCTGAACTTCTGCGCCAACAACTATCTCGGCCTGGCCGACCACCCGGACCTCATCCAGGCCGCCAAGGACGCGCTGGACAGCCATGGCTTCGGCATGGCCTCGGTGCGCTTCATCTGCGGCACCCAGGACCTGCACAAGCAGTTGGAGCAGACCATCGCCGACTTCTTCGGCACCGAGGACACCATCCTCTACGCCGCCTGCTTCGACGCCAACGGCGGCCTGTTCGAACCGCTGCTCGGCGAGGACGACGCGATCATCTCCGACGCGCTCAACCACGCCTCGATCATCGACGGCGTGCGCCTGTGCAAGGCCAAGCGCTTCCGCTACGCCAACTGCGACATGGCCGACCTGGAAGCGCAGCTGCAGGCCGCCGACGCCGCCGGCTGCAAGACCAAGCTGATCACCAGCGACGGCGTGTTCTCGATGGACGGCTTCATCGCCCCGCTGGATGAAATCACCGCGCTGGCGAAGAAGTACGGCGCGCTGGTGCACATCGACGAATGCCACGCCACCGGCTTCCTCGGCGCGACCGGCCGCGGCTCGGCCGAGGTCAAGGGCGTGCTCGACAAGATCGACATCTTCACCGGCACCCTCGGCAAGGCGATGGGTGGCGCGCTCGGCGGCTTCACCACTGCCAGGAAGGAAGTGATCGAGCTGCTGCGCCAGCGCTCGCGTCCCTACCTGTTCTCCAACTCGCTGCCGCCGCACGTGGTCGCCGCCGGCATCAAGGCGTTCGAGATGCTGGCCTCCGCCGGCGAGCTGCGCGAGACGCTGGCCGCCAACACCGCCTATTTCCGCGAAAAGATGGCCGCCGCCGGCTTCGACCTGAAACCCGGCGTGCACCCGATCAGCCCGGTGATGCTCTACGACGCGCCGCTGGCACAGCGCTTCGCCGAGCGTTTGCTTGAAGAAGGGATCTACGCGATCGGCTTCTTCTTCCCGGTGGTGCCCAAGGGCCAGGCGCGCATCCGCACCCAGATCAGCGCCGCGCACACCCGCGAGCACCTGGACCACGCGATCGACGCCTTCACCCGCATCGGCCGCGAGCTGGGCGTGATCGCCAGCTGAGGCCTCGCCTCAGCCGCCGGTTCCGGCGGACGCCAGGTTGCTCGGAGCGGTCGCCTTGGTGGCGGCCGCTTTGGTTTTAGCAGCCGCCTTCTTGCCCTTCTTGCCCTTCTTGGCCGCACTGTCGGCCGGAGTGCCCGTGGCAATGCGGATGCCATTGGCCTTCATCCAGGCATCGAACTCATCGGCGGTCATGCGCTTGCCGTTCTGGCTCATGTCGAAGCGATAGGCCCCGCGCGCGTCGCGTGCCGCCACCGGCTTGACCACCACATCCTTCGTCGCCGCCTGCGGCCGGGTCGACGCACAACCAGCCAGCACGGCCAGGCACGCCAGCCCCATCGCCCCACGAAACACACCGCGACCCGCTCGAATCAGATGCATGTCAGATCTCCAGGAATCCAAGCAATCCATCGCGTGTTGTGCATGTTGAAATAAACGGCATCGGCCCTCGTCGTCATTACCGGGCCGACACCACGTTCACCCGGTCCTCGCGGACACGAGCGTCTCGACCTCCCAGGTCTCCAGCGGCCGCCAACCGCCCTTCGCCAGCGTTCCCAACTGCAATCCGCCGATCGCCACCCGCACCAGTCGCAGCACCGCGATCCCCTGCGCCTCCATCAGGCGCCGGATCTGGCGGTTGCGACCTTCCTCCAACGTGATTTCCAGCCAGGCATTGCGCGTGCCCTCGCGCAGCAGCTCGACCCGGCTGGCGCGCAACTGCTCCCCTTCACCGACATCGACACCTTCGTGCATGCGCAGCAGCTGCTGCGCATCGGGAATGCAATCGACCTGCACGTGATAGGTCTTGTCGGGGCCGCGCTCGGGATCGGTCACCGCCGCGGCCCACTCCGGATCGTTGCAGAACAGCAGCAGGCCCTCGCTGGCCTTGTCCAGACGCCCGACCGGTGCCAGCCATGGCAGCCCGGCACCGTCGAAACAGCGATAGACCGTGTCCCGGCTCTGCTCGTCGCGCACGCTGGTCACCAGACCGCGCGGCTTGTTGAGCATCACGTAGTGCCGGACCGCCTCGCCCACCGGCTGACCATCCAGCTCGATGCGCGGCAAAGCCCCCTGCACGATCGGAAATTCGGGATCGCGCACCACCACACCGGCGACGGCAACGCGGCCATCGGCGATCCAGCGCGCGGCCTCGCTGCGCGAGCAGACTCCCAGTTTCGAAAGCACACGCGCCAGACCATGGCGCGGCTGCATCGAACGGCCCGCTGAAGGGGCCGCCCGTCCTGGCCGGGCGGGTGCCGGCAACTTGCGCCGGTTCATCGCCCGCGGCCGAGGCTTACTTGTTATCACCCGGCTTGGCTTCGGCAGCCGCAGGCGCATTGGTTGCCTCGGCAGCGGCCGGGCGCGCCTTGACCACGCGCACGCCGCGCGCCTTCATCCAGGCGTCGAATTCCTCGGCCGTCATGCGCTTGCCGTTCTGGCTCATGTCGAAACGCCACGGCGTGTTGTCGAACGCGGTCTGCGGCTTGTACGCAGCCGGATCGTTCGGATTGACCGCACCCTTGGCCGGCATCGCCTTGGCCACGTCCTGGCAGCCTTCCACACGCAGGCGCAGCAGCACGCGCTCGACCGACTGATCGTTGTCGTAAGGCTGCGCGAGCACGCCACTCGGGCCGCCCAGTTGCACGTTGCGGGTAGAGAACTCGGCTGCGACCGGCGCGATCACGGTCGTGGGCAGCGGCAATGGCGGAGCGATGGCCCCCCCCGAACAATCCGTGGCGGCATGGGCGGCGGGAACGAGGGCGAGGCTGAGCAATCCGGCCGTTGCAAGACGCATCGGGAAGTATCCGTTGGGTGGTCGACGCGGCGAGTGTAGGCAGCCCCTTTCCGCCTTTCAACCAGAACTTCCACTGCCAACGCCAAGTCGTTGTGATGAATGGGGATTCGCCATCGTTCGAACACCTGCCCGATGGCACTGCAGGCAGCATGCCGCCACGGAGGGAAGTTCCAAAAAAACAAAGCCCGGCACGAGGCCGGGCTTTGCTTGAATCAGCGTAGGTCCAATCAGTTCTGGACGTTCAGCTCGGTACGACGGTTCTTCTCGCTCTTGCAGGCCGGGTACGTGGTCGGGGTCTGCTCCAGCGGACGGGTCAGGCCATAACCGATCGGGCCGCTCAGACGCGAGGCGGAAACCCCGTTCTGGGTCAGGTAGTTGTACACCACCGTGGCACGACGCTCGGAGAGCTTCTGGTTGTAGGCCGGCTTGCCGCACAGGTCGGTGTGACCCGCGACTTCAACGCGCAGATCCGGGTAACGACGCAGGATCTCGGTGGCCTCGCTCAGGATCGAGATGGCATCCGGACGCAGGTTGTCCTTGTTGAAGTCGAAGTTCACGCCCTTCAGGTCGATCGACACCGGCACCGGGCAACCGTCCGGACCGATCGTCTGACCCGGCTGCGAGTTCGGGCACTTGTCGTCGCAGTTGTTGACGCCGTCACCGTCGTCATCCAGGTCTGCGCAGCTCGGAGCAACCGGAGCCGGAGCAACCGGAGCCGGAGCGCTCGGCGGCGGGCCCAGCGGGATCACGACGCCGACCGAAGCCAGCACGTCGCCGAACCAATCCTTGTTCGGAGCAGCGATGCTCTGATCGTCGAAATCAGCGCGGTAGGCCACTTCGGCACGCACGGCAACGCGCTTGTCGAAGGTGGTCTGCAGGCCGGCACCGACCTTGGCGGCGAACTCGCCGTCCTTGCGGTCCTTCAGCTCAGCACCGCTCAGGTATTCCTCGGCGTTCTTCTGGTAACCCAGGCCTGCCAGCAGGTAGGGGTTCCAGCCACGGCCTTCACGGATGAAGTGGCGACGCAGGTCGAACGAGATGCCGTACTGGCTCCAGTTCTGATCCTTGTTGGCGTCGAAGTTCGGGTTCTGGTAGTTCAGCTCACCGTCCAGCGACCAGTTCGGGCTGACGAACTTGCCCAGGCCCAGGCTGACGAACGGGGCATCATTGGTGGTGCGGTCGCTGTTCTGGAAGTTGAAGCCGGCCGCGCCGGTCAGATACCAACGATCATCGAACTCCTGCGCGGAGGCTGCCTGGGCTAGGGCCAGACCACCCAGCAACGCGGCAGTGAGGATTTTCTTGTTCATGAATACAGCTCCTTCGTTTCGGGAATAAAACCGATAGAGGCAGGGGGTTCAGTTCAGATGTCTCGTCACATCCAGACGGCCGTTCCACTCGCCATCGCGGCGCAGATTAAGCTCGCATAAGTGAAGACTGCGTTAACAGTCACATAACATGTGAAATCAGTTCCCAAGACGTGAAAGCCTTGGCAGTACAACGTATACAGCTTCATCAAGGGTAACCCTTAATGGGGCTGGACGTCACCGACTCCAGGATGAACGGCGGTGTGAAGCCGTTCGGGGCGGGGCTTGCGCCAGCCCTGCGCGACCAGGATTCGACACCGCAGGAGGCGATCGCGAGCCCCGGCCCGGGCCCTCGGCCGGCCCGGCGGCGACCATATCCAGGCCCGAGGCTCCCCATCCTCCCCCGCTCCCCCGCCCTGCACCGACGGGGTTGCCGCCGCGGCTGAATCAGCGACAATGCGGCATTCCGTACGCCAGCGTATCCACCATGTCGCCAGCCACTTCGCAGTCCGCCGCCGCCCTGCCCGCCGGCCATGCCTACCCGCATCTGTTCGCGCCGCTGGATCTGGGCTTCACCACGCTGCGCAACCGCGTGCTGATGGGCTCGATGCACACCGGCCTGGAAGACCGGGCCAAGGATTTCCCCAGGCTGGCGGCGTACTTCGCCGAGCGCGCGGCCGGCGGTGTCGGCCTGATCGTCACCGGCGGCTTCGCGCCCAGCATGGTCGGCTGGCTCAAGCCGTTCGGCGGCAAGCTGTCATGGCCGTGGGAAGCGCGTCCGCATCGACAGGTGACCGGCGCGGTGCATGCACATGACGCGAAGATCTGCCTGCAGTTGCTGCATGCGGGCCGCTACGGCTATCACCCGCTGCAGGTGGCGCCATCGAAGTTGAAGGCCCCGATCAATCCGTTCACGCCGCGCGCGCTGTCGGCCGCCGGCGTCGAGCGCCAGATCAATGCCTATGCACGTGCCGCGCGCTATGCCCGCGAGGCCGGCTACGACGGCGTGGAGGTAATGGGCTCGGAGGGCTATCTGATCAACGAATTCATCGCGCCGCGCACCAACAGGCGCAACGACGCGTGGGGCGGCACGCCGGAGAAGCGCATGCGCTTCGCGGTGGAGATCGTGCGCCGCGTCCGCGAGGCCTGCGGGCCGGACTTCATCATCATCTACCGTCTGTCGCTGGTGGATCTGGTCGAGGACGGCAGCAACTGGGAGGAGATCGTGCAGCAGGCCAAGGCGGTGGAAGCAGCCGGGGCGACGATCATCAACGCTGGCATCGGCTGGCACGAGGCACGCATTCCAACCATTGCCACTTCGGTGCCGCGCGCGGCATTCGCAGGGGTCACCGCCAAGCTCAAGCCACATGTGAAAGTGCCGGTGGTGGCGACCAACCGCATCAACATGCCCGAGGTCGCCGAACGCATCCTGGCCGATGGCAGTGCCGACATGGTGTCGCTGGCACGGCCACTGCTGGCCGACCCACAGTGGCCCAACAAGGCACGCGCCGGTCAACCGCAGGCGATCAACACCTGCATCGCCTGCAACCAGGCCTGCCTGGATCACGTATTCGAGAACAAGCTGGCCAGTTGCCTGGTCAATCCACGCGCCGTGCACGAGACCGAGCTGGTCTATGCACCGACCAGCACGCCCAGGACGATCGCGGTGGTCGGTGCCGGCCCGGCCGGACTGGCCTGCGCGACGGTCGCAGCCGAACGTGGCCACAAGGTGACACTGTTCGACGCCGCCAGCGAGATCGGCGGGCAGTTCAATGTCGCCAAGCGCATCCCCGGCAAGGAGGAGTTCCACGAGACGCTGCGCTATTTCCGCCACCGGCTGGAGGAAACCGGCGTCGAGGTGCGGCTGGACACGCGGGTGGCTGCCACCGACCTGGCGGGTTTCGACGAGGTGGTGATCGCTGCCGGCATCGTGCCGCGCAAGGTCGATTTCCCCGGTGCGGACCATCCCATGGTGGTGGACTACCTGGACGTGCTGCTTGGCCGCGTGCAGGCCGCCGACAAGGTGGCGATCATCGGCGCCGGCGGGATTGGCTTTGACGTCGGCGAGTTCCTGGTCCATGAGGGGCCGTCGTCGTCGCTCGACATCGCCCGTTGGCAGGCCGAATGGGGCGTGGACCCGGCCTTCGAGGCACGCGGCGCGCTGGCCCGACCCAAGCCCGAAGCCCCCGCACGCCAGGTCTGGCTGCTGCAACGCAGCCCGGGCCGTCCCGGCGCACGCTTGGGCAAGACCACCGGTTGGATCCATCGCGCCACGCTCAAGGCCAAGGGCGTGAAGATGCTCGGCGGCGTGGAGTATCTGGGCGTCGACGACGAAGGCCTGCATATCCGCATCGACGGCAGCGAGCAGACATTGGAGGTGGGCACGGTGGTGATCTGCGCCGGCCAGGAACCGCGCCGCGACCTGTATGCGGCATTGCAGGCGGCCGGCAAGAGCGCCCACCTGATCGGCGGTGCCGACGTGGCCGCCGAACTGGATGCCAAGCGCGCGATCGACCAGGGCAGCCGGCTCGCCGCGACTCTCTGAGGCGGGTCTTCTCGCCAAGCCCTGCACACATTCCCACACACATTTAAGAGTGGCGAAAGCAGCGCGAGCCACCGGCTCGCCCCTCCATTTCACAGACTCTCGACGGCTGTTGCCCCAGAAATGCGGCCGGCCGCCAAGCTGAATGTCAAGCGGGAGCATTCAGGCGGGGTTTCGTCAGGCGTGTCTACCTTGCGCCCACTTTCCGGCCCGCCACCCAGTTCGGCGGACCGCTCCGGCCCCGCTTCCATTTGGCCGGATACCCGGGCGACCCGCTGGTCGCCTCCCCATGACGCCAAGCCGTGCCGCAAGCCCCACCTCTCCGATCCGTTGGCGAGGCAAGCAAGCCTCGGCCCATACGGAGCAAGGAGTTTCATGAAACTGGCTTGGATTCTCTGGTTGTCGCAGTTGTTGCCGCAGCCAGCCGCCGATTCGTTGTGCCTGAGTACCACCGTCTACCTGGAAGCACGCGACCAGACCCTGCGCGGCCAGCAAGCCGTCGCCGAGGTGGCCCTGCGCCGCCTGGACAGTGGCCTGTGGGGTGACTCCATGTGCGAGGTCGTGACCGCGCGCAAGCAGTTCGCCCCGACCCTGGTATCGCCCGGGACCCAGCTGAAGAACGGCGAGGCGTGGACCACTGCGGTCAACGTCGCCTTCGCCGCCGAGCAGAACTGGGCGTTGCCGGTTGGCCAGCGCAAGGAGATCGTGCCGGGCGCGAGCCACTTCGCCGCCAGCGCGATCGCCAGCCCGAGCTGGCGCAACGCCTATCAGGTGGCGACGATCGGCGATCACACCTTCTATCGCGTGCAGAAGCTCAAGCCGCGCACGTCGTAACAATCCGTCACGGCCATGCCGTTGAGGACAGGGAGCCCGCTCTGGGATAGTGCGCGGCCTCCTCTTCCCAGTCCCGACGGAGTCTCCATGAAGCTCTACAGCAAGCCCGGTGCCTGCTCGACCGCCGACCATATCGCCCTGCAGTGGACCGGCCAGCCGTTCGAGGTCGAACTGCTGACCGCGGAAACACTCAAGGCCCCGACGTTCCTGGCGATCAATCCCGCCGCGACGGTGCCGGCCCTGGTCGACGGCGACTTCGTGCTGACCCAGAACGCGGCGATCATGGGCTACATCGCCGACCGCCATCCCCAGGCCGGCCTGGCCGGCGACGGCAGCCCCCGCCAGCGGGCCGAAGCCTCCTGTTGGTTGTCGTTCGTCAATTCCGACCTGCACCCCGCCTTCCGGCCGCTGTTCGCCCCGGCCAGGTTCATCGGCGACGAGTCGCAGTACGAGACGTTGAAGGCCACCGCACACAAGCGCCTGCGCGGGCTGTTCGAGCAGGCCGACAAGCGGCTGGCCGACCGGTCGTGGCTGGCCGGGTTCCGCAGTTTTGCCGACCCCTACTTCTATATGACACTGCGCTGGGCCGCCGGGCTGAAGATCGACCTCACCGGCCTGGAGCACCTCGCCGCATTCAAGCAGCGCATGGAAGCCGACCCGGGCGTCCGGGCCGCGCTGACGGCCGAAGGTCTGAGCTGATCCGCGACGACCTGAACTGGCGTCACCCCAAAGTCTTCAGACGTCGTCCCCGCGCAGGCGGGGACCCAGCGACTTGAAGCCTGTTCAATATCTCCAACGAAACCCAAGCTTTTTGCTCGTCATTCCCGCGAAGCGCTTTACAGCAGCCGAATGGCTGATCAAGCGGGAATGACGAGCAAAGACACTGGATCCCCGCCTGCGCGGGGACGACGGTCGATGGATTACGGGGCTGACCAGAAACCGCATCACACAACGCGCGCCCACATGAGGCCGGCAAATCCCCGGCAAAACAAACGCCGCGTTACGCCGCCCCCTGCGCCAGCGCGCGGCGCACTTCCTCCAGCGCCCCGGGATCATCCAGCGTGGACAGGTCGCCCGGATCGCGATCCTCGGCCAGTGCCTGCAACGAACGCCGCAGCAACTTGCCCGAGCGGGTCTTCGGCAGCGCATTGACGATGTAGACGTGCGCCGGACGCGCCACCGCACCCAGTTGCTTCACCACGCACTGCTGCAATTCCAGTGCGACAGCAGCGGGATCCTGCGGCGCCTGCTTCATCGTTGCGAACACCACCGGCACCTGCCCTTTCAACTCATCCTTGATGCCGATCACCGCCGCCTCGGCCACGCCCGGATGTCCGGCGATCGCTTCCTCGATCTCACGCGTGCCCAGCCGGTGCCCGGCGACGTTGATCACATCATCGGTGCGACCAAGAATGAAGGTGTAGCCGTCCTCGTCACGGATCGCCCAATCCAGCGAGCTGTACAGCAGTTCCTTGAAGTGGCCGAAGTAGCTGTCGAGGAAGCGTTTGTCGTCATTCCACACCGTACTCATGCAACCCGGTGGCAGCGGCGGCACGATCACCAGCACGCCCTTCTGGCCCGGCGCGACCTCTGCACCGGTCTGCTCGTCGATCACCTTCATACGGTAACCGAGATTCGGAAAGCCCGGCGAGCCGAACTTCACCGGTTTCATCTCCACGCCCGGCAGCAACGTCAGCGCCGGCCAGCCGGTCTCGGTCTGCCAGTAGTTGTCGATCACCGGTTTGCCGAGCGCGGTGTTGATCCAGCTCGCGGTCGGCTCGTCGAGCGGTTCGCCGGCGAGAAACAGGTACTTCAGTTGCGACAATGCGTGGCGGCGAATGAAGTCCACATCGGACTTCTTCAGTACCCGGATCGCGGTCGGCGAGGAAAACATCGTGCGCACACCATAGCGCTCGCACAGCGCCCACCAGATACCCGGATCGGGATTAGTCGGCAGCCCCTCGTACAGCAGCGACGTGCAGCCGCCGATCAGCGGACCGTAGACGTTGTAGGAATGCCCCACCGCCCAACCCACATCGGAGGTGGAAAACATCACCTGACCGGGCGCACAGTCGAACACCGTGCGCATCGACAACGCCATCGCCACCGCGTAGCCGCCGACGTCGCGCTGCACGCCCTTCGGCTTGCCGGTGGTGCCGGAGGTGTAGAGCAGATAGCTCGGCTCGTTGGATTCCAGCCATTCCACCGGCACCTGCGCATCACCGACCCCGGCGCGCAGCACGGCGTAATCGACATCGCGACCGGCCAGCTTCGGTTCGGCGGCATCGAGCCCGCGTGAGACGATCAACACCTTCGGCGGCGGATACGCAGCCTCGGCGCAGGCAGCATCGATCAGCGGCTTGTAAGGAATGATCTTGCCGCCACGGCTGCCGGCATCGGCAGCGATCAACAACTTCGGCCTGGCATCGTCGATGCGCAGCGCCAGGTTGTGCGCAGCGAAGCCACCGAACACCACCGAGTGGATCGCGCCGATCCGCGCGCAGGCCAGCATCGCGAACACCGCCTCGGCCATGTTCGGCATGTAGATCACCACACGATCACCACGACCGACATCCAGCGTCTTCAGCACCGCCGCGAACGCGTTGACCTCGCGATGCAGCTCGCGATAGCTGACTTCGCGCGTGATGCCGGTTTCAGTGGACACCGCGATCAACGCGGGTTGATCGCCACGCGCATCGAGATGGCGATCGACCGCGTTGTAGCAGAGGTTGGTTTCGCCGCCGACGAACCAGCGCCGGAAGGGCGGATCGGAATAATCCAGAATCCGTTGCGGCGGCTTGTGCCAATGGATGGCCTGCGCCGCCTCCGCCCAGAATTCTTCCGGCCGCTCGATCGAGCGGCGGTATGCCTCTGCGTAGCTCATCCCGGTCCCTCCCAGAACCTCGGTGCTCGGCCCAGCATAGGCCGGCACGCGCACGCGATCCCTGCGACCTTGGTCGAACGGACAACGCCCCGGATCAGCCACGGGTACGCTGTGTCAGATCATCGACTTGGCGTTCTGCAGCACGTAGTCGCAGGCCTTGTGCTTGACCTTGCCGGACACCGATTTCAGGTCCAGCGACTTGCCGTCGCTACCGGACAGCATGCCCTGCTCACCCTGCTTGTACCCGGAGTCCTGACCATGCTGACCGGACACCTTGCTCAGCAGCTTGTCCTTGATCCCGGCGGCACCGCCGGCGAGATAGTTGTTCTTGATGCAGTACTGCAGGACACCGGCAGCGTTGCCGCCCACGCTCGAATCCATCCCCGGCAACGCAGCACCGCCGAGCATCCCGCTTAGTCCATTCCCACCAGCCTGCTGCTGGCTGGCCTGGTTGCCGCCGAGCTTGTCCTTGAGCCCCTGCAGATCCACCGCGCCCACCGCCGCACTCGCGCACAGCATTCCCAACGACAACAGCACGATCGACGTCTTCATGAGCTGACTCCTGGTTACCGGCAACCGGTGCCCCAGAGCCTAGCGACCCCCACCTTCAGTCCAGGTCAAAAGCTCCGCAGCTCCGTCAAAGGCTCACAAAAAAGCGCCGGACCAGGTCCGACGCTTCGATTCAACACCCCGTGCCGGACAACCAGCCCCCTTTCAGGCCAGGAGCCCCCCTTGAGTCAAGGGGGGCGCGCCGAAGGCGCGGGGGATCTGGAAGCTGGTGAGCCGGGGCCCACGGTTTGCATTGCAAACCGTGGGGCTTTTGCGCGAATGCGCAAAAGCGCAAAAGCGCTTACAGCAGATGCGCGACGCCGCCGCGCTCTTCTTCCAACTCAGCGAGCGTCTTGTCGATGTACTTCTGGCTGAAGTCGTCGACCGACAGGCCCTTCACGATCGTGTACTTGCCGTTCTCGGTGATCACCGGGAAGCCGAAGATCACGCCTTCCGGGATGCCGTAGGAGCCGTCGGACGGCACGCCCATCGTCACCCACTTGCCGTTGCTGCCCAGCACCCAGTCACGGACGTGATCGATGGCGGCATTGGCGGCCGAAGCAGCCGAGGACAGGCCGCGCGCTTCGATGATCGCCGCGCCGCGCTTGCCCACGGTCGGAATGAAGGTGCCCGCGTTCCACTCCTGGTCGTTGATCGCATCGGCGACGGAGGCACCGTCGGCGGTGGCGAAACGGTAGTCCGGGTACATGGTCGGGCTGTGGTTGCCCCACACGATCAGCTTCTCGATGCCGCCGACCGGCTTGCCGAGCTTGATCGACAGCTGGCTCAGCGCGCGGTTGTGGTCCAGGCGCAGCATCGCGGTGAAGTTCTTCGGATCCAGGTCCGGCGCCGACTTCATCGCGATATAGGCATTGGTGTTGGCCGGGTTGCCGACCACCAGCACCTTCACGTCGCGCTTGGCGACCTTGTTCAGCGCCGCGCCCTGCGCGGTGAAGATCTTGGCATTCTCCAGCAGCAGGTCCTTGCGCTCCATGCCCGGGCCGCGCGGACGCGCGCCGACCAGCAGGGCCACGTCGACGTCCTTGAACGCCACTTCCGCATCATCGGTACCGACCACGCCGGCCAGCAGCGGGAACGCGCAGTCTTCCAGCTCCATGATCACGCCCTTCAGCGCGGCCTGGGCCTTCTCGTTCGGCAGCTCCAGCAGCTGCAGGATCACCGGCTGGTCCTTGCCCAGCAGTTCGCCGGCGGCGATGCGGAACAACAGGGCATAGCCGATCTGGCCGGCAGCGCCGGTCACGGCGACACGTACGGGTGCACTCATGGGACTTTCCTCTTCTAAGAAACGTCAGGGGGGAAGGCGCGGCGAAATCGGCTGGCGCCCGGAAACGATGACGGCCGCCCTGCGGCGACCGTCGGATTGCAATCAGGCGGCGAGGATCTTGTTCCACTCGGCCACGCGGTCGGCCTTGGCGGCCAGCACGGCGTCGGTGTCGCCTTCGATCGTCAGCTTGTTGATGGTGTCGCCCTGGGCGACGCTGTCGACCACGTCCAGACCCTCAATCACCTTGCCGAACACGGTGTGCTTGCCATCCAGCCAATCGGTCTTGATGTGGGTGATGAAGAACTGGCTGCCGTTGGTGTTCGGGCCGGCATTGGCCATCGACAGCACGCCGCGCTCGTGGGGCACGCCGTTCTTGGTCTCGTCCTCGAAACGGTAGCCCGGGCCGCCGCGGCCGGAGCCCTCCGGGCAACCGCCCTGGATCATGAAATCGGCGATGACGCGGTGGAAGCTCAGGCCGTCGTAGAAGCCGCGCTTGGCCAGGTTCACGAAATTGGCCACCGTCAGCGGCGCTTTGTCGGCGAACAGCTCGATCTTGATCAGGCCGCGGGAGGTGTCGAAGTTGGCGATCAGGGACATGGAAATCCTCGGGGTTTCAGGGCAGATGCATCAGCCCAATAGAATACACCCGACGCCTCTCCCGGCACCCTTGCCGAGCCGGTCGCCAGGCCCTGTTCCGGGCCGCCTGAACGGGCCGGATCGCCCGGTTTCCGCCTCCACCCCCGTGAAGCGTCATCAAGCGGGTATAATCGGCGGCTTACCTTTTCCTTCCCCGACTTGGCGTCGACCGAGCCCCCTTTCGCATGTCCATCGAAAATCTCCGCAACATCGCTATCGTCGCCCACGTCGACCATGGCAAAACCACCCTCGTCGACCAGCTGCTCAAGCAGTCGGGCACCCTTTCCGAGCGCACCGTGCTGGCCGAGCGCGTGATGGACAGCAATGACCAGGAAAAGGAACGCGGCATCACCATCCTGGCCAAGAACACCGCGATCACCTGGCAGGGCAACCGCATCAACATCGTCGACACCCCCGGACACGCCGACTTCGGTGGCGAGGTCGAGCGCGTGCTGTCGATGGTGGACACCGTGCTGATCCTGGTGGATGCCATGGACGGCCCGATGCCGCAGACGCGCTTCGTGACCCAGAAGGCGTTCGCGATGGGCTTCAAGCCGATCGTGGTGATCAACAAGGTCGACCGCCCCGGTTCGCGCCCTGAATGGGTCGTGGAGCAGGTGTGGGATCTGTTCGACCGCCTCGGCGCCACGCCGGAGCAGATGGACTTCCCGATCGTCTACGCCTCGGCGCTGAACGGCTACGCAGGCCTGGAAGACACCGTGCGCGACGGCGACATGACCCCTCTGTACGAAGCGATCATGAAGCACGCGCCCAAGCCCGAGGTCGATCCGGAAGGCCCGTTCCAGATGCGCATCAGCCAGCTGGACTACAACAACTTCGTCGGCGTCATCGGCATCGGCCGCATCCAGCGCGGCACGCTGAAGAAGAACATGCCGGTCGCGGTGATCAATCGCGAAGGCAAGAAGCGCCAGGGCAAGGTGCTGCAGGTGCTGGGCTTCCTCGGCCTGGAGCGCATCGAACAGGATTCGGCCGAGGCCGGTGACATCGTCGCCATCTCCGGCGTCCAGGACCTGACCATTTCCGACACGCTGTGCGCGTTGGACACCCCGGAAGCGCTGCCGGCGCTGACCGTCGACGAGCCGACCATCTCGATGACCTTCCAGGTCAACAACTCGCCGTTCGCCGGCAACAAGGACCTGTCCGGTGGCAAGTTCCTGACCAGCCGCCAGCTCAAGGACCGCCTCGAGCGCGAGACCGTGCACAACGTCGCGCTGAAGGTCGAACAGCTGGAAGACGCCGACAAGTTCCTGGTCTCCGGCCGTGGCGAGCTGCACCTGTCGGTGTTGATCGAGAACATGCGTCGCGAAGGTTACGAGCTGGCCGTGTCGCGTCCGGAAGTGATCATCAAGCAGATCGACGGCCAGTGGATGGAGCCGATCGAGCAGTTGGTCATCGACGTCGAGGAAGTGCACCAGGGCGGCGTCATGGAAAAGCTGGGCACCCGCAAGGGCCAGCTGAAGAACATGGAGCCGGATGGCAAGGGTCGCGTGCGCCTGGACTATGAAATCCCGGCGCGTGGCCTGATCGGCTTCCAGAACGAGTTCAAGACCCTGACCCAGGGTGGCGGCCTGCTGTTCCACGTGTTCGACCATTACGGTCCGAAGGAGCAGGGCGCGATCGCCAAGCGCCTGAACGGCGTGATGATCGCCAATGCACCGGGTGCCACCCCGGCGTATTCGCTCGGACCGCTGCAGGAACGCGGCAAGCTGTTCGCCGCCGAAGGCGACAACGTGTACGAAGGCCAGCTGGTCGGCATCCACTCCAAGGACAACGACCTGACCGTCAACGCGATCAAGACCAAGCCGCTGACCAACATGCGCGCTTCGGGCAAGGACGATGCGATCCAGCTGACCCCGGCGATCAAGTACTCGCTGGAACAGGCACTGGACTTCATCGACGACGACGAGCTGGTCGAGATCACGCCGAAGGAAATCCGCCTGCGCAAGAAGCACCTGACCGAAAGCGATCGCAAGCGCGCTGGTCGCGGCGGCTGAGTATTTCTTCCCGCCCGTGAAACGCGACAAGCCCTACAACCCGGATCCGCACGCGCATCCGGGTCTCCACTTGATCGCCTTGCTCGAGACGGTCAAGGGCCTGCTGGCCGTGCTCGGCGCGACCGGCCTGGAGTTGCTGGGCCCGCAACCGTTGCAGCACGCGGTCAGCCAGCTGATCACGCGCTTCAATCTGAATCCTGAGCACGGCGCGCTGCCGTCGCTGCTCAAGATGATCAGCCCCGACGCGGTCCACATGGCCGCGGCCGGGATGCTGGCGTACGGCATGCTGCACTTGGTCGAATCCTGGGGCCTGTGGCGCGCCAAGGCCTGGGCCTCGCTGCTGGGCTGCCTGTCGGCGGCGATCTATCTGCCTTTCGACATCTTCGCGATCATCCGCCATCCCGGCTGGGCGTCGTGGAGCGTGCTTGCGATCAACCTGCTGGTGGTCGCCGTGCTCGCACGCGATCTGGTGCGGCGCAATCTGCGTAAGCGGCGCGATCCGCACTGACACCGGCCACGTTGCCAAACGGCAACGAATGCTGCGAAGACTTTCCCGGCTGCGACGCGGCCGCGGCTCCCCACTCTTCTCGAAGTTTCGATGCGCTTGCGCAGCAGTCTGCCTGCCCATTGCAGGCGCCCAGGACGCCTGCTCACCTGACTTCGGAAATCCGGATTACACGCCCCGCGTGCCGATGACCAACGGCGCCTGCCGCTGCTTGCGCACGATCGCCATCGCGATCTCCAGCGACTGCTCGTAATTCAGGCGTGGATCGACGCTCGAGCGGTAGGCGCGCTCGAGATCGCGCTCGGTCAGCTCGCGCGCACCGCCGGTGCACTCGGTGACGTCCTCGCCGGTCAGCTCCAGATGCACGCCACCCAGGCGGGTTCCGGCGGCGGCATGCAGGTCGAACGACGCTTCGACCTCACTCAGGATGTTGTCGAAACGACGCGTCTTGAAGCCATTGCCAGTGCTCTCGGTGTTGCCATGCATCGCATCGCAGACCCACAGCACGCGCCGGCCATCGCGCTTGATCGCGTCCAGCAGCGGCGGCAGCTTCTCGGCGATCTGCGCCGCGCCCATGCGATGGATGAAGGTCAACCGGCCCGGCTCGTCCTCGGGGTTGAGCACGTCGATCAGGCGCAGCAGTTGATCCGGCTGCACCGACGGACCGACCTTGATCGCGATCGGATTGCGGATGCCGCGGAAATACTCGACATGCGCGCCATCCAGCGCCGCGGTGCGCATGCCGATCCACGGATAGTGCGTGGACAGATTGAACCAGCCCCACTGGCGCGGCACCTGCCGGGTCAACGCCGCCTCGTACGGCAGCAGCAATGCTTCGTGCGAGGTGTAGAAGTCGATCCGGTTGAGGTTGTGCACTTCCGAACCCGACAGCGTCTCCATGAAGCGCACCGCATCACCGATCGAGGCCACCATCTTCTGGTAGTCCTCGGCCAGCGGCGAATAACCGACCCAGTTGAGGTTCCAGTACTCCGGATGATGCAGGTCGGCGAAGCCGCCATCGATCAGCGCCCGCACGAAGTTCATCGTCATCGCAGAACGCGAGTGCGCGGTGATCATCCGGCGCGGATCCGGCGCGCGCGCCAGCGCGGTGAACTCCGGCGCATTGATCACGTCGCCGCGATAGCTCGGCAAGGTCACCCCATCACGCGTTTCGGTATCGGCCGAACGTGGCTTGGCGTACTGGCCGGCGAAGCGCCCCACCCGCACCACCGGCACGCGCAGGCCGTGCACCAGCACCAGGCTCATCTGCAACAGCACCTTGAGCCGGTTGGAGATCATGTTCGACTCGCAGTCGACGAAGTTCTCCGCGCAGTCACCGCCCTGCAGCAGGAAACGCTTGCCTTCCTGCGCTTCGGCGATCTGGCGCTTGAGCGCGAAGATTTCCCACGAGGTCACCAGCGGCGGCAGTTGCCGCAACTCGGCAAGCGCCTCTTCCAACGCGGTCGCGTCGGGATAGGTCGGCATCTGCAGCGCCGGACGCGCACGCCAGCTGTCGGGATTCCATCCGGAATCGGGAACTTCGACCAGGCGCGCGGGGGATGACGGATTCATGGGAGGACTCCTTGACAGCCTGCCATCATCGCAAAGCCCGGCGCAGCGGCAAAGCGCCGCCCCATTCCGACATTTTTCCGAGGTCGCTAAACCCCAGGCAAAGCCTGCAATACGGATATGACTTTCGGGCTAGGCAGACCGTACCCTTAAGGAGGATTGTTACGGAGTAACAACACCTCCTCCTCCCCTCCAGCCGGACACCGATGAATACCCGTCGCCTGCTTGCCTCCGCCATTTCGCTGGCGATCGCCTCCATTCCCGCGCTCGCCATGGCCGACGATGCCGCCACCAGCGGCAACACCGTCACCAACCTCGACGCAGTCCAGGTCACCGCCAAACTGGAGGCCGCTCGCAACGCGCTGTCACCGGACATCGGCAGCAGCCAGTTCACGATCTCCGCCGAGGACATCGAAAAGCTGCCGATGGGTGCCTCGACCCCGCTCAACCAGGTACTGCTGCAGGCCCCGGGCGTCGTGCAGGACTCGTACGGCGGCATCCACGTGCGTGGCGACCACGCCAACCTGCAGTACCGCGTCAATGGCGTGATCCTGCCCGAGTCGATCTCCGGCTTCGGCCAGACCCTGGATCCGCGCACGATCAAGAGCATCCGCCTGCTCGATGGCGCACTGCCGGCACAGTTCGGCGACCGCACCGCGGCGGTGGTCGACATCACCACCAAGAGCGGAACCGAGCTGGGCAACGGCGGCAGCGTCGGCATCACCACCGGCTCGTTCGGCAAGGTCAACCCGTTTGCTTCCTGGTGGGGCAGCTCGGGCCGCTGGAGCTGGTTCGTCACCGGCAACTATGACCAGGACAAGGTCGGCCTGGAAAACCCGACCGACAGCCGCACCCCGGATCACGACAAGACCCACCAGGGCAAGGGTTTCGCCGATCTCACCTATCTGATCAACGACGACACCCGCATCAGCCTGATGACCGGCTTCGCCAACAACCGCTTCCAGATCCCGAACAATCCCGGCCAGACGCCGGTCTACGATTATCTGGGCACCACCGACTTCGACTCCTCGAAGCTGGACGAAAACCAGCGCGAGAACACCCGCTTCGCCACGCTGGTGCTGCAGGGCCTGCTCGGTGAAACCTCGTATCAGTTCTCGGCCGGGCAGCGTTACAGCAGCGTCGCCTTCTCTCCCGACGTCGCCGGCGACCTGATCTTCAATGGCGTCGCCTCGAACGTGGAGCGCGCCAATCGCGCCAACACCATACAAGCCGATTTCTCCACCCCGCTGGGCGACTCGCACACGCTGCGCTACGGCCTGTACGGCAGCTTCGAGACCGCCAGCACCCACAACAATTCCTGGGTATTCCCGGCCGATGCCGACGGCAACCAGACCAGCAACGTGCCGGAGCTGATCCCTGACGCCGGCCGCTTCCACGCCAGCACCACCGCGCTGTACCTGCAGGACGAGTGGAAGATCGGCGACGACTGGATCGTCAACTACGGCGTGCGTGGCGACCGCTACAAGGCATTCGGTCGCAGCGAAGGCCAGCTCAGCCCGCGCCTGGGCGTGGTCTGGAACGCCACCGACAGCACCACCGTGCATGCCGGTTACGCCCGCTACTTCACCCCGCCGGCGTCCGAGCTGATCTCCACCACCGACATCGCGCTCTACGACGGCACCACCAACCAGCAGGTCGCCGCTGGCGCCACCACACCGCTGAGCGAGCGCAGCAACTACTACGACATCGGCGTCTCGCAGGCCATCGGCGATCACCTGACCCTGGGCCTGGACGCCTACGACCGCCGCGCCAACCGCCTGCAGGACGAAGGCCAGTTCGGCGCCGCCTACATCTACTCGACCTTCAACTACCGCTACGGACACATCCGTGGCCTGGAGTTCTCGGCCGACTACGACAACGGCCCGTTCAGCGCCTACTTCAACGCCGCCTACAGCAAGGCGATGGGCAAGCAGGTGATGACCGGCGACTACAACTTCGATCCGGACGCACTGGCCTACGTCGCCGAGAACTGGATCCACCTGGACCACGACCAGAAACTGACGTCCTCCGGCGGCGTCAGCTACAGCTTCGCCGGCAGCAACCGCGTGGGCGCCAACTACCTGTTCGGCAGCGGTCTGCGCACCGACACCGATACCGTGCCCAACGGCGCCTCGCTGCCGTCCTACTTCCAGCTCAACCTGAGCGCCTCGCACGACTTCAACGTGGCCGGCCACCCGCTGCATGCGCAACTGGCGGTGGTCAACGCACTGGACCGCAGCTATCAACTGCGCGACGGCGGTGGCATCGGCGTGTTCGCACCGCAATGGGCGCCGCGGCGCGGCGCTTACCTGACCCTGCAGCAGGACTTCTAAACAGATCGGGGCCGCCTACCAGCGGCCCCATCTGCTTGTTGCCTCGTAGAGCCGAGCTCGCTCGGCTGAAGCCTTCCCGATACAGCCCCAGCCGAGCAAGCTCGGCTCTACGGCCAAACGCCAGCCTCAGCCCGATCTCTCAGAAAAGCGAAGGACGCCGCCGCGCGCGAAAGCCCGCGTACAGCGCCCAAAGCGCCAGCAGCACGAACCAGACCAGGCTCCACATCGGCATCGAAAGCCCCAGGAAGCGCCAATCGATGTTGCCGCAGTCCGCAGTACCGGTCAGCACCGTGCGGAACACCTCGAACGGCCCCATCTGCTCGCTCAGGAACGCCAACGGCGGACCGCAGGACGCCATCGCGTCACGCGGCATCACCTGCACCCACACGTGACGCCCGGCAATGCCGATACCGACGGCCGCGGCCACAAAAGCCAGCACCCCGTAGAACTTGCGCCCGCCGCTGCCACGCGGCCCATGCAGCGCCCCGATCAGAAACAGCACGCCGAGCGCCGCGAACGCGATGCGCTGGAAGATGCACAGCGGACAGGGCTCCAGCCCCTCCTTGATCTGCATGAAGATCGCAAAGCCCAGCAGGCCCGCACAAATCACGAAGCCGAGCGCGAACTGCGCACGGAAACCCCAGCGTAACGGATTCATCGAAGCGGCTTGAGCGGTGAATGAATCCCGATTATCGACCATGCCGCGCCGCCTGACCACGCATTCGACGGCATCAATAACGAAACACACCTGGCCCCATCTGGGCGGCGCGCACCTCCCTGTGGGAGGAACTCTGGGTGGCCTGAGGCCATCCAGAGTCCCTCCCACAAGGTCGGCGTCAACACAACCGCGCCCAAACGAAAAAACCCGGCACGAGGCCGGGTTCTTCGGGATTCGCAGTGCGAAAGCGGCGAGTCTTACTCGGCCACTTCCTCAGCCACGCCGCCGGCCGGACGATCGACCAGCTCGACGTAGGCCATCGGCGCGTTGTCGCCCGCGCGGAACCCGCACTTCAGGATGCGCAGGTAGCCACCCGGACGGGTCTGGTAACGCGGGCCCAGCGTGGTGAACAAGGTGCCGACCGCTTCCTTGTCGCGCAGACGCGCGAACGCCAGACGGCGGTTGGCAACGCTGTCGATCTTGGCCAGGGTGATCAGCGGCTCGGCGACGCGGCGCAGTTCCTTGGCCTTCGGCAGGGTGGTCTTGATCAGCTCCTGCTTGATCAGCGAAGCCGCCATGTTCTTGAACATCGCCTCGCGATGGGCGCTGGTACGGCTGAACTTACGGCCAGATTTCTGGTGGCGCATGATGTCTGTTTCCTAGATTGAATATTGGAACTACTGGGGATCGTTGTCGCCATCCCGGCGTTGCTACTCGGACTGCGGATGGTCCTGGCCGTCCCTCCTGGACAACCTGCCTCGGGCTTTGCCCGGTGGCTTTTTACTGCAGTACTGCGCTACTTCAAGGCCACGCCCCGCACGGTCACCGTGCAGGGCGTGCCAGACTTCATCAGCCGAGCATGCCGTGCTGGGCGATACCGGCCGGCGGCCAGTTCTCCAGCTTCATGCCGAGCGACAGGCCGCGCTGGGCCAGCACTTCCTTGATCTCGGTGAGCGACTTCTTGCCCAGGTTCGGGGTCTTGAGCAGCTCCACTTCGGTCTTCTGGATCAGATCGCCGATGTAGTAGATGCTCTCGGCCTTCAGGCAGTTGGCCGAACGCACCGTCAGCTCCAGATCGTCGATCGGGCGCAGCAGCACCGGATCCACACCGCCGGTCTGCGGCTTCGGCGCGCCGCGATCGCGGTGCGTGAAGTCGCCGAACACCGACAGCTGGTCGCTGAGGATGTCGGCCGCGGTGCGGACGGCTTCCTCGGCGTCGATCGTGCCGTTGGTCTCGATATCGATGACCAGCTTGTCCAGATCGGTGCGCTGCTCCACGCGCGCCGCTTCCACGGCGTAGGCAACGCGACGCACCGGCGAGAACGAAGCATCCAGCACGAGACGACCGATGGTGCGGGTCTCCTCGTCCGGACGACGACGCGCAGCTGCCGGCTGGTAGCCGAAGCCGCGCTCGATCTTCAGACGCATGTTGATCGCCGTGTCCTTGGTCAGGTGGCAGATCACATGATCGCCGTTGACGATCTCGACGTTGTGGTCGGTCTTGATGTCATCGGCAGTAACAACGCCCGGGCCCTGCTTGGACAGCGACAGCGTGGCGCTGTCACCGCTGTGCATGCGGATGGCGACGTCCTTGAGGTTCAGCAGGACATCCAGCACGTCCTCCTGCAGACCCTCGACCGTGGTGTACTCATGCAGCACGCCATCGATCTCGACTTCAGTGATGGCGAAACCCGGGATCGACGACAGCAGCACGCGACGCAGGGCATTGCCCAGCGTATGGCCATAACCGCGCTCCAACGGCTCGATCACGACCTTGGCGCGGTTGTCGGTAAGGCGTTCGATCTGCGGTCCACGGGGACGCAGAACCTGGTTGGCGGTAACCGTCATGTTGCGGGGTCTCCTGCGAACCTCCGGCAGCCGCCGGAGGCTCTCCAATGTGAATTACTTCGAATACAACTCGACGATCAGCGCTTCGTTGATATCCGCAGGCAGGTCGGCGCGATCCGGCACGGCCTTGAAGATGCCGCTGAACTTGCTCGAATCGACTTCGACCCACGACGGGCTCAGGTCATGCTGAGCGGCCACGGTCAGGGCTTCCTGAACGCGCAGCTGCTTGGCAGCCTTCTCCGACAGGGCGATCGCGTCGCCGGCCTTGACCTGGTACGAAGCCAGGTTCACAGACTTGCCGTTGACGGTGACGCCACGATGCGAAACCAGCTGACGGGCGGCCGGACGGGTAACAGCAAAACCCATGCGGTAGACGACGTTGTCAAGACGGGTTTCCAGCAGCTGCAGGAGGTTCTCGCCGGTGTTGCCCTTCTTGGTCGAGGCCTTCTTGTAGTAGTTGCGGAACTGACGCTCCAGCAAGCCATAGATACGCTTGACCTTCTGCTTCTCGCGAAGCTGGGTGGCGTAATCAGACAGCTTGCCCTTGCGGGCTGCGCCGTGCTGGCCGGGCTTCTGCTCCAGCTTGCACTTGGAGTCCAGCGCACGGGCCGGGCTCTTGAGGGAAAGGTCGGCGCCTTCGCGACGCGCGAGCTTACAGGTAGGACCGATATAACGAGCCATTTCTTATCGCTCCTTTAGACGCGACGCTTCTTCGGCGGACGGCACCCGTTGTGCGGGATTGGCGTCACGTCGATGATGTTGGTGATCTTGTAGCCGACGTTGTTCAGCGAACGCACGGCGGACTCGCGGCCCGGACCCGGACCCTTGATGCGCACTTCCAACGACTTTACGCCGTAGTCGAGCGCAGCACGGCCGGCCTTCTCGGCAGCAACCTGAGCAGCGAACGGAGTCGACTTACGCGAGCCGCGGAAACCCGCGCCGCCCGAAGTCGCCCACGACAGTGCATTGCCCTGGCGGTCGGTGATCGTAACGATGGTGTTGTTGAAAGAAGCATGGACGTGGGCGACGCCGTCGGTGACGACGCGCTTGATCTTCTTCTTGGTCTTGGCAGCAGCTGGCTTGGCCATTGTTCTTTATCCCTTACTTCCTGATCGCCTTGCGCGGTCCCTTGCGGGTGCGGGCGTTGGTACGGGTGCGCTGGCCACGCAGCGGCAGGCCACGACGATGACGCAGGCCGCGGTAGCAGCCCAGGTCCATCAGACGCTTGATGGCGATACCGATCTCACGGCGCAGATCGCCTTCGACGATGTACTTGCCGACCTCGGCGCGCAGGCGCTCGATTTCCGGCTCCGACAGGTCGCGGATCTTGGTGGTCGAGGTCACGCCTGCGGATTCGCAGACCTTCTTCGAACGGGTACGGCCGATGCCGTAAATGCTTTGCAACCCGACCCAGGCATGCTTCTGGGCTGGCAGGTTGACGCCTGCAATACGCGCCATGACGCGATTCTCCAACTGAGTGATGGCCCGACAGCGCGCCATGCGCCATCCGGCAGGATGGATCAAAAAGTGAACTGACGATTGTAGCAAGGTCTCGGGTTACTTGGAAGCGCATGGAACCAGAGGTTCCACAAGCCCGGCGTGGGGAGTGTGCCCATGCTCCGGCGCCGGACGACATTGACTTCGGACCAACCGCTTCCGCTGCCGCTCGGACTACTCCCG
The DNA here is from genome assembly GCF_058986605.1 of Pseudomonas sp. GW821-FHT07E12. Lineage (NCBI taxonomy): Bacteria > Pseudomonadati > Pseudomonadota > Gammaproteobacteria > Pseudomonadales > Pseudomonadaceae > Pseudomonas > Pseudomonas sp. GW821-FHT07E12. The sequence goes on along the minus strand of NZ_JBYSVX010000010.1, from coordinate 57,316 downwards.
CCCGAGACCATGTCGCCACACCCGCGCGCGAGACGCCGCGCGAGCCGCCCTTCTGATCGGAAGGCCTGCCACCCGGGAACCGGGTGCGCCTTCACGCAATGAAGAACAATTATATCAGTTAACCGCGGGCAAAACCGCCGCGCGAGCCGCCCTTCAGGTTGGCCTTCTTCAACAGGCTCTCGTACTGGTGCGACATCAGATGCGCCTGGATCTGCGCGATGAAGTCCATGATCACCACCACCGCAATCAGCAGCGAGGTACCACCGAAGTGGAACGAGGTGCCAAGCTGGGCGCGCATCACTTCCGGCAGCAGGCAGACGATCACCAGGTACAACGAACCGGCAGCCGTCAGACGGGTCAGCACGCCATCAACATAGTCGGCGGTCGACTTGCCCGGACGGATACCCGGGATCAACGCACCCGACTTCTTCAGGTTGTCGGCGGTTTCCTGCGAGTTGAACACCAGCGCGGTGTAGAAGAACGCAAAACCGATGATCAGCCCCGCGAACACCAGCATGTGCACCGGCTCGCCCGGGCCCAGTGCATTGGCGATCTTCTGCAGCCAAGTGGCCGAGGTCGCCTGACCGGACCACATCGACAGCGTGGCCGGGAACGCCAGGATGCTCGAAGCGAAGATCGGCGGAATCACGCCGGCCATGTTGAGCTTCAGCGGCAGGAACGAGGTCTGGTTCATGTACGCGTTGCGACCGCCCTGGCGGCGCGCGTAGTTCACCGTGATCCGGCGCTGCCCGCGCTCAACGAACACCACGAAATAGGTGAAGGCCAGGATCACCAGCGCGATCAGCAGCAGCGAGATGAAGCTCATGTTGCCGTCGCGGTAGGCCTCGACGGTCTGGATCGTGGCTGCCGGCAGGCCGGCCACGATGCCTGCGAAGATGATCAGCGAGACACCATTGCCGATGCCGCGCTCGGTGACCTGCTCACCCACCCACATCAGGAAGATGGTGCCGGCCGTCAGCGCGATCACTGCGGTCAGCACGAAGCCCATGCCCGGCGCGTATACCACCGGAGCACCGCCCGGGGCGGTCTGGTTCTGCAGCGCCAGCGCGATGCTGCCGCCCTGCACCACTGCCAGCAATACCGCACCGATGCGCGAATACTGGGTGATCTTGCGTCGGCCCGACTCGCCTTCCTTCTGCATCGCCTTCAGCGCGGGGAAGATGTGCGTGGCCAACTGGATCACGATCGATGCCGAGATGTACGGCATCACGTTCAGCGCAAAGATGCTGAAACGGTGCAGGGCGCCGCCCGAGAACATGTTGAACATGTCCACGATGCCGCCGCCCTGCGCCTGCATCAGCGCAAGCATGGCTTCGGGATTGACGCCCGGCACCGGCACGTAGCAGCCGATGCGATAGACGATCAATGCGCCGACGACGAACAACAAGCGCTGGCGAAGTTCCGTGAACTTGCCGAGCCCGCCGCCGAGGTTTCCGATGCCCGCTTGCGCCATGTTGCAATTACTCCTGAATGCTGCCGCCGGCAGCTTCGATCGCAGCCTTGGCGCCAGCCGTGGCCGCCACGCCCTTCAGCACGAACGCCTTGGTCAGTTCGCCCTTCTTGACGATCTTGGCCTTCTTGGCGGTCGACGGGACCAGCTTGGCTGCACGCAGCGCAGCGAAGTCGATCTCACCGGCTTCCAGCTTCTCCAACTGGTAGGACAGCACTTCCGCGGTGTCCTTGATCAGCTTCGAACGGAAGCCGATCTTCGGCAGACGGCGCTGCATAGGGGTCTGGCCGCCTTCGAAGCCGGCCTTGATCTTGCCGCCGCCCTTGCGAGCGAACGAACCCTTGTGGCCGCGACCGGCCGTCTTGCCCAGGCCGGAACCGATACCGCGACCGACGCGGGTGCGCTCGGTGCGGGCGCCCTCGGCGGGCTTGAGGTCATTGAGACGCAGAGTCATGGTCGATTACTCCTCAACCTGGACGAGGTACTGAACCTTGTTGATCAGGCCGCGTACCTGCGGGCTGTCCTTCAGTTCACGCACATCGTTGAGCTTGTTCAGGCCCAGCGCACGCACCGACAGGCGGTGACGCGACTGGGTACCACGCAGGCCACGCACCAGGCGCACCTTCACGGTCTTGTTGGACACATCAGCCATGGCCAAGTTCCTCCACCTTCTTGCCGCGCTTGGCCGCAATGCGGGTCGGCGACTGCATGTCTTCCAGGCCCTTCAGCGTAGCGCGGACCAGGTTGATCGGGTTACGCGAACCAACGGCCTTGGCCAGCACGTTCTTGACGCCAACGGCTTCCAGCACGGCGCGCATGGCACCACCGGCGATGACACCGGTACCTTCCGAAGCCGGCATCATGAACACGCGGGCTGCGCCGTGGCCGGCCTTGACCGGGTGCCACAGGGTGCCGTTGTTCAGATCAACGTTGGACATGCTCTTGCGGGCATATTCCATCGACTTCTGGATCGCGACCGGCACTTCACGCGCCTTGCCGTAACCGAAGCCAACCTTGCCTTCGCCGTCACCGACCACGGTCAGTGCCGTGAAGGTGAACTGGCGGCCGCCCTTGACGGTCTTGCTGACGCGGTTGACCGCGACCAGCTTCTCGATCATGCCGTCGTCGACTTTCTCTTCGCGGTTGCGATCACGATCGCGGCCCCGCGGGGCACGTTCTTCTGCCATGTTGATATTCCTGGATTATGGGATATGTACGGCTTGGAGGCCGCTTATAGCTGTGGATTGGAACGGTGTAACCGGGATCGTTGCAGAAGAACGAAGCGGCCCGGCAGCCCTTGCCGGCAGGTTGGACACGCCCCGAAGGACGCGCCCAGGAAATCTCTTAGAACTGCAGACCGCCTTCACGGGCTGCATCGGCCAGCGCCTTGATGCGGCCGTGGTAGCGGTAGCCCGAGCGATCGAAAGCGACCTTCTCGATACCGGCAGCCTTGGCGCGCTCGGCGATCAGACGACCGACCTTGCTGGCCGCATCGCTGTTCTTGCCGTTCTTCAGGCCTTCCTTGACATCGGCCTGCAGCGTGTTGGCAGCGGCGATGACCTTCGAGCCGTCGGCGGTGAACACCTGCGCGTACAGATGCTGACCGGTACGCAGCACGGTCAGGCGAGCCACACCGAGCTCACGGATGTGCGCACGGGTCGACTTGGCGCGACGCAGACGGGCAATGTTCTTGTTGATGCTCATGATTTGATTCCTATGAAAGCTGAAGGAAACAGGCTTCGGCATTGAGAAGTCCGGCGATGAATGGCCGGACTCCTTGCTGAAGGACCCGAATTAGGCCTTCTTGGCTTCCTTGCGAATGATGACTTCACCGGCGTACTTCACACCCTTGCCCTTGTAGGGCTCCGGCGGACGGAAACCGCGAATCTTGGCGGCAACTTCGCCGACGCGCTGCTTGTCGTTGCCCTGGACCAGGATTTCGGTCTGGGTCGGGGTCGACAGGGTGATGCCCTCCGGTGCGACGAACACCAGCGGGTGCGAGAAACCGAGCGACAGGCTCAGATCCTTACCCTGCATGGCGGCGCGATAACCGACGCCGACCAGCTCGAGCTTGCGCTCGAAGCCATCGGTAACACCCTTGATCATATTGGCCAGAATGGCGCGCACGGTGCCGGTGATGGCGATCTGCGACGGATCATTGGCCGACAGCGTGGCGACATCGCCATCAATGGCGATCTCGACACCCACCGGCTTCGGCAGCGACAGCGTGCCCTTCGGGCCCTTGACGCTGACCAGCTCCGGCTGGACGTTGACTTCGACACCCTTAGGCAGGGAAACCGGCTTCTTGGCTACACGGGACATGTTCTGCTCCTTCCCTTAGGCCACGAAGCACAGGACTTCGCCACCGACGCCGGCCTGACGGGCCTGCGCATCGGTCATGATGCCCTTCGACGTGGAGATGATCGCGACACCGAGGCCACCCAGGACCTTCGGCAGTTCAGTCTTGCCACGGTACTGGCGCAGACCCGAGCGCGAGACACGCTTCAGGGTCTCGATGACCGGGCGGCCTTCGAAGTACTTCAGCACGATTTCCAGCTCGGCCTTGTTGTTCTCGGCCGGGGTCACGCGCAGGTCGGCGATGTAACCCTCGTCCTTCAGGACCTGGGCGATCGCAACCTTGATCTTGGAGGACGGCAGCTTCACCGTCGGCTTGCCAACCGCGGCCGCATTCTTGATGCGGACCAGCAGGTCGGCGATGGGATCAGTCATGCTCATATAAATACCTTTGAGTGCACCGATATCCGCTTTCGCGAAAATCTTGTGTTTCCTGGGATGGGCCAGGCCCCTTGACGCAGTCCGGCCGCGCCGGCGGCAAGACAGAAGCGGGATTATACGACAAAAAAGGGCCGCGCACAGCGATGTGCGCCGCTCCCGTGGGGACCCACAAACAAGGACACCGGCACAAGGAGGTGCCGCGCTCTTGTGAAGGACTCACGAAAAAGAGTCCGACGGACGCCGGACTCTTTTGCTGAACAGGAGACCTGTCCAGATCGGGGCAGCGGTGCGAACACCCTGCCCCGTCGTGGGTTTACCAACTGGCCTTGCGCAGGCCCGGCACGTCGCCACGCATGGTGGCTTCGCGCAGCTTGTTACGACCCAGGCCGAACTTGCGGTAGACACCGCGCGGACGACCGGAAATCTCGCAACGGTTGCGCTGGCGGCTCGGCGAAGAATCGCGCGGCAGCTTCTGCAGCTTGGTCACTGCCTCAGACTTCTCCTCGTAGGACGCATCCTGGCTGGAGATGATCTTCTTCAGGGCCTCGCGCTTGTCAGCGAACTTCTTGGCCAGCTTTTCCCGCTTGACGTCGCGGTTGACCATGGAGGTCTTTGCCATGTCTCTTTCCTCGACTATCAGTTACGGAACGGGAACTTGAACGCTGCGAGCAGCGCCTTCGCTTCCGCATCCGTCTTGGCGGTGGTGGTGATGGCGATATCCATGCCGCGGATCGCGTCGACGGCGTCGAAGTCGATTTCCGGGAAGATGATCTGTTCCTTCACACCCATGTTGAAGTTGCCGCGACCATCGAACGAACGACCCGAGATGCCGCGGAAGTCACGCACGCGCGGCAGCGAGATGTTGATCAGGCGGTCCAGGAACTCGTACATCTTGGCGCGACGCAGCGTGGTCTTGCAGCCGATCGGCCAACCATCACGGATCTTGAACGATGCAACCGAAACCCGCGACTTGGTCACCACCGGCTTCTGGCCGGAGATCTTGGTCATGTCGCCAACGGCGTTTTCCAGGATCTTCTTGTTGGTGGCAGCCTCGCCCACGCCCATGTTCAGCGTGACCTTGACCAGCTTCGGCACTTCCATCGGATTGGTGTAACCGAACTCCTTCATCAGGGCCGGAACCACTTCTTCCTTGTAGATTTTTTCGAGACGAGAAGTCATGACCTCATTCCTCAGGCGTCAAGCGCCTCACCGCTGGAGCGGAACACACGCAGTTTGCGTCCATCCTCCAGCACCTTGAAACCAACGCGCTCGCCCTTGCCCGAAGCCGGGTTGACAATGTTCACGTTGGAGATATGGATCGAAGCTTCACGCTCGACCACGCCGCCGGCGATGCCCGCCTGCGGGTTCGGCTTGGTGTGGCGCTTGACGACGTTCACGTTGGAGACGATCACACGATCGCCGTCCACGCGAATCACTTCGCCCTGCTTGCCCTTGTCCTTGCCGGTGTTGATGGCGACCTGGTCGCCCTTCTTGATACGGTTAGCCATTGTTATCTCCTTCGCTCACAGAACTTCGGGAGCGAGCGAAACGATCTTCATGAACTTCTCCGAGCGAAGTTCACGGGTAACCGGCCCGAAGATGCGGGTGCCGATCGGCTCCTGCTTGTTGTTCAGCAGGACGGCGGCGTTGCCATCGAAGCGGATCAGCGAGCCGTCCGGGCGACGAACGCCCTTACGGGTACGCACGACGACCGCGTCGTAGACTTCACCCTTCTTCACCTTGCCGCGCGGAATCGCATCCTTCACGGTGACCTTGATGATGTCACCAATGCCGGCGTAACGGCGCTTCGAGCCGCCCAGCACCTTGATGCACATCACTTCCTTGGCACCGGAGTTGTCAGCGACATCGAGGTAGCTCTGCATCTGGATCATGATTCAGATCTCCCTTATTCGGCCGCGCGGGTGACGATTTCCACCACCCGCCAGTTCTTGGTCTTGGACAGCGGCGCAATCTCCGTCACGCGCACCACATCACCTTCGTTGCAGGCGTTGTCGGCGTCGTGGGCGTGGAGCTTGGTCGAGCGCTTGATGTACTTGCCGTACAGTGCGTGCTTGACCAGACGCTCCACCAGAACGGTGACCGTCTTGTCCATCTTGTTGCTGACGACACGGCCTTCGACCGTGCGCAGCGCGTTCTTTTCAGTGTTCTCGCTCATCGCGGCGGTCCTTACTTGGTGCTGCCGATCAGGTGCTTGACGCGAGCAATCTCGCGGCGCACCCGACGGGTTTCGTGGGTCTTCGGCAGCTGGCCAGTGACCTGCTGCATACGGAGCGAGAACTGCTCCTTACGCAGGTCAGTCAGGTGGGCCTTCAGTTCGTCAGCCGACTTCTCGCGGAGTTGTTTGATGTCCATCAGCGCACCGTCCGGGTCACGAAAGTGGTGGTGACCGAAAGCTTGGCGGCGGCCAGGCGGAACGCCTCGCGAGCCACGTCTTCGGTAACACCCTCGATTTCATAGATCATGCGGCCGGGCTGGATCTGGGCCACCCAGTACTCCACGTTGCCCTTACCAGAACCCATTCGGACTTCGATGGGCTTCTTGGTGATCGGCTTGTCGGGGAATACACGGATCCACATCTTGCCGCCGCGCTTGACGTAGCGGCTGATCGAACGGCGAGCCGCCTCGATCTGGCGCGCGGTCAGCTGACCGTGCGCCGTTGCCTTCAAGCCGTACTCGCCAAAGCTGACGGCATTTCCGCTCCAGCTCAGGCCATCGTTACGGCCCTTGTGCATCTTGCGGTATTTGGTTCGCTTGGGTTGCAACATTGCCGTTACCTCGCTTCACGAGCCGGGCGCGACGGACGGTCACCACGGTCGCCGCGATCATTACGATCGTTGCGCGGGCTGTCGTCCTGCTTCTCCTGGCCAACCTGGGAGAAGTCGAAGACCTCGCCCTTGTAGATCCAAACCTTGATGCCGATGATGCCGTAGGTCGTCTTGGCTTCAGCGAAGCCATAGTCGATGTCGGCACGCAGCGTGTGCAGCGGCACGCGGCCTTCGCGGTACCACTCCGAACGGGCGATTTCAGCGCCGTTCAAGCGGCCTGCGACATTGACCTTGATGCCCAGGGCACCCAGGCGCATCGCGTTGCCGACCGAGCGCTTCATCGCGCGGCGGAACATGATGCGACGCTCCAGCTGCTGCGCGATCGACTCGGCGACCAGCTGCGCATCCAGCTCAGGCTTGCGCACTTCGCTGACGTTGATGTGCGCCGGAACGCCCATCAGGTCGCTGACTTCCTTACGCAGCTTCTCGATGTCCTCGCCACGCTTGCCGATCACCACGCCCGGGCGGGCGGTGTGGATCGTCACACGTGCGGTCTTGGCCGGACGCTCGATCAGGATCTTGCTGATGCCCGCTTGAGCCAGCTTCTTGCGAAGCATGTCGCGGACCTTCAGGTCGGCCGCCAGATAACCAGCGAACTCGGCCTTGTTGGCGTACCACTTGGAGTTCCAGTCCTTGGCAATACCCAGGCGGATACCAATCGGATGAACTTTATGACCCATGGTCTTTTCCTTTCCGCTTACTTGGCGGCGCCCACAACCACAGTGATGTGGCTGGTGCGCTTGAGAATGCGGGTACCGCGGCCCTTGGCCCGCGCCATGAAACGCTTCAAGCTCGGACCTTCATCAACCATGATGGTCTTGACCTTCAGCTCGTCGATGTCGGCACCCTGATTGTTCTCGGCGTTTGCAATAGCCGACTCCACCACCTTCTTGATCAGGTGGGCAGCCTTCTTGTCCGAGAACTTCAGCAGGTTGACCGCACGCTCGGCGGACAACCCACGCACCTGGTCAGCGACCAGGCGGGCCTTCTGGGGGGAGATGCGCGCAGTGCGCAGGATTGCTTTCGCTTCCATAGTCATCTCTCCTTACTTACCCGACTTCTTGTCGCCGCCGTGACCCTTGAAGGTACGGGTGATGGCGAACTCGCCGAGCTTGTGGCCGACCATGTTCTCGTTGACGAGCACCGGAACGTGGTTCTTGCCGTTATGCACAGCGATCGTGAATCCCACCATTTCCGGCAGGATCATGGAGCGACGCGACCAGGTCTTGATCGGGCGCTTGCTACCGGCCGCGGCCTCCACCTTCTTGACGAGGTGGTGATCGACGAACGGGCCTTTCTTGAGTGAACGTGCCATGGTCGATTAGCCCCTACGATCGCGGACGATGAACTGCTGGGTGCGCTTGTTCTTGCGCGTCTTGTAACCCTTGGTCGGAACACCCCACGGGGTGACCGGATGCGGATTACCCTGACCGGCCTTCGCCTCACCACCACCGTGCGGGTGGTCGACCGGGTTCATGGCAGCACCACGAACGGTCGGGCGGACACCGCGCCAGCGCTTGGCGCCAGCCTTGCCCAGCTTTTCCAGGTTGTGCTCGTCGTTGCCGACCTCACCGATGGTGGCGCGGCACTCGGCGGGCACCTTGCGCATTTCGCCCGAGCGCAGACGCAGCGTGGCGTAAACGCCTTCGCGAGCGACCAGCTGGACGGCAGCGCCGGCGGCGCGAGCGATCTGAGCGCCCTTGCCCGGCTTCAACTCGATGCCGTGCACCGTCGTGCCGACCGGGATGTTGCGCAGCGGCAGGGTATTGCCGGTCTTGATCGGCGCGTTGGCACCGGCAATGACCTGATCACCGGCCTTCAGACCCTTCGGGGCGATGATGTAGCGGCGCTCGCCGTCGACATAGCACAGCAGGGCGATATGGGCGGTGCGGTTCGGATCGTATTCGATCCGCTCCACGCGCGCCGGGATACCTTCCTTGTTGCGCTTGAAGTCGATGAGGCGGTAGTGCTGCTTGTGACCGCCGCCGACGTGACGCGTGGTGATGCGACCGTGATGGTTGCGACCACCGGACTTGCTCTGCGACTCGACCAGGCCCGCGTACGGCGCGCCCTTGTGCAGATCGGGAGTGACCACGCGCACGGTCGAACGACGACCGGGGGAAGTGGGCTTAAATTTCATCAATGGCATGGGTTCTTACCTCAGGCCTTAGCCGTGACGTCGATGGACTGACCATCGACCAGGCGGACATACGCCTTGCGCCAATCGCCGCGACGACCAACACGGTTACGGAAAGACTTGTTCTTGCCCTTCACGTTGACCACGTTGACAGCCTTGACCTTGACGTCGAACAGCTGCTCAACCGCGGCCTTTACATCGGCCTTGGTGGCTTCGCTCGAAATTTCGAAGACGTACTGGTTGGACACTTCCTGCAGGCGCGCGGTCTTTTCGGAGACTCGCGGAGCGCGCAGCACGCTGAAGATTTTTTCGTTGCTGCTCATGCCAGCCACTCCTCGATCTTCTTGACCGCATCGGCGGTGATCACGACCGTGTCGGCACCGACCAGCGAGACCGGATCCAGACCCTGCACATCGCGCACTTCAACGTACGGCAGATTGCGGGCCGACAGGTACAGATGCTCAGAGGCTTCTTCGGTCACGATCAGCGGGCGCTTGCCCACGTCCAGACCCTTCAGCTTCTCGATCAGACCCTGGGTCTTGGTTTCACTGACATCAAATGCCTCGACAATCTTGAGGCGACCCTGACGGTTCAGCTCGGAGAAGATCGCGCAGATCGCAGCGCGATACTGCTTGCGATTGACCTTCTGCTCGAAGCTGCGCGGCTTGGCCGCGAACGTCACACCGCCGCCGACGAAGATCGGAGCCGTCAGTGCGCCATGACGCGCGCCGCCGCCCTTCTGCTTCTTCGACTTCTTGGTGGTGCCGTTGACTTCCGAACGGGTCTTCTGAGCCTTGGTACCGGCGCGTCCGGCGTTGCGATAGGCAACGACGACCTGGTGAACCAGATCTTCGCTGAATTCGCGACCGAACACGGCTTCGGAGACCGAGACCTTATTGCTACTGCCGGTGATGGCGAGTTCCATCGTCATCTCTCCTTATGCCTTGCTAGCCGGACGGACGATCACGTCGCCGCCAGCAGCGCCTGGAACGGCGCCGCGAATGGCAATCAAGCCACGCTCGACGTCGACCTTGACCACTTCCAGGTTCTGCGTGCTCTGCTGCACGGCACCCATGTGACCGGACATCTTCTTGCCCGGGAACACACGACCCGGGGTCTGACGCTGACCGATCGAACCCGGCGCGCGATGCGACAGCGAGTTACCGTGGGTGGCATCGCCCATGCGGAAGTTATGCCGCTTGATCGTGCCCTGGAAGCCCTTACCCTTGGTGACGCCCTGGACGTCAACCTTCTGACCGACTTCGAAGATGTCAGCCTTGATCTCGCCACCGATGGCGAAGTCACCCAGCTTTCCGTCTTCGACGCGGAACTCCCACAGACCGCGGCCGGCCTCGACCTTGGCCTTGGCGAAGTGGCCGGCTTCCGGCTTGTTCACCAGGGCGGCGCGACGCGCACCGACAGTCACCTGCACGGCGCTGTAGCCGTCAGCTTCGACGGTCTTGATCTGCGCGATGCGGTTCGGGGTAGCTTCAATCAGGGTTACCGGGATGGAACGACCATCCTCGGTGAAAACGCGGCTCATGCCAGCCTTGCGGCCCACGAAGCCCAACGAATATTTCTTCGTCATGGTCGTAGTCCTCAGGTCAGCTTGATCTGAACGTCAACGCCCGCCGCGAGCTCGAGCTTCATCAGCGCGTCCACGGTCTTGTCGTTGGGGTCGACGATGTCAAGCACGCGCTTGTGCGTGCGGGTCTCGTACTGGTCACGCGCATCCTTGTCGGCGTGCGGGGAGACGAGAATGGTGTAGCGTTCGATCTTGGTCGGCAACGGGATCGGGCCGCGCACTTGCGCGCCAGTCCGCTTTGCCGTCTCGACGATCTCGCTGGCCGAACGGTCGATCAAGCGATGATCGAACGCCTTCAGCCGAATCCGGATCTTTTGGTCCGCCATGACGGGGTTCCTTCGTTAAAAGAGCGACGGGCTAAGGCCTCTGGGATGCCTGCCCCGAATATTCCTGAACACTTGAATCACCCCGCTTCCTGCGGGTGATGGGCACTTCCTCCGCCCAAAAACTGAGGCAGACCAGTCACCCGGCCTGCCCAGACGGAAAAGTATAATGCGCAACCAGAGCAACGTCAACAGCCTGCGCTGCTGAGTGCTCCTTGCTACGCGACCTTCCCGGTCTGGCGAACACGAGCGGCTTCCTGCCTCTCTTTTCGCTGTGTATCGCCGACATCCTACCCAGGAATGCCGGGGCGCGAATTATACGCAAGGAAAATTCGCCTGCCAAGCCCCTCGGGCATGAAATCACAGGAACGGTGGCCGGCAGAGCCGAGCTTGCCCGGCTGGGCGTTACCGGGAGGCTTCAGCCGAGCAAACCCGGCTCTACAAACACCCCCGGAAAACACAAAGGGCGGCCCGAAGGCCGCCCTTTGCTTTCTGGATCCCCACCTGCGCGGGGATGACATTCCGGCAAAGGCGTTCGCACCTGGGTGCGAACGCGCCGTCACGTCACTTGGTGATCTTGGCCACCACGCCGGCGCCGACGGTACGGCCACCTTCGCGGATCGCGAAGCGCAGGCCTTCGTCCATCGCCACCGGGTTGATCAGCGTCACCGCCATCTTCACGTTGTCGCCCGGCATCACCATCTCCACACCTTCCGGCAGCGTCACCGCACCGGTGATGTCGGTCGTGCGGAAGTAGAACTGCGGACGGTAGCCCTTGAAGAACGGGGTGTGACGGCCGCCTTCATCCTTCGACAGCACATACACTTCGGCTTCGAAGTCGGTGTGCGGCTTGATCGAACCCGGCTTGCACAGCACCTGACCACGCTCGACGTCGTCACGCTTGGTGCCGCGCAGCAGCAGACCGGCGTTGTCGCCTGCCTGGCCCTGCTCCAGCAGCTTGCGGAACATTTCCACGCCGGTCACGGTGGTCTTCTGGGTCGGACGGATACCGACGATTTCGATTTCTTCGCCGACCTTGACCACACCGCGCTCGATACGACCGGTCACCACGGTGCCGCGGCCCGAGATCGAGAACACGTCTTCCACCGGCATCAGGAACGGCTTGTCGATGTCGCGCTCCGGGGTCGGGATCCAGGTGTCCAGCGCCTCGACCAGCTTGATGATCGCCGGCACGCCGATGTCGCTCTGGTCGCCTTCCAGCGCCAGACGGGCCGAGCCGTGGAGGATCGGGGTGTCATCGCCCGGGAACTCGTACTTGCTCAGCAGCTCGCGCACTTCCATTTCGACCAGCTCGAGCAGCTCGGCGTCGTCGACCATGTCAGCCTTGTTCAGGAACACCACGATGTACGGCACGCCGACCTGACGCGACAGCAGGATGTGCTCGCGGGTCTGCGGCATCGGGCCGTCAGCGGCCGAGCACACCAGGATCGCACCGTCCATCTGAGCGGCGCCGGTGATCATGTTCTTCACATAGTCGGCGTGGCCCGGGCAATCCACGTGCGCGTAGTGGCGGTTCGGGGATTCGTATTCGACGTGTGCGGTCGAGATCGTGATGCCGCGCGCCTTCTCTTCCGGCGCCGCGTCGATCGCGTCGTATGCCTTGAATTCGCCACCAAAACGCTCGGCGCCGATCTTCGTCAGCGCAGCCGTCAGCGTGGTCTTGCCATGGTCGACGTGGCCGATGGTGCCGACGTTGACGTGCGGCTTGGTACGTTCGAACTTACCCTTGGACATGGATGTAGAACCTCTAATTTCGGATTTGGGAAAGTGCGGCCACACATGGCCGCTGCTTGATCTTCGCGCCCACGGATGAGCGCATCACCTTTTAGAAGTGCGGCCACGGATGTGGCCGCTTTCCGTTCTTCGCGCTCAGGACGAGCGCACAAGTCAGGCCTTCTTGATGACGGTATCGGCGATGTTCTGCGGAGCCGGCTCGTAGTGATCGAACTCCATGGAGAACGTCGCACGACCCTGCGTCATCGAACGCAGCTGGGTGGCATAGCCGAACATTTCACCCAGCGGGATCATCGCGTTGATGATCGTGCCGGAGACGTTGGCATCAGAACCCTGCAGCACGCCGCGACGACGGCTCACGTCGCCCATCACGTCACCCTGGTAATCGTCCGGGGTCACGATCTCGACCTTCATGATCGGCTCCAGCAGCACCGGCTTGGCCTTGGCAAAGCCCTGCTTGAACGCCATCGACGAAGCCAGCTTGAACGCCATTTCCGACGAGTCGACGTCGTGGTACGAACCGAACACCAGCTTGACCTTCACATCCACCACCGGGAAGCCGGCCAGCGGGCCGCTGGTGATGGTCTCGCGCAGACCCTTCTCGATCGACGGGATGAATTCCTTCGGAATCACACCACCGGTGATGTCGTTGACGAACAGGAAGTCGTCCTTGATGTCGCCGGCCAGCTTCTCGTTCGCACGGTCTTCGGCGGTCAGCGGCGACAGCTCGATCACGACGTGACCGTACTGCCCCTTACCACCGGACTGCTTGGCGTGCTTGTAGTCCGACTTGACGTCGGCCAACTGGATGGTTTCGCGGTACGCAACCTGCGGCTTGCCGACATTGGCCTCGACGTTGAACTCGCGTTTCATGCGGTCAACGATGATGTCCAGGTGCAGTTCGCCCATGCCCGAGATGATCGTCTGGCCGGATTCTTCGTCGGTCTTGACGCGGAACGACGGGTCTTCCTGCGCCAGACGGCCCAGGGCCATACCCATCTTTTCCTGGTCCGACTTGGTCTTCGGCTCGACCGCCATCGAGATCACCGGCTCCGGGAACACCATGCGCTCCAGGATGATCGGGTGGTCCAGCGAGCACATGGTGTCACCGGTGGTGACGTCCTTCAGGCCCACGGCAGCGGCGATGTCACCCGCACGCACTTCCTTGATCTCGGTACGATCGTTGGAATGCATCTGCAACAGACGGCCGATGCGCTCCTTCTTGCCCTTGACCGAGTTCAGCACCTGGTCGCCGGCATTCAGCACGCCCGAGTAGACACGGAAGAACGTCAACGCACCCACGAACGGGTCGGTGATGATCTTGAACGCCAGCGACGAGAACGGAGCCTTGTCGTCCGACTCGCGGGTCAGCTGCTTGGACTCGTCATCGACGTCGGTACCGGTCACGGGCGGCACGTCGACCGGCGACGGCAGCAGGCGCACCACGCCGTCGAGCATGGCCTGCACGCCCTTGTTCTTGAACGCCGAGCCGCAGAACATCGGCACGATTTCGGTCGACAGCGTGCGCACGCGCAGCGCTTCGATGATCTCGGCCTCGCTCAGCTCTTCGCCGCCCAGGTACTTTTCCATCAGCTCTTCGCTGGCTTCAGCAGCCGACTCGACCATGAAGGCACGGGCTTCGTTGGACTTCTCGACCAGGTCGGCCGGGATGTCGCGGTATTCGAAGGTGGTGCCCTGCGAAGCGGTATCCCAGTGGATGGCCTTCATCTTCAGCAGGTCGACCACGCCTTCGAAACCGTCCTCGGCACCGATCGGCACCTGCATCGGCACGGCGATCGCGCCCAGGCGCGTCTTCAGCTGGCCCACGACCTTGTCGAAGTTGGCACCGGTACGGTCCATCTTGTTGACGAACGCGATGCGCGGCACGTGGTACCGGTTGGCCTGACGCCACACGGTCTCCGACTGCGGCTGGACGCCGCCGACGGCGCACAGCACGAACACGGCACCATCGAGCACGCGCAGCGAGCGCTCGACTTCGATGGTGAAGTCAACGTGCCCGGGGGTGTCGATGATGTTGAAGCGATGCTCCTCCATCGACTTGTCCATGCCCTTCCAGAACGCGGTGGTGGCAGCGGACTGGATCGTGATGCCACGCTCCTGCTCCTGCTCCATCCAGTCCATGGTGGCGGCGCCGTCGTGCACTTCACCGATCTTGTGGCTGACGCCGGTGTAGAACAGGATGCGCTCGGACGTAGTGGTCTTGCCGGCATCGATGTGGGCCATGATGCCGAAGTTGCGATAACGCTCGATGGGTGTGGTACGGGCCACGGGAGCCTCTCAAATTTCTCGGATTTCGGATGGCCGAACGCCGCCTTTCGGCGGCCTTCGGATTGAAGTGGCGCGCTGCGCGCCACATACCGGCACCTATATGGTGCCGGGGGGCCTTGTTGCCAAGGCCCGTTGCATCACCAGCGGTAGTGTGCGAACGCTTTGTTCGCTTCCGCCATACGGTGGGTTTCTTCACGCTTCTTGATAGCGCCGCCACGATTCTCAGAGGCGTCCAGCAGCTCGGCAGCCAACTTGCGCGGCATCGAGTTCTCGCCGCGCTTGCGGGCAGACTCGATGATCCAGCGCATTGCCAGAGCCATCTTGCGGGAGGCGCGAACCTCGACCGGCACCTGATAAGTCGCACCGCCGACGCGGCGTGACTTCACTTCGACTGCCGGGGCCACGTTGTCCAGTGCTTTCTGCACCAGGTCAGTGGCATTCGGATTCTTTTCGCCGATGACGTCCATTGCGCCATACACGATTTTCTCTGCAACCGACTTCTTGCCACTTTGCATCACCATGTTGATGAAGCGGGCAATGGTTTCGCTGCCATGCTTGGGATCAGGCAGGACGTTGCGCTGCGGAGTAGAACCTTTACGAGACATTGATTAATTCCTTAGCTCTTCGGGCGCTTGGCGCCGTACTTGGAACGACCCTGACGACGCTTGGCGACGCCAGCGGCGTCCAGCGAGCCACGGACGGTGTGGTAACGAACACCCGGCAGATCCTTGACGCGACCGCCGCGGATCAGGACCACGGAGTGCTCCTGCAGGTTATGGCCTTCGCCGCCGATGTAGCTGATGACCTCTTCCTGGTTGGTCAGGCGAACCTTTGCAACCTTGCGGAGGGCCGAGTTCGGCTTCTTCGGAGTGGTGGTGTAAACGCGCGTGCACACGCCACGACGCTGCGGACATTTGTCCAGCGCCGGGGAGGCACTCTTGTAGGTGGTCGCCTGCCGAGGCTTGCGAACCAGCTGATTGATTGTCGCCATCAGTGGATTCTTCTGATTGGTAAGGCCGTCGGGCCTTGTGTATGAAAAAAACGACAGCAGGCCGAATTCCGGCCCACTGAGACAGAGGAGTATAGCTGGCAGGCCAAATTCCCGTCAATACAACGGGTTCCCAGCCTGCTGGCCCATCCGGGGCCGGAAAACGGAGGGCATCCTGCCCTCCCTTTCTCTGGTATGCGGCGGCCTGTTCAGCCGCCGCCAGGTGCGGCTTATTCCTCGTCGGCCGCTTCGACCACCGCAGCAGGGGCCTCGACAACCGGAGCGGAGGAGCCGGACAGCGTCTCCATTTCCGAATCGGTCAGACCCGAAGCACGGCGACGACGCAGGCTGTGGTAGGCCAGACCGGTACCGGCCGGGATCAGGCGACCGACGATCACGTTCTCCTTCAGGCCGCGCAGGTTGTCGCTGGTGCCACGGACCGCCGCCTCGGTGAGGACGCGGGTGGTCTCCTGGAACGATGCAGCCGAGATGAACGACTCGGTCGCCAGCGAGGCCTTGGTGATACCCAGCAGCACCGGGTCGAAGCGGGCCGGCAGCTCGTTGCGCGAGTTCAGACGGACGTTCTCTTCGATGACACGCTGACGCTCGACCTGCTCGCCATTGAGGAACTTGCTGCTGCCCTGGTCGGTGATCTCGACCTTGCGCAGCATCTGGCGGGTGATCACTTCGATGTGCTTGTCGTTGATCTTCACGCCCTGCAGGCGGTAGACGTCCTGGATTTCCTTGACCAGGTAGGCGGCCAGCGGCTCCACACCCAGCAGGCGCAGGATGTCCTGCGGGCTCGGCTCGCCGTCCACCACGGTCTCGCCCTTGGTCACGTGTTCGCCTTCGAACACGATGATCTGGCGATACTTCGGAATCAGCTCCTCATGCTCGTTGCCATCCGTGTCCTTGATGATCAGGCGCTGCTTGCCCTTGGTGTCCTTGCCGAAGCTGATGATGCCCGAGCGCTCGGCCAGGATCGCCGGATCCTTCGGCTTGCGCGCTTCGAACAGATCGGCAACGCGCGGCAGACCACCGGTGATGTCGCGGGTCTTGGACGCTTCCTGCGGGATCTTGGCCACCACGTCGCCCACGCCGACGGCGGCGCCGTCCTGCAGGTTGACGATCGAGCGCGGCGGCAGCAGGTACTGCGCCGGCAGGTCGGTGCCCGGGATGGTCAGGTCGTTGCCGGCCTTGTCGATGATGCGCACGATCGGACGCAGGTCCTTGCCCATCGAACCACGACGCTTCGGATCGGTGATCTCGCGCGAGGCCAGGCCGGTCAGTTCGTCGGTCTTCTCGATGACGGTGACGCCGTCGATGAAGTCGATGAAGCGCACGAAACCCGCCACTTCCGACACGATCGGGTGGTTATGCGGATCCCAGTTGGCCACGGTCTGGCCCGCCTTGATCTCCGCGCCATCCTTGACCGAGATGTTGGCGCCGTAAGCCAGCTTGTAGCGCTCGCGCTCGCGGCCGTGGGCATCGAGCACCGAGATTTCGCCCGAACGCGACACCGCCACCAGCGTGCCGTTGGCATGCTCGACCGACTTGAGGTTGGTGAACTTCACCGAACCGGTGGTCTTGACGGTGATGTTGTCCACCGCCGCCGCACGCGAAGCCGCACCACCGATGTGGAACGTACGCATCGTCAGCTGGGTACCCGGCTCACCGATCGACTGGGCGGCGATGACGCCGACCGCTTCGCCGATGTTGACCTGATGACCACGGGCCAGATCGCGGCCGTAGCAGCGTGCGCACACGCCAAACGGCGATTCGCAGGTGATGGTCGAACGCACCTTCACCGACTGCACGCTGGCTTCTTCAAGCTTGGCCACCCACTGCTCGTCGAGCAGCGTGTTGCGGGTGACGATCGGCTCTTCGTCGTTGCCCGGCAGGAACACGTCCTCGGCCACGACACGACCCAGCACGCGGTCCTTCAACGGCTCCACGACGTCGCCGCCTTCCACGATCGGGGTCATGGTCAGGCCTTCGACGGTGCCGCAGTCGACTTCGGTGATCACCACGTCCTGCGCGACGTCGACCAGACGACGGGTCAGGTAACCCGAGTTCGCGGTCTTCAGCGCGGTATCGGCCAGACCCTTACGGGCACCGTGGGTGGAGTTGAAGTACTCCTGCACGTTCAGGCCTTCGCGGAAGTTCGCCTTGATGGGCGTCTCGATGATCGAGCCATCCGGGCGAGCCATCAGGCCGCGCATACCGGCCAGCTGACGGATCTGCGCCTGGCTACCACGCGCACCGGAGTCGGCCATGATGTACAGCGAGTTCATCGACTTCTGGTCGATGGTCTCGCCCTTGGCATTGACGACCTTCTCGGTACCGATGGTGTCCATCATCGCCTTGGCGATGCGCTCGTTGGTACGCGACCAGATGTCCACGACCTTGTTGTAGCGCTCGCCGGCGGTGACCAGACCCGACTGGTACTGCTCCTGGATTTCCAGCACTTCGGCCTCGGCCTCGGTGAGGATGTCCTTCTTCTCGGCCGGGATCAGCATGTCGTCGATGCCGATCGACACGCCAGCGCGGGTCGCGTAGGCGTAGCCGGTGTACATCAGCTTGTCGGCGAACACGACCGTGTCCTTCAGCCCCAGCATGCGGTAGCTGGAGTTGATCAGGCGCGAGATGTTCTTCTTGGTCATCTCGGTGTTGGCCAGCACGAACGGCAGGCCTTCCGGCAGGATCTCGCTCAGCAGCGCACGGCCGACCGTGGTGTCCACGATCGTGGCCTTGCTCTGCTTGTCGCCGTTCTCGTCGGCCAGCACTTCGGTGATGCGGACCTTGACCTTGGCGTGCAGTTCCACCACGCGGTTGTCGTAGGCGCGCTTCACTTCGTTGGTGTTGGCGAACACCATGCCCTCGCCCTTCTTGTTCTCCAGGGCGCGGCTCATGTAGTACAGGCCCAACACCACGTCCTGCGACGGCACGATGATCGGCTCGCCGTTGGCCGGCGACAGGATGTTGTTGGTCGACATCATCAGCGCACGCGCTTCCAACTGGGCTTCCAGCGAGAGCGGCACGTGCACGGCCATCTGGTCACCGTCGAAGTCGGCGTTGAACGCGGTGCAGACCAGCGGATGCAGCTGGATGGCCTTGCCTTCGATCAACACCGGCTCGAACGCCTGGATGCCCAGACGGTGCAGGGTCGGCGCACGGTTCAGCAGCACCGGATGCTCGCGGATGACTTCTTCCAGGATGTCCCAGACGTCGCCTTCTTCGCGCTCGACCAGCTTCTTGGCAGCCTTGATGGTGGTGGCCAGACCGCGACGTTGCAGCTTGGCGAACACGAACGGCTTGAACAGCTCCAGCGCCATCTTCTTCGGCAGGCCGCACTGGTGCAGCTTCAGGTACGGACCGACGGTGATGACGGAACGACCGGAGTAGTCCACGCGCTTGCCGAGCAGGTTCTGGCGGAACCGGCCCTGCTTGCCCTTGATCATGTCGGCCAGCGACTTGAGCGGACGCTTGTTGGTACCGGTGATCGCACGGCCACGACGGCCGTTGTCCAGCAGCGCATCGACCGATTCCTGCAACATGCGCTTTTCGTTGCGCACGATGATGTCCGGCGCGTTCAGCTCGAGCAGGCGGCGCAGGCGGTTGTTGCGGTTGATGACGCGGCGGTACAGGTCGTTCAGGTCGGAGGTCGCGAAACGACCGCCGTCCAGCGGCACCAGCGGACGCAGGTCCGGCGGCAGCACCGGCAGCACGGTCATCACCATCCATTCCGGACGGTTGCCCGACTCCAGGAACGCCTCGACCAGCTTGATCCGCTTGGTCAGACGCTTGAGCTTGGTCTCCGAACCGGTGGCGGCGATCTCCTCGCGCAGGCGGGTCATTTCCGACTGCAGGTCGATCGTGCGCAGCAGCTCGTAGACCGCCTCGGCGCCCATGGCGGCGTCGAAGTCGTCACCGTGCTCCTGACGCGCGGTCAGGTACTGCTCTTCGGTCAGCAGCTGGCGGCGCTCCAGGGCGGTCAGGCCCGGCTCGGTCACCACGTAGGCTTCGAAGTACAGCACGCGCTCGATGTCGCGCAGGGTCATGTCCAGCATCAGGCCGATGCGCGACGGCAGCGACTTGAGGAACCAGATGTGCGCGACCGGCGAGGCCAGGTCGATGTGGCCCATGCGCTCGCGACGCACCTTGGCCAGGGTCACTTCGGTGCCGCACTTCTCGCAGACCACGCCGCGATGCTTCATGCGCTTGTACTTGCCGCACAGGCACTCGTAGTCCTTGATCGGGCCGAAGATGGCGGCGCAGAACAGGCCGTCACGCTCAGGCTTGAAGGTACGGTAGTTGATGGTTTCCGGCTTCTTCACTTCGCCGAAGGACCACGAACGGATCAGGTCCGGCGAGGCCAACGCGATCTTGATCGCGTCGAAATCCAGCGTCTGGCGCTGTTGATTGAAGAGATTGAGCAGGTCTTTCATTTTGATCTCCGGGATTCGGAATGCGAGATTGGGGATTCGTCAGAGCGGGAGTTCGGGCCTTCGGGAATCGCTTGCGCGAATCCCGAATCCCGAATCACCAATCCCGAGCCTCAGGTCTCTTCCAGTTCCATGTTGATGCCCAGCGAGCGGATTTCCTTCACCAGCACGTTGAAGGATTCCGGCATGCCCGCGACCATCTCGTGCGCACCGTCGACGATGTTCTTGTACATCTGGTTGCGGCCCTGCACGTCGTCGGACTTCACCGTCAGCATTTCCTGCAGGGTGTAGGCCGCGCCGTAGGCTTCCAGCGCCCAGACTTCCATTTCACCGAAGCGCTGACCACCGAACTGCGCCTTGCCGCCCAGCGGCTGCTGGGTGACGAGCGAGTACGGACCGGTCGAACGGGCGTGCATCTTGTCGTCGACCAGGTGATTCAGCTTCAGGTAGTGCATGTAGCCGACCGTGGTCTTGCGATCGAACGCCTCGCCGGTGCGACCGTCGTACAGCTGGGTCTGACCACTGCTCGGCAGCTCGGCCAACTCGAGCATGCGCTTGATTTCGCGCTCGCTGGCGCCGTCGAACACCGGGGTCGCCATCGGCACGCCGTCGGTGAGGTTCTTGGCCAGGTTCAGCAACTCATCGTCGCTGAACTGCGACAGGTCCACGCGCTCGGCAGCGGTGGCGCTGTCGTGGTTGTAGATGTCGTCCAGGAACTTGCGCAGTTCGGCAACCGCGGTCTTGGCTTCGAGCATGCGCTGGATCTTCTGGCCCAGGCCCTTGGCAGCCCAGCCCAGGTGCACTTCCAGAATCTGGCCGATGTTCATACGCGACGGCACGCCCAGCGGGTTCAGTACGATGTCCACCGAGGTGCCGTTCTCCATGTACGGCATGTCCTCGACCGGCACGACGTTGGACACCACACCCTTGTTACCGTGGCGACCGGCCATCTTGTCGCCCGGCTGGATGCGGCGCTTCACGGCCAGGAACACCTTGACCATCTTCAGCACGCCCGGGGCGAGATCGTCACCCTGGGTGATCTTGCCGCGCTTGTCGGCAAAACGGGCTTCGAATTCCTTCTCGTGCACCTGGATCTGCTTCTGGGCACGCTCGATTGCGTCGGCCGCGTCCTCGTCCTTCATGCGCAGCTGGAACCAGTCGGACTTCTTCAGGCCGTCCAGGTAGGCGTCGCTGACGGTGTCGCCCTTCTTCAGGCCGGCGCCGCCATTGGCGACCTTGCCGACGATCTGCGAGCGCAGACGCGCATAGATCGCCGCTTCCAGGATGCGGAACTGGTCGTCGAAGTCCTTCTTGACGCGCTTGATCTCGGATTCCTCGATCTGGCGCGCGCGCTTGTCCTTCTCGATACCGTCGCGGGTGAAGACCTGCACGTCGATGACGGTGCCGTCCATGCCCGGCGGCACGCGCAGCGAGCTGTCCTTAACGTCGGACGCCTTCTCGCCGAAGATCGCACGCAGCAGCTTCTCTTCCGGGGTCAGCTGGCTCTCGCCCTTCGGCGTGACCTTGCCGACCATGATGTCGCCGGCACGCACTTCCGCACCGATGTACACCACGCCCGACTCGTCGAGGCGGTTCAGCGCCTGCTCGGAGACGTTCGGGATGTCGGCGGAGATTTCCTCCGGCCCCAGCTTGGTATCACGCGCGACGCAGGTCAGCTCTTCGATGTGGATCGTGGTGTAACGATCCTCCTCCACCACGCGCTCGGAGAGCAGGATGGAGTCTTCGAAGTTGTAGCCGTTCCACGGCATGAACGCGATCAGCATGTTCTGGCCCAGGGCCAGCTCGCCGATGTCGGTGGACGGACCGTCCGCCAGCACGTCGCCACGCGCCACCACGTCACCCACGTTCACCAGCGGACGCTGGTTGATGCAGGTGTTCTGGTTGGAGCGGGTGTACTTGATCAGGTTGTAGATATCCACGCCGGCATCGGTGGCGCCAACGATCTCTTCCTCGTTGACCTTGACCACGATGCGGGCTGCGTCGATCTGCTCGATCACGCCACCACGACGGGCATTCACGGTCACGCCGGAGTCACGCGCCACGGCGCGCTCGATGCCGGTACCGACCAGCGGCTTCTGCGAACGCAGCGTCGGCACGGCCTGGCGCTGCATGTTCGCGCCCATCAGTGCGCGGTTGGCGTCATCGTGCTCCAGGAACGGCACCAGCGCCGCGGCGACCGACACGGTCTGCATCGGCGAGACGTCCATGAAGTGCACTTCCGCCGGCGGCTTGAGCAGCGACTCGCCCTGGAAGCGGCACGGCACGAACAGCTCAGTCAGCGTGCCCTTGGCGTCGGTCAGCGCGTTGGCCTGGGCGATGACGTACTCGTTCTCTTCGATCGCCGACAGGTACTCGATGTCGTCGCTGACCTTGCCGTCCAGCACCTTGCGGTACGGCGTCTCAAGGAAGCCGTACGAGTTGGTGCGGGCGAACACCGCCAGCGAGTTGATCAGGCCGATGTTCGGGCCTTCCGGCGTTTCGATGGTGCAGACGCGGCCGTAATGGGTCGGGTGCACGTCGCGCACTTCGAAGCCGGCACGCTCGCGGGTCAAACCGCCCGGGCCCAGCGCCGAGACGCGACGCTTGTGGGTGACTTCCGACAGCGGATTGTTCTGGTCCATGAACTGCGACAGCTGCGAGGAGCCGAAGAACTCCTTGATGGCAGCGGCGACCGGCTTGGCGTTGATCAGCTCCTGCGGGGTCAGGCCTTCCGACTCGGCCATCGACAGGCGCTCCTTCACGGCGCGCTCGACGCGGACCAGGCCGACGCGGAACACGTTCTCGGCCATTTCGCCGACCGAACGCACGCGACGGTTGCCCAGGTGATCGATGTCGTCGACCACGCCGCGACCGTTGCGGATCTCGGTCAGGACCTTGATCACGTCCAGGATGTCGGACGACTCGCCATGCGCGGCGACCAGGCGCTTGGCCTCTTCGTCGTTACGCTCGCCGAAGTACTTCTGGTCGTACAGCACGGCTTCGCCGGTGGTTTCCTTGCGGCCCACGCGACGGTTGAACTTCATGCGGCCGACCGTCGACAGGTCGTAGCGCTCGAAGGTGAAGAACAGGTTGTGGAACAGGTTCTGCGCCGCATCCTTGGTCGGCGGCTCGCCCGGACGCATCATGCGGTAGATCTCGACCAGTGCCTCGAGCTGGGTCTTGGTCGGGTCGATGCGCAGGGTGTTGGACAGGTACGGGCCACGATCCAGATCGTTCACCCACAGCGTACCGACGGCATCGACACCGGCCTTGCGGAACGCCTGCAGCTGGTCTTCGCTGATCTCGTCGTTGGCATTGGCCAGCAGTTCGCCGGTCGAAGCATCGACCACGTCGTGCGACAGGATGCGGCCGAGCAGGTACTCGTCCGGCACGGCCAGCGCGGCGACGCCGGCGGCTTCCAGCTGCTTGACGTGACGTGCGGTGATGCGCTTGCCGGCCTCGACGATCACGCGATCGCCATCGGCCAGGTCGAAGTTCAGCGTTTCGCCGCGCAGGCGCTCAGGCACCAGCTCCAGCTGCACACCCTCGTCCGGGTTGATGTGGAACGTGTTGATCTCGAAGAACTCGGCCAGCATCTCCTCGTTGGAGTAGCCGAGCGCGCGCAGCAGGATCGACACCGGCAGCTTGCGGCGACGGTCGATACGGGTGAACAGCGCATCCTTCGGGTCGAACTCGAAGTCCAGCCACGAACCGCGGTAAGGGATGATGCGGGCGCTGTACAGCAGCTTGCCCGAGCTGTGGGTCTTGCCGCGGTCGTGATCGAAGAACACGCCCGGCGAACGGTGCAGCTGCGAGACGATGACGCGCTCGGTACCGTTCACGATGAAGGTGCCGTTCTCGGTCATCAGCGGGATCTCGCCGAGATAGACCTCCTGCTCCTTCACATACTTGATCGCCTTGGTCGACGACTCGCGGTCGTAGATCACCAGGCGCACGGTCACGCGCAGCGGCGCGCCGTAGCTCATGCCACGCTGGCGGCACTCGCGCTCGTCGAATACGGGCTCGCCCAGCTTGTAGCCGACGTATTCCAGCGCGGCGTTGCCGCTGTAGCTGACGATCGGGAACACCGACTTCAGGGCCGCATGCAGACCGAGATCCTTGCGCTTGCTCGGCTCGACGTCTTCCTGCAGAAATTCGCGGTAGGAATCCACCTGGATCGCCAGCAGGAACGGCACTTCGAGAATCGAGCGCTGTTTGCCGAAGTCCTTGCGGATACGCTTCTTTTCGGTGAACGAATAAGTCGTCATAAGGTCTTCCACCTTGGGCTGTACGGGCCACGCGTCCGTGGCCGTGAAATAACAAAAAGAACCCCGCACATGGGTGTGCGGTTGCTCCTGCGAGGACTCACAAAATTGAACCCGCGCACATGGATGTGTGCGCTGCTCTTGTGAGGGACTCACGCTTAAGTTGTCAGTTGGAAGTCGCTGGTATTGCCGGCACCAGCACGCCATCTCCCGCTACTTCCAACTACCAACTCCATGAATTGCAAGTTGGGGTTTCGCTCGCTACGGGCCGTTGGATCCCGTAACGGCCAAAGGCCGGGGGCTTTCGCCCCCAGCCTTCAGTGCATCACCGTGAACGGCTGGCGATGCAAGATGCTGCTTACTTGACTTCGACAGTCGCGCCGGCAGCTTCCAGGTCCTTCTTGAACTTCGCGGCGTCGTCCTTCGACAGGGCTTCCTTCAGGACGCCACCGGCCTCGGTGAGGTCCTTGGCTTCCTTCAGGCCCAGGCCGGTGATGGCGCGGACAGCCTTGATGACGTCGACCTTCTTCTCGCCGGCGCTCTTCAGGATCAGGTCGAACTCGGTCTGCTCTTCGACAACGGCAGCCGGGCCAGCAGCAGCAGCAGCGACGACCGGAGCGGCAGCGGAAACGCCGAACTTGTCTTCGATGGCCTTGACCAGCTCCATCACTTCCATCAGGGACTTCTCGGCGATGGCGTCGACGATCTGTTCGTTGGTAAGGGACATTGTGATTACCTTCTAAAAATTTTCTGGATGGTGGTTCAGATCATTGAACCGCTAGAACATCGAACTCAGGCAGTCTCGACGACCGGCTCGTCAGCAGCAGCGGGGGCTTCTTCGCCACCACCCTGCTTGTCGGCCACGGCCTTGACGGCACGCGCGAACATGGCGGCCGGCTCGGCCAGGACGCGGGCCAGCATGGCCAGAGCCTGATCACGGGTCGGCAGCGAGGCCAGCACATCGACATGGCTCGGCGGGAACACCGAACCACCGATCGCTACGACTTTCGCCTGCAGCTTGTCGTTGCCCTTGGCGGCGTCCTTGATCAGGCGACCGGCTGCGCCGGGCTCCTCGAGCGAGAACGCATACAGCAGCGGACCGACCAGCTTGTCCTGTGCGCATGCGAAATCGGTGCCTTCGACGGCACGTGCGGCCAGCGTGTTCTTGACAACCTTCAAGAAAACACCGGTTTCACGAGCCTGCTTACGCATCGCGGTCATTTGAGCGACCGTGGTGCCAGCGTATTCGGCGGCGATCAAGGAGTGGGCCTTGGCGGCGATGTCTGCCAGCTCGGCGACTACTTCTTGCTTCTGGGACAGATTGAGAGCCATTGCACTCCTCCGTTAAAGCGGGGGTTCGGGATTGGGAATTCGGGATTCGTCAAAGCCGCGGTGCGACGCTGGCGAATTCCGTTCCGGCACTCGGATCCCTGCTTCAAACAAACTCCGCTCACGGCTCCTGCCGTTTACGGTCCTGGGCGGCATCCGTCCTGGACGCCGGGAACATCAGCTGATGTTCCGTTGGTGGCCGTTCTAGACCTGGAGTGGGCCAACCTGGGGTATCCCAGACGTGCGTGAACCAGAAAACTCCAGAAGGGCGACACCATCTGCGCAGGCCTGTCCCTCACGGGACGAATTAAGCGACCCCGCTGGATCGACGGCGACTCCCTGCCGTGTCGAGCTTCCATGCCCGTCGTCGATCTGCGCGGACCGCACCTGCGGTCTTTGACGGCTACCGCCAGCGTGGGCCGGCGATCGCCTTCAAAATGCCCTCCCCCGTTGCCGGGATCGGACGCCGCTCGCGGAAAACCGGAAGCGGGGTGAATCGTTTACTGCAACGAAAAGTCGAGCGCATGACAGCGCCCGACTTCCCGCTGATTACTTCAGTGCCAGCGAGGACTGGTCGACGGTGACGCCCGGACCCATGGTCGAGCTCAGCGACACCTTCTGCAGGTAGGTACCCTTGGAGGTGGCCGGCTTGGCCTTGATCAGGTCGGCCAGCAGCGCCTGCAGGTTCGACTTCAGGGCCTCGTCATCGAAGCTCACCTTGCCGATCGTGCAGTGGATGATGCCGGCCTTGTCGGTGCGGTAACGGACCTGACCCGACTTGGCGTTCTTGACCGCTTCGCCCGGGTTGGCCGACACGGTGCCGACCTTCGGGTTCGGCATCAGGCCGCGCGGGCCCAGCACGGTGCCGAGCTTGCCGACGACGCGCATCGCGTCCGGCGTGGCAATGACCACGTCGTAGTTCAGATCGCCGGCCTGCATCTTCTCGGCCAGGTCGTCCATGCCGACGGCTTCGGCGCCAGCCGCCAGGGCTTCGTCAGCCTTGGCACCGGCCGGGGCGAACACGGCAACGCGCACGCTCTTGCCGGTACCGGCCGGCAGCACGGTCGAACCGCGCACCTGCTGGTCGGACTTCTTGGCGTCCACGCCCAGGCGCACCGCGACGTCGACGGACTCGACGAACTTGGCCTTGGTGACGGTCTTCAGAATCTTGATTGCGTCCTCGAAGGCATACGACTTGCCCGGGACGATGGCGGCCTGGATGGCCTTCTCACGCTTGGTCTGTGCCATCTGATTAACCCTCCACCACGAGGCCCATGGAACGGGCCGAACCTGCAATCGTACGCACCGCTGCATCCAGATCGGCTGCGGTCAGGTCGGGCTCCTTCGCCTTGGCGATGTCCTCGAGCTGCTTGCGGGTGACCTTGCCCACCTTCTCGGTGTTCGGGCGCTTGGAACCGGAGGTGATACCCACGGCCTTCTTCAGCAACACCGAAGCCGGGGTCGACTTGGTCACGAAGGTGAAGGTACGGTCCGAGTAGGCCGTGATGATGACCGGGGTCGGCAGACCCGGCTCGAGCTTCTGCGTGGCAGCGTTGAACGCCTTGCAGAACTCCATGATGTTCAGGCCGCGCTGACCCAGCGCAGGACCGACCGGCGGCGAGGGGTTGGCCTGACCGGCCTTCACCTGCAGCTTGATGTAACCGACAACTTTCTTTGCCATTTTGAGTGTCTCCGGGTGCTAGCGCCTTGACCGCAGGCTCCCCATCGCGCCGGGAAAATCACGCGTCCCGACATCGCGTTTTCTACCATTCGAATCACGCGCAAGGCCGCCCAGGAGGCGGCCGCAGCGTGACGCGGATCAGATTGAGCCGCGCATCATACCAGTCATTGCACCGGCCAGCCTGAATGGCCGACCGGACGGGTCAGCTCTTCTCGACCTGCCCGAATTCCAGCTCCACCGGGGTGGAACGACCGAAGATCAGCACTGCCACGCGCAGGCGGCTCTTCTCGTAATTGACTTCCTCGACCACGCCGTTGAAGTCGTTGAACGGACCGTCGGTGACGCGCACCATCTGACCCGGCTCGAACAGCACCTTCGGACGCGGCTTCTCGACACCTTCCTGAACACGGTCCAGGATGGCTGCTGCCTCTTCGTCACGGATCGGCAGCGGACGATCGGCGGTACCGCCGATGAAGCCCATCACGCGCGGAGTCTCCTTGACCAAGTGCCAGCTCTCGCTGTCGATGCGCGGAATACCGGCTTCCTCATGGGTCTCGATCTGCACCAGCACATAGCCGGGGAAGAACTTGCGCTCGGAACGGCGCTTCTGGCCGGAGCGCATTTCCACGACCTCTTCGGTCGGCACCAGCACTTCACCGAAGCGCTCCTGCATCTCGTTGCGGACGATGCGGTCGCGCAAGGCCTGCGCCACCGACTTCTCGAAGCCGGAGTAGGCGTGAACGACGTACCAACGCTTCACTGAACGATTCTCCTCAACGCGCCAGGAACCACTGCGTGAGCTTCTGGATCACGAAATCGAAGCCCCCCAGCAGCAGACTCAGGATGATGACTGCGACAATGACCACCCAGGTGGTGCGAATGGCTTCCTGACGGGTCGGCCAGACCACCTTGCGCAGCTCGAAACGCGATTCGGACAGGAATTCGCGCGTGTAGCGCCCCTTGGCCGTCCCCAGGAACACGAAAGCCGCGGCCACCAGCCCAACCACGACGGCCAAGCCACGCAGCTGCGGTGTCCACGATCCCAACTGACTGGCACGCTCCGGAGCGGAGAACCAGAACCATACGAACAACCCCGCCAGCAACAGCAATGCGGAAATGACGTACTTGGCAATGTCGCCACTGGAGGCGGCACCCTTGGAAGGTTCGATTTTGCTGTTCATCCGGCTCTGGTTACCGATCTGGCCCGGTTTTTCGGGGCGGGACAGCGTGAGTGGCACGCCAGGAGGGACTCGAACCCCCAACCTGCGGTTTTGGAGACCGCTGCTCTGCCAATTGAGCTACTGGCGTATGAACTCTTTATCGCTAACCCTTAGACAACGAAGGCGGACCGATGTTCAGCCGGTCCGCCACACTCTTCGCCAGTTCATCCGACCTTGCCTTGGCAGGGCCGGCAAACCGACAAAGCCGGGCGCGACATGCGCGCCCGGGCCGGTTCATTACTTGGTGATCTTGGCCACCACGCCGGCGCCGACGGTACGGCCACCTTCGCGGATCGCGAAGCGCAGGCCTTCGTCCATCGCCACCGGGTTGATCAGCGTCACCGCCATCTTCACGTTGTCGCCCGGCATCACCATCTCCACACCTTCCGGCAGCGTCACCGCACCGGTGATGTCGGTCGTGCGGAAGTAGAACTGCGGACGGTAGCCCTTGAAGAACGGGGTGTGACGGCCGCCTTCATCCTTCGACAGCACATACACTTCGGCTTCGAAGTCGGTGTGCGGCTTGATCGAACCCGGCTTGCACAGCACCTGACCACGCTCGACGTCGTCACGCTTGGTGCCGCGCAGCAGCAGACCGGCGTTGTCGCCTGCCTGGCCCTGCTCCAGCAGCTTGCGGAACATTTCCACGCCGGTCACGGTGGTCTTCTGGGTCGGACGGATACCGACGATTTCGATTTCTTCGCCGACCTTGACCACACCGCGCTCGATACGACCGGTCACCACGGTGCCGCGGCCCGAGATCGAGAACACGTCTTCCACCGGCATCAGGAACGGCTTGTCGATGTCGCGCTCCGGGGTCGGGATCCAGGTGTCCAGCGCCTCGACCAGCTTGATGATCGCCGGCACGCCGATGTCGCTCTGGTCGCCTTCCAGCGCCAGACGGGCCGAGCCGTGGATGATCGGGGTGTCATCGCCCGGGAACTCGTACTTGCTCAGCAGCTCGCGCACTTCCATTTCGACCAGCTCGAGCAGCTCGGCGTCGTCGACCATGTCAGCCTTGTTCAGGAACACCACGATGTACGGCACGCCGACCTGACGCGACAGCAGGATGTGCTCGCGGGTCTGCGGCATCGGGCCGTCAGCGGCCGAGCACACCAGGATCGCACCGTCCATCTGAGCGGCGCCGGTGATCATGTTCTTCACATAGTCGGCGTGGCCCGGGCAATCCACGTGCGCGTAGTGGCGGTTCGGGGATTCGTATTCGACGTGTGCGGTCGAGATCGTGATGCCGCGCGCCTTCTCTTCCGGCGCCGCGTCGATCGCGTCGTATGCCTTGAATTCGCCACCAAAACGCTCGGCGCCGATCTTCGTCAGCGCAGCCGTCAGCGTGGTCTTGCCATGGTCGACGTGGCCGATGGTGCCGACGTTGACGTGCGGCTTGGTACGTTCGAACTTACCCTTGGACATGGCGGCTTCTTCTCGGTGCTCGTTGAATGTAATGGCGACTTGTATATGGTGCTCACGAAAGGAATCGAACCTTCGACCTCCTCCTTACCAAGGAGGTGCTCTACCGACTGAGCTACGTGAGCGTAGTTGTCTATTGTGCCATGCAATTCAGTCCAATGGAGCGGGAGACGGGAATCGAACCCGCACCATCAGCTTGGAAGGCTGAGGTTCTACCGTTGAACTACTCCCGCCTCGGGATCACTGCACATCACAACAAAAACTGGTGGAGGGAGGTGGATTCGAACCACCGAAGGCGTAAGCCAGCAGATTTACAGTCTGCCCCCGTTGGCCGCTTGGGTATCCCTCCATTTTCCACCCTGGCGACCGGCCCGGAGGCAAATCGTGATGGGGTGAAAGAGCCCGCAATTCTGGGCTCACTTCACAATCATGTCAACAGAAATTTTCCACTTTTCTGCCTGCCCGCAGCTGGGATGAATACGGCCAGGCGCGCGTCGATCAGACGTTGAAACGGAAATGCAGGACATCGCCTTCCTGCACGCGATATTCCTTGCCTTCCAGGCGCAGGCGACCGGCATCGCGCGCACCCGACTCGCCCTTGTACTTGATGAAATCGTCGAAGGCGATGGTCTCAGCGCGGATGAAACCCTTCTCGAAATCGGTATGGATCACCGCCGCTGCCTGCGGCGCGGTCGCGCCAGCCTTGACCGTCCAGGCGCGAACTTCCTTCACGCCCGCGGTGAAGTAGGTCTGCAGTCCCAGAAGCTGGTACGCCGCGCGGATCACACGATTCAGGCCCGGCTCGCTCAGCCCCAGATCCGTCAGAAAGGTGTCGCGATCCTCGTCATCGAGCTGCGACAACTCCTCCTCGATCGCCGCCGATACCGGCACCACCTGCGCGCCCTCGCCTTCGGCACGGGCACGCACGGCGTCCAGGTGCGGGTTGTTCTCGAAACCGTCCTCGAGCACGTTGGCGATGTACATCACCGGCTTGAGGGTGAGCAGGAACAGGTCGCGAACCAGCGCCTTCTCGTCCTCATCCAGCCCCACGCTGCGACCCGGCTTGCCGTCGGACAAGGCCGCCTGCAACTTGGCCAGCACCGGCTTGCGCGCGGCCGCGTCCTTGTCGCCCCCCTTTGCAGCGCGTTCGGCACGGTTCAGCGCCTTCTCGACGCTGTCCAGATCGGCCAGCGCCAGCTCCAGGTCGATGATCTCGATGTCGGAGATCGGATCGACCCGGCCGACCACGTGCACGATGTCGCCATGCTCGAAGCAGCGCACCACGTGTGCGATCGCATCGACCTCACGGATGTGCGCGAGGAACTTGTTGCCCAGACCCTCGCCGCTGGCGGCACCGGCCACCAGGCCGGCGATGTCGACGAACTCGACCGCGGTCGGGATCAGCTTCTGCGGCTTGACGATCTCGGCCAGCTGATTGAGACGCGGATCCGGCACCGGCACGATGCCGACGTTCGGCTCGATCGTGCAGAACGGGAAGTTGGCCGCAGCGATACCCGCCTTGGTCAGCGCGTTGAACAGGGTCGACTTGCCGACGTTGGGCAGGCCGACGATGCCGCATTTGATACCCATGACTTCACTTCCGTGATTCGTGATTCGTGATTGGTGATTCGAAGGAGCGGGAACAGCTCCTGCAAATCGACAATCACCAATCACGCCTTCGAAGTATGCAGGCGCTTCATCGCCTCGTTGAAGTCGCCGGTGATCGCCAGCGGCAGCACATCGATCGCATCGTCGATCGCACGATCGATCAGCGCGCCGTCCGCAGCCGTCTGCCGGCCCAGCACCCACCCCACCACGCGATCCTTGTGACCGGGATGGCCGATGCCGATGCGCAGGCGATGGAACCTGGCATGACCGAGCAGGCGAATGGTGTCGCGCAAGCCGTTCTGGCCGCCGTGGCCGCCATCGAGCTTCAGCCGCGCACTGCCGGGCGACAGATCCAGCTCGTCGTGCGCGACCAGCATCTGCTCCGGCTCGATCTTCCAGAAGCGCAACGCGGCGGTGATCGACTTGCCGCTGAGATTCATGAAGGTGGCCGGCTTGAGCAGCCAGACCGACTGGCCGGCGATGGCGACCTTGGCCACTTCACCGAACAGCTTGGATTCCAGGCTCCAGCGTGCACCTTCGCGCTGCGCAAGGGCCTCGACGAAATGAAACCCGGCGTTGTGCCGGGTTTGGGCGTGTTCCGGACCGGGATTGCCGAGTCCGACGATCAGTCGCAATCCAGACATGCCGAATGCATCGCTACGATCCCCGCGCCGGTGGGCGCGGGGATCGCAAGGCGATTACTTGGCCTCGCCTTCGCCCGCCGCCGGCTCTTCAGCCGCAGCGTGCTTGGCGATGACCACCGCCACGTCGTGCTCCTTGCCCAGCTTCAGCGACGGCAGCTCGACGCCGGCCGGCAGCTTGATGTCGGACAGGTGGACCACCGCGCCGATCGCCAGGGCCGACAGGTCGACCTCGATGAACTCCGGCAGGTTCTTCGGCAGGCACTGCACCTGGACTTCGTTCAGCTCGTGGGTGATCACCACGCCAGCGGTCTTGCCGGCCGGCGACTTCTCGCCGTTGACGAAGTGCAGCGGGATCGAGGCGTTCAGCGACTCGTTCTCGTTCACGCGCTGGAAGTCGATGTGCATGATCAGCTGCTTGTACGGGTGACGCTGCAGGTCACGCAGCAGCACCTTCTGCACGTCGCCGTTGAGGTTCAGGTCCAGGATCGAGGAGTAGAACCACTCGTTCTGCTGGGCCAGCCACACGACTTCGTGGTTCAGCTGGATGTTGACCGGCTTGAGATCGCCACCGTAGACGATTGCCGGGATCTGCCCCGCGTGACGCAGGCGGCGGCTCGCACCCTTCCCCTCGTCTTCGCGGCGCGCGACCTTGATTTCATGAGTCTTTGACATTTTTTCACTACCTAGGTTGATGAACCGCCTCGCGGCGGTTTGAACGACTCTTCCGCGACCAGAAGAGTCTTGGTGAAGCCGGGAATCGGGGAAATCGGGAGTCGGGAATCGCAAGGCGAAACCATGCTTTTCCTATTTCCGATTCTCCATTCCCGGCCCTAATCCACGTACAGCGAGCTGACCGACTCACCGAAGGCGATCCGTCGGATCGTCTCGGCCAGCAGTTCGGCGACGCTGAGCTGACGAATCTTGGTGCACACACGCGCCGCATCCGAGAGCGGAATCGTGTCGGTGACCACGAGTTCATCGAGTTGCGAATTGTTGATGTTGTCCACCGCCGGGCCGGACAGCACCGCATGGGTGATGTAGGCCACGACCTTGGTGGCGCCGCGCTGCTTCAGCGCTGCGGCGGCTGCACACAGGGTGCCGGCGGTATCGACCAGGTCGTCGACCAGCACGCAGGTCTTGCCCTGCACGTCACCGATGATGTTCATCACCGTGGCGACGTTGGCACGCGGGCGACGCTTGTCGATGATCGCCAGGTCAGCGTCGTCCAGGCGCTTGGCGACCGCACGGGCGCGCACCACGCCGCCGACGTCCGGCGAGACCACGATCAGGTTGTCGGTGCCGTAGGCGCGCCAGATATCGGCCAGCAGCAGCGGCGAGGCGTAGACGTTGTCGACCGGCACGTCGAAGAAACCCTGGATCTGGTCGGCGTGCAGGTCCACGGTCAGCACACGATCAGCGCCGATCGCGCTGATCATCTTGGCGGCGACCTTGGCGGTGATCGGCACGCGCGAGGAGCGCATGCGGCGATCCTGCCGCGAGTAACCGAAGTACGGAATCACCGCGGTGACGCTGCCGGCGCTGGCGCGCTTGAGCGCGTCGACGATCACCAGCAGCTCCATCAGATGCTCGGCGCTCGGCGCGCAGGTCGGCTGCACGACGAACACTTCCTGACGACGCACGCTTTCCTCGATCTCGACCTGGACTTCACCATCGGAGAAGGTCGAGACCAGTGCCTTGCCCATGCGGATGCCAAGCTCTTTGCAGATGCTCTGCGTCAAGGGCTTGTTGGCATTGCCGGAGAACACCAGCAAATTGCGTTCGTCTTGCATTGGAAAGGTCTCTGGGGCGGCGGCGGAGAGCGTGCGGCGGAGGACGTGAATCTGAAGAAGCGTCTTGTCGAACCAAGCCCAGTATCCGAAGCCGGCCTCTAGACAACCAGCCCAGCATCCAACCCAGGCTTTTCGTTACTGAATCCCCGTACATGGATGCACGGGCTTTTTGCGAGGGACTCGCATGCATGACTCGCATACATGGCAGGGGCGGTAGGATTCGAACCTACGAATGCCAGGATCAAAACCTGGTGCCTTGGGCCTCTTGGCGACGCCCCTGCATCAAAACTGCATTGCTTCCAGCGCGGCGAGCAACGGTGAGCGTGCAACGCCCTCCACCACCCACGCATCCAGATCACCCGGCAAAGCGACCCGCGCCCGCTCGGCGGCGGCACGTGTGTCGAATTCGACGAAGCAACCACTGCCCGAGCCCGTCAGACGCGGCCTGCCGACCCTGGACAACACCTGGAACGCGGCTTCAACCGCAGATTCCCGGCGACGCAGGACCGGCTCGAACGCGTTGTCGAGCTGAGCTCCGGAAGCGAAGTCCGCTATTTTCACGGGCGCAGCATCCCGCGTCAAATCCGGGGCTCGAAAAAGTTCAGGCGTGGGGACGTGCACCCCCGGGGCGAGCAGCAGATAAGCCGCCGCCGGCAGGTCCATCGCCGTCAGCTGTTCGCCCACGCCTTCGGCCCAGGCATTGCGACCGCGCACAAATACCGGGACATCGGCGCCGAGGCGCAAGCCCAGCTCGGCCAGCGCGTCCTCGTCCAGTCCGGCGCCCCACAGCGCATTCAGCGCGACCAGTACGGTCGCCGCGTCGGATGAGCCACCACCGAAGCCACCGCCGGCCGGAATGCGCTTTTCGACGCTGATGTCGGCACCTTGGTCGCTTTTAACCACCTCCTGCAGCAGGCGGGCCGCTCGCACCATCAGATCATCGGCCTCGGCAACGCCAGCCACCGACTCGCCTTCACGCCGGATCAGGCCGTCGTCACGCACACGCAGGTGCACCGTATCGCCCCAGTCCAGCAGCCTGAATACGGTCTGCAGCAGGTGGTAGCCGTCGGCGCGACGCCCGGTGATGTGCAGGAACAGATTCAGCTTGGCCGGCGCAGGCCACGCCGACCAGCCCCGCTCGATGGCACTCATTGCGCGGGAACGTCCCACTGGTCGAGCATCAGCCGCACCTTGGCGTCGCCGTTGCGGGCCTCGATCCGGCGCGGCAAGGCCGGCCGCCCGTCCTGGGCCGGGTACCACTCCAGGAATTCAATGGTCCAGCCCTGCTGCTGCAAGGCCCGGGGCCGCCCTTCGGCATCGAAACCAAGCTCACCAGCGCCCTCCGCAACCTGGCCGCGTACCCACCCGGGAAGCTGGTTGACCGGAATCTGCCAGCCCGTGGCTTCCAGCAATACCTGCTCGGCATCGGCGCCCGCACGCGGGCCGCCGTCCAGGCCTTCCAGGCGGCCGGCGCCACTGCGCAGATCGCCATCCAGCGTCCAGCTCTGGCGGGTGACCGGAGCACTGAGCTGGATCCGGTAGCGGTCGGCGTGCTGCTGCCAATCGACCCGACCGCTGCCGCCGTTGCGCCCCTTGGCGATCGCTGCGCGACCCTGGAACGACCAGTCCGGATGCGCGACCAGCCAGGCCTGCCGCTCGGTCTCGGCCTGGCGGGCCTCCGGCGAGACACTGGCAACGACCTCGCCCGCAGGCGGCGCCTGACGCCCGGACATCGTCGAACAGGCGGCAAGCGCGAGCATGGCCGCCAAGACCGGCAGCCGCAGGAACATCGCGCCGTTCATAGGCCCAGCTTCTCCTGTGCGCGCTTCAGCGAGCGGTTGTCCGGATCGAGCTTGCGCGCCTCGTCGAAGTAGCGCCTGGCCTCGTCCTGATTACCGCCAACCCACAGCACCTCGCCGATATGCGCGGCGATCTCCGGATCCTTGAACAGGCTCCAGGCACGACGCAGTTGCACCAGCGCCTCGCGGGTGCGGCCCATGCGATAGAGCACCCAGCCGTAGCTGTCGATGATCGCGGCGTTGTCCGGCTCGGCGGTGCGGGCACGGTCGATCAGCGCCAGCGCTTCCTTGTAGCGGGTGGTGCGGTCGGCCAGGGTGTAGCCGAGCGCGTTCAGCGCGGCGACGTTCTCCGGCTCGGTCACCAGGATCTTGCGCAGGTCGGCCTCGGCGCGGGCGATGTCGTCGCGACGCTCCCAGGACAGGCCGCGCGCATACAGCAGCGCGCTGTCGTCGGGATAGGCCGACAGGCCGCGCGCGAATACGTCCAGCTCACCGGCATCGTCGTCGGCACGCTGGCGCAGCTCGGCTTCCAGCACGTAGGCGTCGCGGCGCGCGTCGTCGTCCGCGTCGGCATCGGCCTGCAAGGCGTGCAACTGGTCGAACGCCTCCTGCTTGCGATCCAGTTGGAACAGCGCGCTGGCCGCGCGCAGTTGCGCCTCACTGCGCAGCGGACCACCCGCCACGCCGCGGTACCAGTCCACGGCCTCCGGGTAGCGCTTCAGGTACTCAGCGATCTTGCCGAGCAGCAGCCGGCGATCCGGCTGGGGATTGGCCGAATCGGCCTTGAGCTCCCCGTACAGCGCGACCAGGCCGGCATTGTCCTGCTCCTTGGCCAGCAGCGAGGCGCGCAGGCCGTAGGTCTGGGTGTCCTGGGGGCCGACCGCGAGCACGCGTGCGGCGTCGGAGACGTCGCCCATGGTGTCGTAGGCCAGCGCGAGCGCGCCGCGCAGGTCCGAATCGCCGACTGCCTTCGGCTCGACCTCCGCCAGCAGCGCGCGGGCCTCGTCACGATGGCCCGACTGGCTGAGCTGGGTGGCGTGCAGCAAGGCCACGCGTGGTTCGTTCGGGAAGCGGCGCACGACCTCGTCGACGATGCGCTTGGTCAGCTCCGGCTTCTCCATCCGCAGCGCCAGCCGGCCGAACTCCTGCCAGGCCTCGATCTGGTTGGGGATCGCATTGGCCTTGACCAGGTCGGCGAGCGCCTTGGCCGACACGTCCGGATCACGGGAATTGGCCAGCGCCACCAGCGCGAAGCGCCAGCCGCGCGGGTCCGGATCGCGCAACAGCGCCAGCAGGTCGCGCCGGGCCAGCCGCAAGTCGCCCTTGCGCAATGCCAGCGAGGCCTCGGTGCTGCGCATCGCCAGCGACTGCGGCGCGCGCTGGCGCCACAGCACCAGGGCCTGGGACGCACGCGCGTCGTCATTGGCCAGCATCGAGATGCGGGCGGCGCGCTCGGCCAGTCCAGCGTCGCCGGCCTCGGCCTGGGCCGCCTGCAGGTACCAGCGCGCGGCATCGTCCAGCTGCCCCGCCTGCAAGGCGAATTCGCCGGCCAGTACCGGCTCCATTACCCCGCCCCCGTCGGCGACGGGGGCCGTCTTCGAAGGGGCTGCCCAGGCCGTGCAGGCCAATGACAGCAATAGGGAAACACTAAGGATGCGAATCGATACGGGCATCGGACACGACCGGGCCGTAAAATGGTGGCCCTGAATGGCCAGCAGCTTATCGCAAGCGACTGAACGAATGACGTTGTGGGTGCTCGGACTGAACCACCAGAGCGCGCCAGTAGACCTGCGCGAACGCGCAGCGTTTGCCGGCGAGGCGCTGCCGGGCGCGTTGGCGTCGCTGCGCGCGTTGCCCGAGGTCAGCGAAGTCGCGCTGCTGTCCACCTGCAACCGCACCGAGCTGTATGCGATCGCCGGCGACGAGCCCGGGCAGTTGGCGCAGTGGCTGGACAGCCACGCGCCGGGACTGTCGGCCTATCTGTACCAGCACCATGACGCCGCCGCGGTACGCCATCTGTTCCGGGTCGCGACCGGGCTGGACTCGATGGTGCTGGGCGAGCCGCAGATCCTGGGCCAGGTCAAGGACGCCTGGGCGACCGCGCGCGCGCATGGCGCACTCGGCAGCCGCCTGGACCGGCTGTTCCAGCAGACCTTCTCGGTCGCCAAGCGCGCGCGCACCGATACCCGTGTCGGCGCCAATCCGGTTTCGGTCGCCTCGACCGCGGTGCGGCTGGCGCAGGAGTCGTTCGCGCGGTTGAGCGAATCGACGGTGCTGCTGGTCGGCGCCGGCGAGACCATCGAACTGGCCGCCAAGCATCTCAGCGAAGGCCGGGTCCGCCGGCTGCTGATCGCCAACCGCACCCTCGCCCACGCCCAGACCCTGGCCAGCCAGCACGGCGGCTATGCGCTGCCGCTGGAGGAACTGGAGCGCCATCTCGCCGAAGCCGACGTGGTGTTCTCGGCCACCGCCAGTCCGGTACCGGTGCTGAGGCGCGTGCATGTCGAACAGGCGCTGCGGCAACGCAAGCGCAAGCCGATGCTGTTGTTCGACCTGGCGGTGCCACGCGACATCGAACCCGAGGTGGCGCAGTTGGCTGACGCCTATCTGTACACCGTCGACGACCTGGAGCGCGCCGTCGAAGACAATCGCCGCAGCCGCCGCGAAGCCGCCGATGCGGCCGAGGAGATCATCGATCTCCAGGTCGCGCACTATCTCGAAACCCAGCAGGCCAGCGCGCGCCAGGCCCCGCTCAAGCGCCTGCGCGCCTACGGCGACAGCACCCGCGACGAGCTGCTGACCAAGGCCCGCCAGCAATTGGCCAACGGCAAGCCGGCCGACGAGGTGCTGGAGCTGCTGGCACACTCGCTGACCAACCGCCTGCTGCATCCGCCGACCGCGGCGCTGCGCGAGGCCGCGCTCAATGGCGATGCCGAACTGGCGCGTGCCGCCGATCGGCTGTTCCCGGAAAAACCCGGTTACCGCCATCCCCCTATCAACACCCCAATCGTGAGGACTGATGACGCCGACCCTGCGCCGTAAGTTGGAAGCGCTGGCCGAGCGCCGCGAAGAACTTGAACGCCTGCTCTCCGACCCGGACGTGGTCGGCGACAACACCCGCTTCCGCAACCTGTCGCGCGAGTTCTCGCAACTCGAACCGGTCGCCAGTGCGCTCGCCGACGAAGCCCGCGCCAAGGCCGATCTGTCCGCGGCCGAAGCGATGCGTGCCGATCCCGAGATGCGCGAGCTGGCCGAGGAGGAAATCACCGCGGCGCAGGCACGCCTGAGCGAGCTGGAAGCGCAGCTGTTGCTGCTGCTGGTGCCGCAGGATCCGCGCGATGAAGGCAATCTGTTCCTGGAAGTACGCGCCGGCACCGGTGGCGACGAGGCGGCGATCTTCGCCGGCGACCTGTTCCGGATGTACGCGCGCTATGCCGAACGCCAAGGCTGGAAAGTCGAGGTCGAATCCGACAGCCCCGGCGAGCACGGCGGCTACAAGGAAGTGGTGGCGCGCGTGGTCGGCCGTGGTGCGTATTCCAAACTGAAATTCGAATCCGGCACCCATCGTGTGCAGCGCGTGCCGGCGACCGAATCGCAGGGCCGCATCCACACTTCGGCGGCGACCGTGGCGATCATTCCGGAAGCCGACGAGGTCGAGGACATCGAGATCAATCCGGCCGACCTGAAGGTCGACACGTTCCGTTCTTCCGGCGCGGGCGGCCAGCACGTCAACAAGACCGAATCGGCGATCCGCATCACCCACGTGCCGAGTGGCGTGGTGGTCGAGTGCCAGACCGAGCGCAGCCAGCACGCCAACCGCGACAAGGCGATGAAGCGACTGAAAGCGCAGTTGGTCGAAGCCGAGCGCAGCAAACAGGCCGCCGCCGAGGCGCAGACCCGCAAGCTGCAGGTCGGCAGCGGCGACCGCAGCCAGCGCATCCGCACCTACAACTTCCCGCAGGGCCGGATCACCGATCACCGCGTCGAAGGCCTGACCCTGTACGACCTGCCCAACATCATCGAGGGCGATCTGGATGCGCTGGTCGGCCGGCTGCTGCAGGAGCACCAGGCCGATGAACTGGCGCGCCTGGCCGAAGGAACATGAATCTCGCAGCGCGACTCCTGTGGGAGGGGCTTCAGCCCCGACGGGGCTTGGCCGGTAAAGCGTCGGGACTAAAGTCCCTCCCACAAGAACAACCATGAATAGCTACGCCACACTGCCGCAGGAATTGCTGCAGCTACGCGAAGCGGTACGCCGCAATCCGCAGGATTTCGTCGCCTGGCTGATGCTCGGCGACACCGAAATGGGCCTGGGCGCGGTCGCAGCCGGCGAGGCGGCGGTACAGCGCGCGCTGATGCTGCGGCCTGGCCATCCGGAAGCCTTGGCGCGGCTCGGCCGCGTACGCTGGATGCAAGGACAGTATCGTGAGTCGGCCGATCTGCTGCGGCAGGCGGCAGCGCTCGCCCCGCAGCATCCGGGCATCGCGCTGTGGCTCGGACATTCACTGGAAGACGCCGGCGAGGCCGAAGCCGCCGCCGCGGCCTACGAACATGCGCACCGGCTGCTGCCGGATGAACCCTACATCGCCGCGCAACTGCTCAACTGGCGCCGCAAGTTGTGTGACTGGCGTGATCTCGATGCGCTGTCGCGACAGGTGCGCACGGCGGTGGCACAGCGGCATCCCGGCGTTGAGCCGTTTGCCTTCCTCAGTGAGGACGCCACTCCAGCCGAGCAACTGGCCTGCGCGCGACTGCGCGCAGCACCGCTGGCACAGTCGATCCGGCCATTGCCACCGACGCAGGTGCGCGGCGAAGGACCGCTGCGGATCGGCCTCCTGTCCAACGGTTTCGGTGCGCACCCGACCGGATTGCTGACAGTGGCGTTGTTCGAGGCACTGCGACGTCGCCACGCCGACACACTGCAGGCACACCTGTTCGCGTTGAACCGTGACGACGGCAGCGTCATCCGCCAGCGTCTCAGCGCGGCCACCACGCTGCACGACGTCGCCGGTCTCGACCACATGCGCACCGCCACCACCATCCGCGAACGCGGCATCGACGTACTGGTCGATCTGCGCGGCTGGGGCGGAGGTGGCGCGCCGGAAGTGCTGGCGCTGCGGCCCGCGCCGGTGCAGGTCAACTGGCTGGCCTATCCGGGCAGCAGTGGCGCGCCGTGGATCGACCATGTCATCGGCGATGCGTTCGCGCTGCCGCCCGCACTGGAGCCGCACTACAGCGAGCGCGTGCTGCGTCTGCCGCGCGCATTCCAGCCTTCCGACAGCACCCGTGAGGTCGCCGAGCCACCGTCGCGACGCGAGTGCGGGCTGCCGGAGCAGGGCTTCGTGTTCTGTTGCTTCAACAACAGCTACAAGCTCAACCCGCGCAGCTTTGCGCGGATGCTGGCAGTGCTGCGCGAGGTCGAGGGCAGCGTGCTGTGGCTGCTGTCCGGACCGGGCCAGGCCGACACCCGGCTGCGCGCCGCCGCGCAGGCGCAGGGCGTGGCAGCGCAGCGACTGGTATTCATGCCCAAGCTGCCGCACCCGCAGTATCTGGCGCGCTATCGGCACGCCGGGCTGTTCCTCGATACCGATCCCTACAACGCTCATACCACCGCCTCGGACGCGTTGTGGGCCGGCTGCCCGGTGTTGACCATGCCGGGGGCGAGCTTCGCCGCGCGGGTTGCCGGCAGCCTCAATCACCACCTCGGCCTGGATGCACTGAACGTCGCCGACGATGCCGCTTTCGTTGCGACTGCCGTCCAGCTAGCGCGCACACCGCAAGCACTTGAGGAACTGTGTGGCCGGCTGGAAGCGGAGCACCACCGCGTCGGCGGATTGTTCGATATGGATGCGTTCGCCGATGATTTCGTTGCCTTGCTGCGGCAGGCAGCCCGGCCACGGCTGTCGTAGAGCGGCCCCCCGAAAAGGGATGCCAGCACAAGCTTCGCTCTACACGATTCATGCGCCGGACGGTTTCACGCGCCAGTGCTGGTCCCGACGCACGCGCCGGGCTAGGCTTCGGCCATGACCAACTCTCCCGACTTCATCCCGCTGCGCCTGTGCCTGCTGACCGTCTCCGACACCCGCACGCTGGCCAACGACAGCTCCGGCGACTATCTCGCCAATGCACTGACCGAAGCCGGCCACCACCTGCACGAACGCGCGATCGCGCGCGATGACCGCTACCGCCTGCGCGCGATCGTCTCGGCCTGGATCGCCGACCCCGCCGTGGACGGTATCCTGGTCAGCGGCGGCACCGGCTTCACCGGCCGCGACAGCACGCCCGAGGCCCTGGAACCGCTGCTCGACAAGACCATGCCCGGCTTCGGCGAGTTGTTCCGCGCGATCAGCTTCGAGGAGATCGGCACCGCGTCGCTGCAATCGCGCGCCTTCGCGGGGCTGGCCAACGACAGTTTCGTGTTCTGCCTGCCGGGTTCGACCTCGGCCTGCCGCACCGCATGGGAGGGCATCATCCGCGCCCAGCTCGATGCGCGCACCCGCCCCTGCAATCTCGCCACGCTGCGCCCGCGCCTGCGCGAGTGACCCGACCGCCACTGGAGACCGCTGCATGTCCACGCTCAAGGGAAAGGACTACAAGAAGCTGCTCAAGCCGATGCAGTTGGAACTGGTGGCGATGGCCCGTTGGCTGGAGCACAGCGGGCAACGCGCGCTGGTGTTGTTCGAGGGCCGCGACACCGCCGGCAAGGGCGGCGCGATCCAGGCCGTCTCCGAGCACCTCAATCCGCGCCAGTGCCGGGTGGTGGCGCTGCCAAAACCCAGTGACCGCGAAGCCACGCAGTGGTATTTCCAGCGCTACGTCGCACACCTGCCGGCCGCCGGTGAACTCGTGCTGATGGACCGCAGCTGGTACAACCGCGCTGGCGTGGAACGGGTGATGGGTTACTGCACCGATGCGCAGTACCACGCGTTCCTGGAACAGGTGCCGCGCTTCGAACAATTGCTGGTCGATGACGGCATCCTGCTGTTCAAGTACTGGCTCAGCGTCGACCAGCGCGAGCAGGAAGCACGCTTCGCCGAGCGCCACCAGGACCCGCTCAAGGGTTGGAAGCTGTCACCGGTGGATCTGCAATCGCGCGACAAGTACACCGACTACACCCGCGCACGCGAAGCGATGCTGCAGGCCACCCACACCGCGCATGCGCCGTGGACACTGGTCGACTTCAACGACCAGAAGCGTGGACGACTCACCTTGATCCACGACCTGCTGCACCGGATGCCGGACACCTCGGTGCCGGAAGACGAGCTGCCGCTGCCTCCGCTGCGCGGCAAGCTGCACAAGGAAAAGTTCGCGGTGCTGGAACCGATCGACAATTACGCCGTGGAATCCTGATTCCCCTGCGGCAGCCCCAGCCGTTCGCTGCGTTCGGCCGTATCGGCCAGCACGACCAACCGCGCCAACGTGTCGTGCAGCAGCGACACCATGCCCGCATGCAGCCCACGCAGGGCCTCGACGTAGCCGATCGCATCCCCGCCCTCTTCCTGCGCGGAAGCGTCGCAACGCGCTAGCAGGAACGCATCCAGCCGCATCGTGCCGCTGGCGAGCCTGACGCCGGTCGCGCGCTGCAGCCATTGCGCCATCTCGGTGCGATATTCCTCGGCCAACGCATAGCCGACTTCGACCTGATCCAGATCGATCTGCTCGTTCCAGGCCAACGCCAGCACCACCTGCGAACGCGCCTCC
The DNA here is from genome assembly GCF_058986605.1 of Pseudomonas sp. GW821-FHT07E12. Classification (NCBI taxonomy): domain Bacteria; kingdom Pseudomonadati; phylum Pseudomonadota; class Gammaproteobacteria; order Pseudomonadales; family Pseudomonadaceae; genus Pseudomonas; species Pseudomonas sp. GW821-FHT07E12. The sequence continues at coordinate 13,279 of NZ_JBYSVX010000010.1, read as the reverse complement.
AGATGCCGCTCCTGCGCGGCCAGTGCCTGCAGGTCGGCGAACAACTGCCATTGCGCCAGCGCATCGGCGCGCGGGGACTCGGGCATCACTTCCAGCGCGAACGCGATGCGGCGCGCGAACAGCGCCGACACTTCGGTCAGCACGTCCGGCCCCTGATCGGCCTCCAGCAACAAACGTTCGGTACGAAGCGCCGCCACCTCCGGCAGCGTACCGTCGTGCAGCGCGCGCACCACACCGCGATCGAACAGTTGCAGGACGGTTTCCAGCCAGAGCAGACGCGGGACCCGCGCCACGCGCACGGCCTGTGCCACCTGCCAGTTGTCGCGCAGATCATGCAAGCGATCGATGCAGCCCTGCCAATCCAACGCCGGCACCCCGGCCGCAGCCGGATCGACCCGCAAGGGATCGAGCATGCCTTGTCCGTATCGCTGCCAGATCGGCGACGGCGGGGGAACCAGCTCCTCGCGCAGTTCGAACGACACCGGCAGGTTGGCAGCCCCGCCGTCATCGAACGGGACCGCCCACGCAGGAACGAGCCGCCAGACATGGCCCGCCAGCCAGAGCAGACCGATCGCGAGCCCTGCCCAAGCCAGCCACTCCAACATCAGCAATCCCGACGTCGGTGGCAGGAAGTCCGGCTGCCAACTCACCAGCGCCAACCAAGCGATCGCCAGCGCCCCGACCGCATACAGCCAGATCCGCAAACCCAACATGGGAGACCCCGCGATCGCGGTGACGGCGAGCGACGGACGATCGGCGGCCTGCTGCATGGTGCGCATTCCTGCTACGAAGGGAGTTACAGGGGGGATCAGGTTGTCAGCCTATTATCGGCCGCAATCGACGAGTCTTTCATACTTCTTCACATTAAATTGACGACGAAACCTGTTGGGCCCTGGGTTACGCCCTCCAGATGTCCGACCTCCGTCACATTGGCGAACCGCGACCGGGCAGGAACCGGCGGCGCGGCGCCCCCAACCTCTTACCCCCGGTTACCCGCCGGCCTAGAACCATCGCCCGTCACCGTGCCTGCGGGTTCTGATCGACCGGAACGCGAAGTCACTGGGTCCCCGCCTTCGCAGGGACGACAGGGAAAGGTTCTTTTGGGCTGAAACCACCATGACGGTCCCAGCCATGCTTCTGCCGTTGCCGTTGCCGTTGCCGTTGCTGTTGCCGTTGCTGTTGCTGTTGCTGTTGCTGTTGCTGTTGCTCGTGATTTTGCCTTTGCTTTGCCGCTTTTATGGGGCCCCCATCCGCAGCGACGGAGCCAGCGGGAAAAACCCGAAGGGCGACGCACATGGATGTGCGTCGTTTTCTGCCGCGGCATGGATGCCGCGTCAGAAAATCCCGCTGGCGGAGTGAACCCGTAGCGCAGCGGAGGGCGCGAGGACTGGGGCGTGCTTTCTTTGGGTTACCTTTCTTTGCACGAGCAAAGAAAGGTAACTCGCTCCGAAGGAGCGAAAGCCTTGGCTGTTGCTGTTGTCTTTGTCGTTGCTGTCACCGCAACGCCAAACCCAACAAGCAACGTCCATGGATCTTCGATCCCCGGCCATCGGGCATAGCCAGGACGACGAAGGAGAGATAGCGAGGGGAAACTCCGATTTCCGGCCTATACCAGGATGACGACTGAAAGATCCCGTGCCCCCGTGAACTCAGTAAAACCCGATAAGCAGGGATACAAGCACAAGCCCTGACTCTACGAGGCGCAGTAGAACGCCCCTCCGGGGCATACCCGTCAGCCCACCTTCCCCCCAGCCGCAGTCACCGCCGCCTCAATATCATGCGCACTGATCGGCCCAAGAAACTGCTTGGCCACCGTCCCATCCGGCGCAATCAGATAGCTCATCGGCAAGCCACGCGGCGTGGCGAAATCCTTCGGCGGCGCGTACGTATCCAGGATCGCAATCGGATAGGACACCGGATGCTCCTTCAGGAACGCCTGCATCTCGGCCGGCTCGATGTCCTCGTAAGCCAGCCCCACCACCTTGATGTGGTCGCGCATCGTGTGCAGAGCAGACAGCTCGGGCATCTCCTTCAGGCACGGCGCGCACCAGGTCGCCCAGAAGTTCACCACCACCCACTTGCCGCGTTGCGCGGCCAGATCGTAGTGCCCACCATCGACGGTCGGCACCACCAACGTCGGCCGCTCGGCGGTGCTCTGCACGACACCCACCGACGGTGCCGCCGGCGCGCTGTCGGTAGCCGGCGTCGGAGTCTGGGCGTGCGGAGCGGGAGCCGGCGCAGGGGCAGGCGTTTCGGGCGCGCGGTTGCATGCCGCCAGCGCCATCAGCAGCGGCACGGCGCAGATCGAAAAACGGGGGGTCATGCGGTTTCTCCGGGCAGGTGTCGGTAGATATCGGCGACCGGGCGCGCCAACTGCTCGCGCAATGCCAGTCTTAGTTGGTCGAGGGCGTCGCCAGCGACGCGGCCGAGTGGATCGTCGCGGCAGGGCAACGGCCGCTCGTCCACGGCGATGCGCAACTGGCAGTTCTCGTAGAGCTCGGCCAGCGTCACTTCATCGAGGTTGCGCGCCAGCAGCCACTCACCGCGTTCATCACGGCGCAGCAGGCGAATCCGCTGCAGCTCACGCAACAGCTCCTGCTGCAGCGCGTCGCTCAACATCGGCTCCAGCCGCAGCATGGTGTCTTCATCCAGCCCGCTACCACCGCGCCGCGCCAGCTGGAAACGTCCAAGCAGGCGCAGCAAGGCATAGAACTCGTAGCCCGCCGGCAAGCGCATCGCCTTGGGCTGGTAACGGAACGCGGCAATCGAGGACGCCAGCGAGGCACCGAACAGCACCGACACCCAGCTGAGGTAGATCCACAGCAGCAGGATCGGCAGCGCCGACATCGCGCCATACATGCGCTGGTAGGTCTGGAAGTTGCCCAGATACAGGCCCAGCCCCCACTTCACCGTTTCCAGACTCAGCACCGCCAGCAGCGCGCCCGGCACCGCATGCCGCAGGCGCACGCTGTGCTGCGGCACCACCCGGTAGATCATCACGATGCCGGCGAATTCCACCAGCATCGGCGTCAACCGCCACGTCACATGCGCCACCCACTTGCCTTCTGAAGTGTGGAACAACGGCAGCGCGAACACGTAGGCCGCCATCGCCATCGAGGCAGCGGCCAGCATCGTGCCGAGCGTGAGCACGGTCCAATAGATCAGGAAGCGGGTGAACTGCGGCCGCGCCGAAGCCACGCGCCAGATCCGGTTGAAGGTCTGCTCGACGCTGTGCAGCGTGATCAGCAGCGAGACCACCAGCGCGATCACGCCGGCCGCGGTGAACGTGCCGACGTCCTTGATCGAGTTGTTGATGAAGTCCTGCACCGAGCGCGCCGCGCCGGGGACGAAGTTGTTGAAGATGAAGTCGGTCAGCGCGCCCTGCCAGCGCTCGAACGCCGGGAACGCCGAGAGCACCCCGAATGCCACGATCGCCAGCGGCACCAGCGCGAACACCGTGGTGTAGGCCAGCGAGCCGGCGGCCTGGAACAGGCGATCGTCGAGGAAGCGCTTCCACAGGAAGCGCCCGAAGCTGGTCATGCGGGCGCGATCGCGCAACCGCTCCTTCCATCTGTCCATGGTGTCTCTGGGCGCCATCTAATAAGCGTACCCGATGCACCGCGAAGCCCGCATCGCCGATACTGGGCGTTCTCGTAGCGAATGGAAGGACGATGGCGGAGATCCTGGTGCTGTACTACAGCCGCGGTGGATCGGTGGCGCGGCTGGCGCGGCAGATCGCGCGCGGCGTCGGCGAGGTGCCCGGCATGCAGGCGCGGCTGCGCACGGTGCCGCCGGTCTCGGCGGTGACCCAGCCGCTGGCGCCGCAGGTACCGGACGATGGCGCGCCCTACGTGGACGCGGCCGATCTGGTCGAATGCACCGGCGTGATCCTCGGCAGCCCGACCCGCTTCGGCAACATGGCCGCGCCGGTGAAGCACTTCCTCGACGGCCTCGGCGCCGAATGGGCCAACGGCACATTGGTCGGCAAGCCGGCGGCGGTGTTCACCTCGACCGCCTCGATGCACGGCGGCCAGGAATCCACGCTGCTGTCGATGCAGCTGCCGCTGCTGCATCACGGCTGCCTGATCGTCGGCATCCCGTTCACCGAACCCGGGTTGAGTCACACCCGCAGCGGCGGCACGCCGTACGGCGCCAGCCATGTCGCCGGCCAAGGCGACGATCCGCAGCCGACCGACGATGAGGCGCTGCTGGCGCGCGCGCTCGGCCGCCGTGTCGCCGACATCGCCCGCAGGCTGGGTGCACCTTGATCACCCACATCGCCCGCATCGTGTTGTGCGGCGCGCTGCTGGCGCTGGCGCTGCTGTACACGGCGTGGTTCCACGACGACCGCCATCGTGTCGCGGCGCTGCTGGTGTTCGCGCTGCCGCCGCTGCTGCTGGCACTCGGCGCCTGGCGCGGCGCGCGCTCGCGCTTCTGGGCCGGGGTGCTGGCGCTGGCCTGGTTCAGCCACGGCGTGATGTCGGCCTGGAGCCATCCGGAAACCCGAGTGCTCGCACTGGCGGAAATCGTGCTGGCGCTGGTGGTGATCGGCGCGGCCAACTGGGCAGGGCTGCGGGCAAAGTTCGGGAAGCGTCCGACATCGACCTGAATCCTGTGGGAGGGGCTTCAGCCCCGACCGGCATCACCGGGAAAGCCTGTCGGGGCTGAAGCCCCTCCCACAACAGCCAGTGCAGGCCGCCGGATCGGTATCATGTCGCCCCCGCCGCCGCGTGCGACGGCCAAGACAGCCAGGAACGAGAGATGGACGAGCTTCTGATCGTCACCACCGGTGGCACGATCGACAAGATCTACTTCGACGACAAATCCGATTACCAGATCGGCGATCCGCAGATCGGCATGATCCTGCGCGAGCTGGGCGTGACTTTCCGCTTCAGCGTGATCCCGATCCTGCGCAAGGACTCGCTGCACATCACCGATGCCGACCGCGAACTGATCCGCGCCACCATCGCCGCACAGCCCACCCGCCATGTGCTGGTTACTCACGGCACCGACAGCATGGTGCAGACCGGCGCGGTGCTGAAGTCGATCACCGACAAGACCATCGTGATGACCGGTGCGCTGAGCCCGGCACGCTTCCGTGGTTCGGATGCCGAGTTCAACATCGGCTGCGCGATCGGCGCAGTGCAGAGCCTGCCGAGCGGCGTGTACATCGCGATGAACGGCCGCATCTGGGATCCGGCCAAGGTGCGCAAGAACGTCGCCGAAAACCGCTTCGAGTCGGTCTGAACTATCGATCGTGCAGGCTGGCAGCCCCAAGCGGGCGGCGCCTGTGCACCCGGGTACCGCATCGGTGCCCGCGAATGGAGTCATCGCAACCCGATAGAACACGTGGCCCCACCTTCCTGGCGGGGCCACGTGGCGGCATCCATGCCGCATGGAACGTCAGTAGGTCGCGGTCAAGGTGACGCCGGAGAAGGTGCTGTAGGCCTTCACCCGGATGTAGTACGTCCCGTTGATCGGCGAGCTGATGGTGCAGGTCTCGCTGTTGCCGCTCAGGTACGGCCGGCAGACATACACCGAATCCGTCGGAGCAGTGGTCGGATTCACGTACAGGTCGGCATCACCGCTGCCGCCACTGATCGCCACCGTCAACGTGGTGCGCCCGGCCGGCACCGCGATGGTGTAGTTCAGATCAGCCCCGGTGCTGGCACCCAGGCCGGTCACCGGCGTACCGCTGGTCAGCGCAGTACCGGTACCGCCACCGGTGCTGCCCGATATCGCAGCGGTCACCGCGGCATTGGCATCAAGCAGACCGGCGCCGCAGCCCTGTGTGCAGCTGAAGCTGGCAGCGGAGCTCTTGATGATCGACTCGACCTGCGCCGGGGTCAGCGTGGTCGGCGCAACCGACTGCATCAGCGCGACCACGCCGGCCACATGCGGCGTCGCCATCGAGGTGCCGCTGTAGGACGCGTAGGTCGGATCGGCCGGCACGGTGGTGCCGCTGTTGAGCGTGGACAGGATGCTCGAACCCGGTGCGGAGATGTCGATGCCCGTGCCGTAGTTGGAGTAGCTCGCCCGAGCGCGCGACGAGGTGGTGGCCGCCACCGCGATCACGTTCGAACAGTTGGCCGGCACCGCCGTGGACACGTTGGCGTTGCTGTTGCCCGCCGCCACCACGACCGTGGTGCCGCGCGAGACGGCGCCGTTGATCGCAGTCTGGTAGGTGGACGAACAGGTGCCGCTGCCGCCCAGCGACATGTTGATCACCTCGGCCGGATACGGATTGGCCGGCACGCCGCTGACGGTGCCGCCCGACGCCCAGACGATCGCATCGACGATGTCGGAGGTGTAGCCGCCGCAGCGGCCGAGCACGCGCACCGGCACGATCTTGGCGTTGAAGGCGGTGCCGGCCACGCCGACGCTGTTGTTGGTGACCGCGGCAATGGTGCCGGCCACGTGGGTACCGTGCCAGCTGGAATTGGACACCGGCGAACCGCTGTAGCACTCACCGGCCACCGGGTTCCAGTCGCCCGGGTCGGATGGGTCGGCGTCACGCCCGTCACCGTCGCGCGAGACGAAGGTGTCGGTGATGAAGTCGTAACCCGGCAGGATGTTGGCGTTGAGATCCGGGTGGCTGGTGATGCCGGTATCGATCACCGCCACGACCACGCCCTGGCCGGTGGACTGATCCCAGGCCGGACGCACGTTGATGCCGGCGGTGGTGCCGGCGGTGCCGGTGGCGAAGGCCCACTGTTCGGACAGGCGCGGGTCGTTGGGGGTCAGGGTCGGCCGCATCAGCTGATCGACTTCCACGGTGACCACGTTCGGGTCGGCCGCGAGCTGGCGCATCAGGGTCTCGGACTCGGCACGGTCGAGCGGACGGTCGGCCTTGACCAGTTCCGGACCGGTCGCCAGCCGGCGCAGCTTGTCCAGGCCGAGGGCACGCCCGTTCTTGGCGGGCAACACGCGCGCGGCGCTCTTCAGGGATGAGGTCAACGCGGTGGCACTGGTCGACTGGGTGCTGCCGTCACGGTAGGTGACGATGAAGCGCTGATGGGTCTGGGCCGAGTCCAGGCCATCCAGATTGACCTCGCCGGCCATCGCCGGGAAGGTCAGCAACAGGGAGGTCAGTGCAGAAGCTCCCAGAACAGTCCAAGCGCGGGTAAGCGGGTGGTGATGCTTGGTGGACATCGAATTTCCTTTTCCAGATGGAGTTGCCGACAAATGGCGTGACTCCAGCGGGTCCATCGCGCTGCGAAGAACTGACAGACCTGCCGGAGGATCCCGGACCGCCCCTGTTTCAGGCCCGTTCAGGAAAGCTAGCCGGCCCGCCTCAACCGCACAATGGGTGCAAACGGTTTCGTTGATAACCTTTTCTAAATTCGTGACAGGTTTCGGCAAATTTCTGACAAATTAATGCCGAAAAAAGTCAAAAACCCTCCGCCGGCCCGATCGGGCACATGAAAAACCCCGCCGGAGCGGGGTTTTGGGTATCACTGAAGCCAGAGACTGGAGCCTTCAGCCCAGCCGCACCAGCCAGCCGTGACGGTCGGGGATACGGCCGTACTGGATGTCGGTCAGCTCCTGGCGCAGCGACAAGGTCACCTCGCCGGCCGGGGCGTTGATATCGCCGACCGCAAAGCCCTCGCCCTTCAGCTCGCCGATCGGGGTGACCACCGCGGCGGTACCGCAGGCGAATACCTCGGCGATCTCGCCGGAGGCCACGCCCTGCTTCCACTCGTCGATGGTGACCTTGCGCTCCTGTACCTGCATGCCGCGGTCGCGCGCCAGTTGCAGGATGCTGTCGCGGGTGATGCCTTCCAGGATGCTGCCGGACAGCTCCGGCGTTACCAGGGTGCCGTCCCTGTAGACCAGGAACACGTTCATGCCGCCGAGTTCCTCCAGGTACTTGCCCTCGACCGGGTCGAGGAACAGCACCTGCGAGCAGCCCTGCGCATACGCCTGCTGCTGCGGCAGCAGCGAGGCGGCGTAGTTGCCGCCGCACTTGGCGGCACCGGTGCCGCCCTTGGCAGCGCGCGCGTAGTCGGTCGACAACCAGATCGACACCGGCGCAACGCCCTTGGCGAAATAGGCACCGGCCGGGCTGGCGATCACGTAGTACGAGGCCTTCTGCGCCGCGCGCACGCCCAGGAATGCCTCGTCGGCGATCATGAACGGGCGGAAATACAGGCTGGTTTCCGGCGCCGAAGGCACCCAGCGCTGATCGACAGCGATCAGCTGCTTGAGCGATTCGGTGAACAGCTCCACCGGCAGTTCCGGCAGCGCCAGGCGCCTGGCCGAGCGCTGCAGACGCGCGCCGTTGGCTTCCGGGCGGAAGGTCCAGATCGAGCCGTCGGCATGCCGGTAGGCCTTGATGCCTTCGAAGATCTCCTGGCCGTAGTGCAGCACCGAGGCGGCCGGATCCAGCTGCAGCGGGCCGTACGGACGTACTTCCGCGCCATGCCAGCCCTGTTCCTTGTCCCAGGAGATGGCCACCATGTGATCGGTGAAGTGCACGCCGAAGCCCGGCGCGGCCAGGATCGCGGACAGCTCGTCGGCGCTGCGCGGCGAAGAAGAAGGGGTCGAACGGAAGGAAACGGACACCGGAAATTCCTGTTCTGCTTGCTGAAAGTGGCGGACGCGCGCTGCGGGCTCTAAAGCATCCCGGTTTCGAGTCGGGCGGCCTCGGACATCATATGCCGGCCCCACGGCGGGTCGAAGACCAGCTCGACGTCGGCCTCGACCACGGTCGGGATCATCTCCAGCTTGCTGCGCACGTCGTCGACCAGGATTTCGCCCATGCCGCAGCCCGGCGCGGTCAGGGTCATCTTGACCTCGATCAGGCGCTGGCCGTCCTCGCGGTGATTGACCTGCACCTCGTAGACCAGGCCCAGGTCGACGATGTTGAACGGGATCTCCGGATCGAAGCAGGTCCGCAGTTGCTGCCAGACCAGCGCCTCGACTTCCTCATCGCTGGCGTTCTCGGGCAGATCCAGCCCCGGCGGCGGCTCCTTGCCGATCGCATCACCGTCCTTGCCGGCGATGCGGAACAGGTTGCCTTCGACGAACACCGTATAGCTACCACCCAGTGCCTGGGTGATATAGCCATAGCTGCCTGCGGGAAGAGTCACCGAATCGCCTTGCGGGACCATCACGGCCTCGCAATCGCGTTCGAACTGGACGGGTTCGCTGCTGCGGGAATACATGGGGAGGAAATGGGGACCAGACCCCGGATGAGCAAGCCGTACATTTTAGGGACTAATTCGGTCCAGTCCCACCGCGACGGGCGGAATGCGCTGTCGCAGCGACCGGCATGACCTCCGGATGATGGAACCGGTGGCCTCAGGCCTTATCCTGCCGGACCTATTTCAGGAACACCCGATGCCCCCCAAGACCGCGTCTGCCAGAACCGCGCACTGGCTCTGGCCCCCGCTGCTGCTGTTGGGGAGTGTGACTGCCGTGATCGCCTGGATCCTGTTGGCCCTGACCACAGGCCGGCAATGCGGCTGGATGGCGCTGCTGGGCGCGCTGGAAATCGTGTGGATGCTGCGGATGGGGACGTTGCCGGCCGGCCGGCTGCGCATCGGCGTGGCGACGACCGCCACGCTGCTCCTGATCGTGGTTGCCAACTGGGGCATCGCCTCGGCCCAGATCGGTGGTTCGGTGGGACTGGATCCATGGGCCTCGGCAATGAAGATGGGCCCGAACCTCGCCTGGAACCTGCTGTCGCTGGCCAACAGCGGTTTCGACTGGGTCTGCTACCTGCTGGCGCTGGTCATTGCGGCCTGGAGCGCGCGTTAAACCGTAGGAGCGGCTTCAGCCGCGATGGGGCTTTACCGGTAAGACCCCATCGCGGCTGAAGCCGCTCCTACACGTTCATCGCGGCCTCAATGTCCGCCGCCATCCAGCGCCTTCAACTCGCTGACCAGCGCACTCGCCGCCTCGGCGCCGTCGCCGTAGAGCATGTGGGTGTTGTCGGCGTAGAACAGCGCATTCTCGATGCCGGCAAACCCCGTGCCCTTGCCGCGCTTGATCACGATGACATTCCTGGTGTTGACCACGTCCAGGATCGGCATGCCGTAGATCGGGCTGGTCGGGTCGGTCTTCGCCACCGGGTTGACCACGTCGTTGGCGCCGATCACCAGCGCCACGTCGGTCACCGGGAACTCGGGATTGATGTCGTCCATGTCGGCGATCAGGTCGTAGGGCACGCCGGCCTCGGCCAGCAGCACGTTCATGTGCCCGGGCATGCGCCCGGCGACCGGGTGGATCGCGAACTTCACCTTGACCCCGCGTTCGATCAAGCGCTGTGCCAGCTCCCATATCTTGTGCTGCGCCTGCGCCACCGCCATGCCGTAGCCGGGCACGATCACCACGCGCTCGGCGAAGGCCATCATCGCCGCCACGTCCGGCGCCTCGATCGGCTTCTGGCTGCCGGTGATTTCCGCGCCCTGCCCGCCGCCGCCGAAGTTGGAGAACAACACGCCGCTGATCGGCCGGTTCATCGCCTTGGCCATCAAGCGGGTCAGCAGAATGCCGGCCGCGCCGACCATCATGCCGGCGATGATCAGCGCCTCGTTGCCGAGTACATAGCCCTCGAACGCCACCGCCAGGCCGGTGAATGCGTTGTACAGCGAGATCACCACCGGCATGTCGGCGCCGCCGATCGGCAGCGTCATCAGCACGCCCAGCGCGAGTGCCGTCACGAAGAACGCGATGATCGCCACCGGCTGCAGCGTCAACGCCGCCCATGCGCCGAGCACCACGACCGCCAGCGCCACCAGCAGGTTGAATGCCTGCTGGCCGGGGAAGGTCACGCGTCGGTCGAGGCGGCCGTCGAGCTTGGCCCAGGCAATGATCGAGCCGGACAGCGACACCGCACCGATCGCCGAGCCGATCACCGCCAGCACCACGGTAGTCGTCCCCGGCTGGCGCGCGGCCAGCTCGGCCAGCGCCTGCGCGCTCCAGTGGCTGGTGTCGCGATTGGCGAGGAATGAGAAGCGCAGCAGCTCGACCGCACCGATCGCCGCCGCCGAACCGCCACCCATGCCGTTGTACAGCGCGACCATCTGCGGCATGTCGGTGATCGCGACCTTGTTGGCCGACACCCACGCCAGCGCGGTGCCGATCGCCACCGCCGCAATGATCAGCGGCACGTTGTGCAGCTCAGGCAGGAAGAACGTGGCGATCGTCGCGATCAGCATGCCCAGACCCGCCCAGCGGATGCCGCTGCGCGCAGTCATCGGCGAGGCCATGCGCTGCAGACCGAGCAGGAACAGCGTGGCGGCGACCAGATAGCTGGCCTTCACCAGCCAGGAAAGCACTTCGGCCATGGACATGCTCACGCCTTGTCTCCCTTGCCACCAGGCTTCTTGCTCGACTTGAACATGTCCAGCATCCGCTCGGTCACCACATAGCCGCCGGCCGCGTTACCGGCGCCAAGCGCCACCGCCACGAAGCCGATCACCTTCTCCAGCGTGGTATCGGCATGACCGAGCACGACCATCGCGCCGATCAGCACGATGCCGTGGATGAAGTTGGAACCGGACATCAGCGGCGTGTGCAGGATCACCGGCACCCGCGAGATGATCACGTGGCCGGCGATCGCCGCCAGCATGAAGATGTACAGCGCTACGAACCCGTCGCTCATCGCTTTTGCCCTGTCCCATGGCCCGAGGCGGCCGCCCGGCATCATAACCAGCTCTGAACGCGGCGCGGCGGGGGCGCTGTCAACCACGGCCACTTCCATCCGTTTATCCCGTCATTCCATCCGGGAAGCTACGCTGTGCTGGTGGGTACCCCTCTCGATTCACAATCAACGGAACCGCAGGCGGACGCGCCGGCGTCGCTGGAAGCATTCCTGGCCAGCATCGGCCCGCGTGCCTTCCGTTTCGCCGAGGCCGGCCTGCGCCATCGTGAGGACGCGCTGGATGCGGTGCAGGACGCCATGGTCAAGCTGCTCGGCTACCGCGAGCGCCCGGCCGGAGAGTGGACCCCGCTGTTCTGGAGCATCCTGCGCAGCCGCATCATCGACCTGCAGCGCCGGCGCAACTTCCGCCTGAAGTTCTGGGCCCCGGCCGAGGACTACGACGAGGACAGCCGCATCGACTGGGCCGACGCCGGCGCCGGCCCGGCGCAGCGGCACGAGCAGCGCGAGGCCTACACCCGCCTGGTGGCCGCCCTGCGCACGCTCCCGGCACGCCAGCGCGAGGCGTTCACTCTGCGCGTGCTGGAAGAACTGGACGTGGCGACCACCGCGCGCGTCATGGGTTGTTCGGAGGGATCGGTGAAGACACACCTTTCGCGCGCCCGTGAGGCGCTGCAGAAGCAACTCGAGGAATTCCGCTGATGAACCACCCTCCATCCCAAGACAGCTTCGACGCGCGCATGCGGCAGCTGCATGCGCAATCGCTGACCGCGATGTCGCAGCCGACCCTGGCCCGGCTGCGCTCGGCACGCACCGACGCACACCGATCGCCCCGGCGCCTGCCCACCTGGCTGCTGGCGACCGCCTGCTCGACACTGCTGGCGGTCGGTTTCGGCGTGCAACTGCACCGAACCGGCGAAATCGGCCCCTCGCCCTTGCCGCAGGCGCCGAGCACAGCGACTGCCTCGGACGACGACACGCTCGACCAGAACCCCGACCTGTACGTCTGGCTGGGTTCGGACAACGCCCTAGCCATGGAGTGACCACGATGAAGCATTCGACCCGCCTGCTGCTGGTGATCCTGCTCACCAGCGCCGCCACTGCGCCGGCATTGGCCCAGTCCGCCCCGGCTACGCCACCGGCCCCGACCGCCGAAGCCCCGCTGCCGGACTGGGAGCACCTCACCCCACAACAGCGCGACACGCTGATCGGCTCCCTGCGCCAACGCTGGAACGACACCCCGGAACAGCGCCAGAAAATGCTCCGCCACGCCGAACGCTGGCAGAACATGACCCCGGAGCAACGCCAGAAAGCCTCGGACGGCATGCGCCGCTACGAGAACATGTCCCCGCCGCAACGCCGCCAGGCCAAGGCCCTGTTCGAACAGATGCGCAACCTCCCCCCCGACCAGCGCGACGCCCTACGCCAACGCTGGCAGTCGATGAGCCCGCAGCAACGCGATGATTGGGTCAAATCTCATTCGAGCGCGGATGACTAAGGCAAGCACACACTCACAGCCACGCTGTTGCCGTTGCCGTTGCCGTTGCTCGTGATTTTGCCTTTGCTGTTGCCTTGGACTTTGACTTTCCCGGGGCCCCATCCGCAGCGACGGAGCCGGCGGGAAAAACCCGAAGGGCGACGCACATGGATGTGCGTCGTTTTCTGCCGCGG
>NZ_JBYSVX010000009.1:0-14070 GCF_058986605.1 Pseudomonas sp. GW821-FHT07E12 | reverse complement strand
CGATGGGGCTTTACCGGTAAAGCCTCATCGCGGCTGATGGCCCGAGGCCACGTAGACCCGCTCCTACGAATCACCCATCACCCATCACGAATTCCGGCTCTTGACCAACGAGCCGCTCATGTCCAGTGTCGCCACGGTGCCCTGCCCGGTCGCCGAATCCAGCAGCAGTTTCCAGCCGAGGTGTTCGCACAGGCGGCCCAGCAGGTCCAGGCCGATGCCATTGCCCTGGCGGGTTTCAGCGCGCGCCATCCGGCGGTAGATCGCGGCGATCTCCTCCGGGCTCATGCCGTGGCCCGGATCCTCGATCCGCACCGTTGCCGGTGCCAGCAGGGACACACGGATGACGCCGCGGTCGCTGTTCTCGATCGCATTGCGCAGCAGGTTGCCGATCGCCACCTGCATGATCGCCACCGGGGCGAACAGCTCGCAACGCGGCAGCTCGGCCAGTTGCAGGTCGAGGTCCTTGTCGGCGCACAGGTGACGATGGTCGGCGAGGATGTCCGGCAGCAGTTCGTCCAGGCGCACGTAATCGCTGCTCTTCTCCAGCCGCGAAGGATCCTTCGCCAGCACCAGCAGCAGCGTGATCAGTTGCTCGACCGACTCGGCGGTCTGGCGGATGCGCAGCAGCTGATGGCGCACCGCTGGCGGTATGCCCGGCTGGTCCAGCGCCAGTTCGCCGGCGCCGCGGATCACCGCGATCGGGGTGCGCAGTTCGTGGCTGGTGCTATCGATGAAGGCGCGCTCGCGTTCAACGTAGGCATCGTTGCGCTGCAGGTAGTCGTTGAGCGCATCGGCGATCACCACCTGCTCGCTGCTGGCGCCTTTCACTGCCTCGATGTGTTGACCAGGGCGATCCGGGCGCAAGGCATGGATCCGCTTGGCCATGTCGGCCAGCGGCTGCACGACGCGGCCCAATCCCCATGCCACCAGCAGGCCGAGCAGCACGATCGCAATGATGTTCGAAATCAGCATCCACAGTCCGAGATTGTTTTCGTGTGCCTGCAGCTCGGTGATGTCCAGCGCCAGCACCAACCGGCGTCCGTTCACGTCCTGCACCATCAGTACCTTGTCGCGCCCCTGGTACTGGATGCCGTCATGGATGCCGGGGCCGAAGCTGGCGAATTCCGGTGGCGCGGGCGACTCGTCGTCGTCGCCGTACAACTGCACGGTCTCGGTATCGGTCCAGTGGTAGCGCGGATCTTCGGCACTGCGCTGGACGAAGTGGTTCAGCTCCGACTTCAGCAGCGAGCGCCAGGTCACCTGCTCGGCCTGCTCGTTGACGATGTAGCCGTGGATGAACACGGCCAGTGAAATCAGTCCGGCATAGATAACCAGCCACAGGGTGACACGGGCACGAAGCCCGCCCAGCCTAGTCCGCATGCATGCGTTCCTGGTGCCCGGCATGGCCGAGCCGGTAACCGACGCGCGGCAGGGTCTGGATCAGCTTTTCCTCGAACGGGCCATCGACGCTGCGGCGCAGGTCGTAGATGTGCGAGCGCAGCATGTCACCGTCCGGCGGCTCGTCGCCCCACAACGCCTGTTCGAGCTTCTCGCGGGTGACCGCGGCCGGACTGGCCTGCATCAATACCTGCAGCAGCTTGCGGCAGGCCGGATACAGGTGCAGCGGCTTGCCGGCGCGGCTGGCCTCCAGCGTCGCCAGGTCCAGCTTGAGGTCGCCGACCGTCAGCAGCTTGCTGCGGCCTCGCCCCTGCGCGCGCACCAGCAGCGCTTCCAGGCGTACTTCCAGCTCGGGCAGCGCGAACGGCTTGGTCAGGTAGTCGTCGGCACCGGCGCGGAAGCCGGCGATCTTGTCGGGCAACTCGTCGCGTGCGGTCAGCATGATCACCGGCACTTCGGAGCGGTGCTCCTCGCGCAGGCGGCGCAGCACTTCCGGGCCATCCATGCGCGGCATCATCCAGTCGAGCACGATGGCGTCATAGACCTGCGTGGTGGCGAGGTGAAGACCGGTGATGCCATCCGGTGCGGCGTCCAGGGTGTGTGCGCGCGCTTCGAAGTAGTCGAACAGGTTCGCCACCAGGTTGCGGTTGTCTTCGATGACGAGCAGCCGCATCGTCGGCCTCCGGGGGATAAGTGGTCTAGCATCGTAGCCGGACGATGTCGGAACCACGTCGAAATGGGGCCTCCGACAAACTTTCCACGCTGAATCAGGCATAGTTTGCGCCCGTTCAGCCCATCTTCCAACGTGCTGCCTGCCACCTTCTCCCTGGAACAACGCCGGCGCTGGGCGTACCGCGCCGCGCTGCTGGCCATCGTGCTCAGCCTGCTGGCCGGGCTGGGATTGCGCCAGCCCAACCCTCCGGATGAACCCCGCTTCGTACTGGCCGCCCGCGCGATGGTGGAGAGCGGGCGCTGGCTGCTTCCGCACCGGGGCAGCGAGCTGTATGCGGAAAAACCGCCGGTCTTCATGTGGTTGCAGGCCAGTGCCTACGAACTGGTGCACGACTGGCGCCTCGCGTTCCTGCTGCCGTCGCTGCTGGCCGCGCTGGCGACGCTGTGGCTGACCTGGGACCTGACGCGCCGGCTGTGGAACCCGCGCGTGGCGCGTTACGCGGTGCTGGCCCTGTTCGTCACGCTGCAGTTCGGGGTATTGGCCAAGCGTGCCCAGATCGACATGGTGCTGGTGGCGATGACCACGCTGTCGCTGTGGGGCCTGCTGCGCCACCTGCTGCGCGGGCCGGACTGGCCGGCGTGGATGCTGGGCGCGTTCGCCGCCGGCGTGGGCACGGTGACCAAGGGCGTGGGCTTCCTGCCGTTGCTGGCGTTGCTGTCGTGGGCGGCGTGGCGCCATCGGCATCGTACGGAGGCGGTGAGCGGGCCGTGGCCGCACTGGCTGAGCGTGATCCCGGCGTTCCTGGCCGGAACCGCGGTCTGGCTGCTGCCGCTGGGGATCGCGCTGTGGCGCGACCCGGACCCGACCGTGGAGGCCTACGCGCGCGAGCTGCTGTTCAAACAGACCGGCACCCGCTACGCCTCGGCCTGGCACCACGTGCAGCCGGCCTGGTACTACCTCAAGGTGATCGCCACGTTGTGGCTGCCAGGCTGCCTGTTGCTGCCGGCACTGCTGCCTGCGTGGTGGCGACGGCTGCGACGCGGTGACCCGCGCTACGCCGTGCTGCTCGGCTGGAGCGTGCTGGTGCTGGTGTTCTTCAGCGCCAGCCCGGGCAAGCGCGAGGTCTACATCTTCCCGATGCTGCCGGCGCTGTGCGTGGCCGCCGCGCCACTGCTGGCCGGGCTGCTGCGTCGGCGCGTGATCCGCCTGGTGCTGGCCGGCTATGTCTGGCTGCTGGCGCTGCTGACGCTGGCGATCGGTATCGGCCTGCAGATGCACGCAGGCTGGGCGATGCAGGGCGCGCTCAAGCGGGCGATCGACCCGGCCGCGATGCAGGTGTTCGGCACCTGGCTGCTGATCTTTGCGATTCCCACCGTGCTGCTGGCCGCCTGGCTGCGGCTGCGCCACACCGGGGCACTGGTGGTCGTGGTGACCGCGCTGCTGTGGACGGTGCACGGGCTCGGCCTGATGCCGGCGCTGGATCCCTACAGCTCCGCCGCCGGATTGATGCAGCGCGTGGGCCAGCGCATCGGCCCGGATGCGGAACTCGGCATGGTCGCCTGGCGCGAGCAGAACCTGCTGCAGGCGGACCGGCCGGCGGTCGATTTCGGCTTCAAGAAGTCGTGGGATGTGCAGTGGGCAGGCGCCTCGGAATGGGTCGCGCAGGCACCGCAGCGGCGCTGGCTGTTCGTGCTGCGTGAAGCGATGAGCCCATGCGTGGACCCGGCCCGGGTGATCGACATCGGCGAATCCAATCGCAATGCCTGGCAGTTGGTACCGGGCGATGCCTTGCGGCCCGGCTGCGTGACGCATGAGGCGACGCAGGAAGAGGTAGCCGGAGACGGCGACTAGGGCGTGTCGTCCACGCCCGAGCCGGACACACCGACGCAGGTTTGTGCAGACCCGGCTGGCTGGGCCGGGAAGCCCATCAGCCGGCACCACGCGGCAGGAACCGAGGGCTTTCCGGACCCCACGCGAGCTACTCGAGGGCGGATCACACGCCCTGATCCGGTTGGCTGGGATTCACGGACCCTGCATCCCGGTCCGACCACTTTCCGACAACGTGACACAGATCATGCTGCCATCGCCGGGACCGGCGTTTTTGCCATTTGGCGTCTTCAATGAACCTGATGCCCGCATCCCTTGCCAAGGGTGCCTTCCAGCCCATCGTGCGCTCGCACGGCCATTTTCTCGTCCGCCACCTGTGGATCCCGCTGGTGGTGGCGTTGGCGCTGAGCGGCCTGCTGATGGCCGGCGGCGGCGACCAGTGGCTGGCCGACCAGGTGTATCGCGCGGAAGGCGGGCAGTGGGCGCTCAAGAACTACTGGTTCACCACGACGCTGGTGCACCAGGTCGGTAAGTACACCAGTACCGCCGCGGCGCTGAGCCTGCTGGCGTTCGGGCTGGTCGCGTGGCGCTCGCCGCGCTGGCGTGCCTGGTCGCGCCCGGCACTCTACGTGGTGCTGTCGATAGGTCTGTCGACCGCGGCGGTGTCGCTGCTGAAGAGCGTCACCCACATGGACTGCCCGTGGGATCTGGTCGACTACGGTGGCACCCGCGCGTTCTTCGGGCTGTTCGATTCGCGCAACGGGGTGCCGGCGTCCGGTTGTTTCCCGGCCGGTCACGCCAGTGCCGGTTATGCCTGGGTCGCGCTGTACTTCGCCGCGCTGGCGACACATCCGCGCTGGCGCTGGGCCGGGCTGTCGATCGGCCTCGGCACCGGCTTGCTGTTCGGGATCTCCCAGCAGTTGCGCGGTGCCCACTTCATCTCGCATGACCTGTGGACCCTGGCGACCTGCTGGAGCGTGTCGCTGGGCCTGTACCTGTGGATGCTGCGGCCGACCGCGCGCGCCACCGCAACCACCGGAGAATCCGCATGAGCGTCTCGCTGCCACGTAGCGGTGCACTCGCGCGCCTGCGCACGCTCGACTGGAGCCACCGCCCGGAAGTCTCGGTGGAAACCCTGGTGCTCGGCGCCAGCGTGTTCTTCGCGCTCGCCTGCAACAGCATGTTCTGGCGCACCTCGCTGGCCACCCATTCCGGCTTCGGCTTCACGCTGTCGCTGTTCTGCCTGCTGGTCGCGGTGCATTCGCTGCTGTTCGGGCTGTTGATCTGGCGCTGGAACGCCAAGCCGCTGCTGTCGGTGCTGTTCATCACCACCGCGCTGGCCACGCATTACATGAACAGCTACAGCGTCTATCTGGACACGGACATGCTGCGCAACGTGCTGCATACCGACCACAAGGAATCGCGCGAGCTGATGACGCCCTCGCTGCTGCTGCCGCTGCTGTTCTATGCGGCGCTGCCGATCGCGGTGGTGTGGCGGGTACGGCTGAAGCGACGCGGCTGGGGCAAGACCCTGGGCATGCGCCTGTTGTTCCTGCTCGGTGTCGCGGTGGTCGGCTCGGCCGGGTCGATGCTGTCGTTCCAGCCATTGTCGGCGCTGATGCGCAACCATCGTGAAGTGCGCTATCTCGCCACCCCGATCAACTACATCGTCGCGCTGCGGCAGACCCTGAAGTCCGATTCGCCGATCAAGCGCCAGCCCAAGCTGCCGATCGAACACGACGCGATGGCGACCCCGCGCGCACCCAGCAGCCGTCCGCGCCTGCTGCTGATCGTGCTGGGCGAAACCGCACGTGCGCAGAACTGGGGCCTCAATGGCTATGCGCGCCAGACCACGCCGGAACTGGCGCAGACCGGCGTGATCAACTTCCCCGACATGCACTCGTGCGGCACCAGCACCGAGGTCTCGGTGCCGTGCATGTTCTCGCCGTTCGGTCGCCATGACTACGACGAATCCAAGATCCGCGCGCACCAGTCGTTCCTGCACGTGCTCAACCACGCCGGCATCGCGCCGTTGTGGCGCGACAACCAGTCCGGCTGCAAGGGAGTGTGCGAGGGCCTGGAGATCCAGCAGCTCGACGATTCGAAGAACCCCGCCCTGTGCAAGGACGGCCGCTGCATGGATGAGATCCTGCTCGACGAACTCGCCACGCAGGTGCGTGCCAAGCCCGGCGATCGCGTCGTGGTATTGCACCAGCTTGGCAGCCACGGCCCGTCCTATTTCCAGCGCTACCCTGCGCAGTTCCGCCGCTTCACGCCCACCTGCGAGACCGCCGAGCTGGGCAGTTGCACCCGCGAGCAGATCGTCAACGCCTACGACAACTCGATCCTGTACACCGACCACTTCCTCGATCGCGCGATCGGCACGCTGCGTGCACTGCCGGATTACGACACCGCGATGATCTATCTCTCCGATCACGGCGAGTCGCTCGGCGAGAAGGGGCTGTACCTGCACGGCGTGCCCTACGCGATCGCTCCCGCCGAGCAGACCCGCGTGCCGATGGTGATGTGGTTCTCGCCGGAATTCGCGCAGAACCGCGGGCTCGACCTGAAGTGCCTGCGCCAGCGCTCCACCCAGCGTGCCGATCAGGACAACCTGTTCTCGTCGGTGCTGGGCCTGATGCAGGTGAAGACCTCGATCTACGACCGCTCGCGCGACCTGTTCGCCGGTTGCGCCGGCTGAATACCGCTCCAAGCCCTGACGTGACATGACCGTCGTCCCCGCCTTCGCGGGGACGACGTCGATGGGGTTTACCGGCGCGGTCCGCCTTGCCAGTGCAACCGCAGGCCTCTAGCCTTCGCCGGTCGCACTCACGCAAAGGGACTCACCGTGAACCACCGCCACCTGCTGCCGGCCCTCGCCGTGGCCGCCGGACTGCTGTCGCTGTCGGCCTGCCAAAAGGCGCCCAGCCCGCAGCAGGAAAAACCCGTCGCGCAGGCCGAGGTCGGCGAGAGCGCCGATCAGTTCGTCGCGCGCATCAACGAGGAATACAAGGCGAGCTATCCGGAGCTGAGCGCTGCGCAGTGGCTGTCCTCGACCTACATCAACGTCGACTCGCAGCGCGTGGCCGCCAAGGCCAACGAGCGCTCGCTGACCAAGCTCAACGAATGGATCGAGCAGGCCAAACGTTATGACGGCAAGCCGATGTCCGGGGACACCGCGCGCGCGCTCAGGCTGCTCAAGCTGATGAACGCGATGCCGGCGCCGCGCGACCCGGCCCGGCTCACCGAGCTGACCACGATCGCCGCGCGCATGGAGGGCGATTACGGCGCCGGCAGCTATTGCAAGGGCGAAGGCGAGGCGAAGCAGTGCCGCCAGCTCGGCGAGCTGGAGCAGGTGCTGGCCGGCAGCCGCGACTACGACGAACAGCTCGATGCCTGGCAGGGCTGGCATGGCGTGGCCACGCCGATGCGCAAGGACTACCAGCGCTTCGTCGAACTGGCCAACGAGGGCGCCAGGGAAATGGGCTTCGCCGACGTCGGCGAAATGTGGCGCAGCGGCTACGACATGCCGCCCGCGCAGATCGCCACCGAGACCGACCGGCTGTGGGCGCAGCTCAAACCGCTGTACGAGCAGTTGCAGTGCTACACGCGCGGCAAGCTCGACAAGGAATACGGCGCCGACAAGGGCGAGCTGCCCGGCGGCCTGCTGCCGGCACACCTGACCGGCAACATGTGGCAGCAGGACTGGTCCAACCTGTGGGACCTGCTGCAGCCCTACCCCGGCGCCGGCGACCTGGACATCACCGCGGCGCTGGAGAAACAGTACCAGAGCAACCTCAGCGCGCAGCTCGCCAAGACACCCGGCGACACCAGCCCCGACACCCGCTTCAAGGCCGAACGCGAGGCGCAGCTGCGCAACGCCAAACAGATGACCGAACGCGCGCAGGACTTCTACACCTCGCTCGGCATGCCGGCGTTGCCGGAGAGTTACTGGCAACGTTCGCAGTTCATCAAGCCGCTCGACCGCGACGTGGTCTGCCACGCCAGCGCCTGGGATCTGAACATGGGCGGCGACGGCTCCAAGGACAACGGCCCGGACGTGCGCACCAAGATGTGCATCCAGCCGCGCGAGGAAGACTTCACCACGATCTACCACGAGCTGGGCCACATCTATTACGACCTGGCCTACAACCCGCTGCCACCGCTGTTCCAGAACGGCGCCAACGACGGCTTCCACGAGGCGATCGGCGACACCATCGTGCTGGCGATGACGCCCGGCTACCTGCATTCGATCAATCTGGTCGGCCCGCAGCAGCGTAGCCGCGAGGCGCTGATCAACTCGCAGATGCGCATGGCGTTGAGCAAGGTCGCGTTCCTGCCGTTCGGCCTGATGATCGACCGTTGGCGCTGGGGCGTGTTCGACGGCTCGATCACCCCGGACCACTACAACCAGGCCTGGTGGGAACTGAAAGCGAAGTACCAGGGCGTGGCGCCGGCGACCCCGCGCGGCGAGGCGTTCTTCGACCCGGGCGCCAAGTACCACGTGCCGGGCAACACGCCGTATACGCGTTACTTCCTCGCCCACATCCTGCAGTTCCAGTTCTACAAGGGCCTGTGCCAGGCCGCCGGCTACACCGGCCCACTGTACGACTGCAGCTTCTACGGCAACAAGGAAGCCGGGCAGAAGTTCTGGGCGATGCTCCAGCGCGGTGCCAGCCAACCGTGGCAGGCGACGCTGAAGGAGCTGACCGGCGAGGACAAGCTCGATGCCGCGCCGATGCTGGAGTATTTCGCGCCCATGCAGGAGTGGCTCAAGCAGCAGAACGAGGGGCGGATGTGCGGGTGGCAGGCGCCGGCCGCAAAGCCCTGACGTCATGCTTTGTTGTAGGAGCGGCGTAAGCCGCGATGGGGCTTTATCGGTAAAGCCCATCGCGGCTTACGCCGCTCCTACAGCAAAGCGTCATCCCGGCCGGGCAAGCCCGGCGCTACGCGTCCGCGCGCGGCTCCCCGACCAGCTTGGCCTTGAACTGCTCGAATTCCATGCCCAGCTCTTTCACCTCGGCATGCGCGGCATCCTTCAGCGCGTCGGAATAGACCAGCCGCACCGGCGTGCCCTGGCGCTCGTGCATCTCGCCGGCACGCATGATCAGCGCCAGCATCTGCGCCGGGCTCTCCGACTCGCCGGCGATGCGCCCGTCCATGCCCAGCACCCACACGCCATCGCGACGCACGATGCCGGCCAGCAGCCGGCGCTCGCCATCGCGCAGTTCGGCATGCGGCTCGATCGGCGAGTCCGGCACCGCCTGCGCCGTCGCGCGGTTGCGCAGGCGCTCGGCCAGTTTCCGGCGCGAATCGCGGCGCTGCTTGGATCCCATCGACATTCAATGATTCCTCTGAAGCTCACAAATACGGAGGTTACCCGGGCCCGGCCGATCCCGTCTGCACAACGGGCGCCGCGTCGCGCTGACGGCGGCAGACCCGCCGATCCCAGCGCCAGAACAACCAGCCAAGCAGGAAGAAGCCGGCGCATCCCAGCGCCAGGTGCAGCGGCGTATCGCTGAGCAGCGGCGACAGCACACCAGCGACCACCGTGTTGACCATGAGCTGAGTGAAGGCCTGCAGCGACGAGGCCAGCCCGCGCTGCGCGGGATACATGTCCAGCACCATCAGCGACAGGATCGGGTAGATCAACGCCAGGCCCAGGCCGCCGATGAAGATCGGCAGCACCGCCCACGGCAGCGCCAGCCGATCGACCGCCAGGTTGTAGGCGACATTGCTCAGCGCCGACACACCGCAGCAGATGAAGCCGACGCGCACCTGGCTGCGCGCATGCAACCGCCCGGCCATCCGCCCGGACAGGAACGCGCCCAGCGTCAGCCCGCCGATCGTGGGCAGGAACAGCCACGCGAAGTCGCGCTCGCCCAGCCCCAGGTGATGCATCACGAACACCGGCGCGGAGGCAACGTAGAGGAAGATGCCGGCGAAGTTCAGCGAGCCGGCCGCCGCCAGCCGCTGGAAACGCGGGTTGAAGCCGATCGTCAGGTAGTCGCGCAGCAGCGGCCCAGGCCGCAGCGGGCGCCGCGACTGCGGCGGATGCGTCTCCGGCAGCCAGGTCAGCGTCGCCAGCAACAGCAGGCTCGAGAACGTCACCAGGAACCAGAAGATCGACGTCCAGCCGGCGCCGGTGGCCAGCAGCCAGCCGCCAATGATCGGCGCGATCGCCGGGGCGATGCCGAAGATCATCGATACCTGGCTCATCAGTCGCTGCGCGTCGTGGCCATCGAACAGGTCACGGATCACCGCACGCCCGACGATCATGCCCACGCCCGCCGACACGCCCTGCAGCGCGCGGAACACCAGCAGCGTGCTCAGGTCGCGCGACAGCGCGCAGCCGATCGACGAGACGATGAACATCACCAGCCCGCCGACGATCACCCGTTTGCGGCCCCAGGCATCCGACAGCGGGCCGTGCACCACGCTCATCAGGCCGTAGAACAGCAGGTAGACACTGACGGTCTGCTGGATCGCGACCTGATCCACCCGCAGCCGCTCGCCGAGCTGCGAGAACGCCGGGAAGATCATGTCGATCGAGAACGGGCCAAACATCGACAACCCGGCAAGCAGCAGCGCCAGGCGGCGGGTCGAAGGCGTGGGTGCGGTCATGCCGTGTTCCGGGAAACGGGCGTCAATGGACGCATTCAGGCACCGGATCCCAACGGGGACGGTGCCTGTGGCGGTAAGGGAGTCCGCCCATGATAGCCCGCCGGTTCCCGCTTGCGCTGAATCCCTCCCATCACGTGGCCTGGCCCAGGGCCTTCAAACCGGCCGCGCAGCCACGAATCTGGACAGTCGCTACGGCTATAATCGCCCCCGCTACATGGTGGGAGAAGCGGCCACCGCCGCTGCCGAAGGCGCAAACGCCCGTAATCGCTCAGGCCCGATACCACCCGTACCAAAACTCTGGAGAGACCGGTTGGATCCGGCGCCGAAGGGGCACCAGACGCAGGCAGGCCCAGCCGCGCCGCGTCTCCAAACTCTCAGGCAAAAGGACAGAGGGGCACGAGCAGAAGCCTGCATGGCTTCGCTCGTCATTCCCGCGCAAGCGGGAACCCAAGGACGTCGTGCGTACAAGACGGCGAAGTCCATGGATTCCCGCATCCGCGGGAATGACGAGTGAAAGCAGGCTCTCGTGTTTCCCCCACTACGTCCTGACGGAAGCCTCCATGTCCAAGTCCTCCCTGCGCGACCTCGAAAATTCCAGCGCGTTCGTCGCGCGCCACATCGGCCCCAACGATGCCGAAATCGCGCAGATGCTGCGCGTGGTCGGCCATGATTCGCTGGACGCGCTGACCGACGCGATCGTCCCCGGCGGCATCAAGTCGCCGACCCCGCTGGCGTTGCCGGAAGCGGTGACCGAGGAAGACGCGCTGGCCAAGATCCGCACGATCGCCGACAAGAACAGCGTGTTCCGCAGCTTCATCGGCCAGGGCTACTACGGCACCCACACGCCGAAGGTGATCCTGCGCAACGTGCTGGAGAACCCGGCCTGGTACACCGCCTACACGCCGTACCAGGCGGAGATTTCGCAGGGCCGCATGGAAGCGCTGATCAACTTCCAGACCATGTGCGCCGACCTGACCGGCATGGAGATCGCCAACGCTTCGCTGCTGGACGAGGCCACCGCCGCCGCCGAGGCGATGACGCTGGCCAAGCGCTCGGCCAAGTCGAAATCGGAGGTGTTCTTCGTGCACGACGCGGTGCACCCGCAGACGCTCGAACTGCTGCGCACCCGCGCCGAGCCGCTGGGCATCGTGCTGCAGTTGGGCACGCCCGGGCAGGCGCTGCAGGCCGAGTGCTTCGGCGTGCTGCTGCAGTACCCGGACACCTTCGGTCACATCGGCGACTACAAGGCGCTGGCCGACGCGGTGCACGCGCGCGGCGGCCTGGTCGCGGTCGCCACCGACCTGCTGGCATTGACCCTGATTGCCGCGCCCGGCGAATGGGGCGCCGACATCGTGGTCGGCAACAGCCAGCGCTTCGGCGTGCCGTTCGGCTTCGGCGGCCCGCACGCCGCGTTCATGGCCTGCCGCGATGCCTACAAGCGCTCGATGCCGGGCCGCCTGATCGGCGTGTCGATCGACGCGCAGGGCAACCCGGCCTATCGCCTCACCCTGCAGACCCGCGAGCAGCACATCCGTCGCGAGAAGGCCACCTCCAACATCTGTACCGCGCAGGTGCTGCTGGCGGTGATGGCCTCGATGTACGCGGTCTACCACGGTCCCGACGGCCTGAGCCGCATCGCCCGCCGCACTCACCGCTATGCGGCGATCCTGGCGACCGCGCTGCGCGGTGCCGGCGTCGCTGTCGGCGAGCACTTCTTCGACACCTTGCACGTCACCGGCATCGATGCGCGGGCGATCCACGCCAAGGCGCAGGCCACCGGCATCAACCTGCGTGCGATCGACAACGGCGCGGTCAGCATCAGCCTGGACGAGACCACCACCCGCGCCGACCTGATCGCGCTGGGCACGCTGTTCGGCGCGGAGGTGGAGATCGAAGCGCTCGATGCCACCACCGCCGATGCGCTGCCGGAAGGCCTGCTACGCACCAGCGCATTCCTGACCCATCCGGTGTTCAACACCCATCACAGCGAGCACGAGCTGCTGCGCTACCTGCGCTCGCTGGCCGACAAGGATCTGGCGATGGATCGCACGATGATCCCGCTGGGCTCGTGCACGATGAAGCTCAACGCCACCGCCGAGATGATCCCGGTGACCTGGCCGGAGTTCTCGTCGATCCATCCGCTGGCCCCGGCCGCGCAATGGAACGGCTACCGCCTGCTGATCGACGAGCTGGAAGCGATGCTGGTCGAATGCACCGGCTACGACGCAGTCAGCCTGCAACCGAACTCCGGCGCGCAGGGCGAATACGCCGGCCTGCTGGCGATCCGCGCCTATCACCGCTCGCGCGGCGAGAGTCATCGCGATATCTGTCTGATCCCCGAATCGGCGCACGGCACCAACCCGGCATCGGCGCAGATGTGCGGCATGAAGGTGGTGGTGACCAAGTGCGACGCCAACGGCAACGTCGACGTCGAGGATCTGCGTGCCAAGGCCGAGAAGCATTCGGCCAACCTCGCCGCGCTGATGATCACCTACCCGTCCACGCACGGCGTGTTCGAAGAGGCGATCGTGGAGATCTGCGAGATCGTCCACGCGCATGGCGGCCAGGTCTATACCGACGGCGCCAACATGAACGCGCTGGTCGGCGTGGCCAAGCCCGGCAAGTGGGGCTCGGACGTCTCGCACCTCAACCTGCACAAGACCTTCTGCATCCCGCACGGCGGCGGCGGTCCGGGCGTGGGCCCGTGCGCGGTCAAGTCGCATCTGGCACCGTTCCTGCCCAAGGTGTTGGGTGGCGAAGGTGAAGTAGGCATGGTCAGCGCCGCCAGCTTCGGCTCGGCTTCGATCCTGCCGATCAGCTGGATGTACATCACCATGATGGGCACCGCCGGGCTGCGCAAGGCGACCCAGGTCGCGCTGCTCAACGCCAACTACATCGCCACGCGTCTGGCACCGCACTACAAGACGCTGTACACCGGCCGTAACGGCCTGGTCGCGCACGAGTGCATCCTCGACGTGCGTCCGCTGGAGAAGACCAGCGGCATCGGCGCCGAGGACATCGCCAAGCGCCTGATCGACTTCGGCTTCCACGCCCCGACCCTGAGCTTCCCGGTCGCCGGCACGCTGATGGTCGAGCCGACCGAGAGCGAATCGCAGCACGAGCTGGACCGCTTCATCGACGCGATGATCCAGATCCGCGAGGAGATCACCGCGATCGAGGACGGCCGTCTGGATCGCGAGGACAACCCGCTCAAGCACGCCCCGCACACCGCCACGGTGGTGTCGGCCAGCGAGTGGGCGCACGCCTACCCGCGCGAGCTGGCCGCATTCCCGCTGCCGTCGCTGCGGCAGGCCAAGTACTGGCCGCCGGTGGCGCGCGTGGACAACGTCTACGGCGACAAGAACGTGATGTGTGCGTGCATCCCGGTGGATGCGTACAAGGACGATGAAGTCGAGGCGTAACGCTTCCTCGATCGAACAAGACGACGGCCCGCATTGCGGGCCGTTTTTTTGGGGCTTGTTCGATATCGTTTGACTGCGCTTCTGCTGTCTCTTCTCCACATCTGACGCTGCCGACGAATGTCCAGC
>NZ_JBYSVX010000008.1:0-130667 GCF_058986605.1 Pseudomonas sp. GW821-FHT07E12 | reverse complement strand
CGCGACGGGCTTTACCGGTAAAGCCCGTCGCGACTGAAGTCGCTCCTACACAGGTCGGCATTGCCAGCGGAATCGTTCGGCCTCAAGTCACTGGGTCCCCGCCTGATCAGCCATCCGGCTGCTGAAAGGCGTCTCGCGGGGACGACGGTCGATAGGCCGCGACACATCTGCAAGCAACGAACATGGAACCCAACTACTCATCTGGTCGTCGCGGATATCTCCACACGCCGATTCGGCGCCAGACACGCGACCAGCTGCCTGCGTTGCTTGTGGTCCTCGCATTGCACGACCGGGTTGTCGCTGCCAAGGCCGTGCACGTCGATGCGTCCGGCCGGAATTCCGCGCGTCACCAGATAGTCCCTCACCGCCTCGGCGCGCCGCAGCGAAAGCTCGCGGTTGTAGCTGGTCTTGCCGATGCGATCGGCGTAGCCGGTCACGCTCAGGTTGTGGGCTTCACTGGTGCTGCGCAGTTTCTCCAGCAGGCCATCCAGTTGCGCGCGCCCCTCCGGCTTCAGCGTGTGGCGGCCGAAATCGAACAACGTATCGGCGGAAAACCGCATCGGTGCCGTCACTTCATGCGGCCTGTCATGGTGTCTTTCGGGCTGCTTAGACGCCAGCAGATCGGCGCAGGATGCCGGCTTCCAATAGATGCCGCGTACTTCTTCCTTTTCGTTGAAGTGCAGTTTGTACTGGCAGACCGTGGTGCGGCCGTCGCCGCGCAGATTGAACAAGTAGTTCCACTCACGCACATGCCATACACCTTCGCGGAAGTGCGGCGGGCCCAACAGGTTCTGCACCTGCGCCTTGGTCGTACCGGGTTCGATGCGGCGCAGGTTGTCCAGATCCGGCAATGTGCCGCCCTTGGGCCGGGCGCGCTCCGGCGCCGGGAAATCGCTCGTCCCGGCATTTGCGCCATCCTTGCCCATATGCCTGCCGAACGGCGAGGTGCTGCAGCCTGCGGCTATCGCCAACGCAGCTCCTGCTGCTACGCCGAGGGTCCATCTTGATGTGATGCAGTTCATGAGCAAAACCTCCAAGTGATCAATCGTTGGCTCGGGATGCTTCCCACTCATGGCTGCGGCTCCGATCTTGAGCGTCGGCCGGAACCGCCGTCATCGATCACCACACCAGTGCCGCCCCCACACCCACGCCTCTGTCGCCGCGCGTGTTGGAGGTGCCGCTGAGCTTGTAGACCCAGCGACCGCTCTCGGAGATGGTGGACACACCGATGGCGATCGCGGACTCGCCCTGGAAGCTGCCCAGCGCCACCGCGGTCGAACTCTGGTTCGGCATGTAGGCCTGCGGCAGGCTGGCCACTGCGATTGCCGACGCAGTACCCGCGCTCGCCTGGTTGTTCACCTTGTTGATATCCGAACGCAGGCTGTCGTAACGCTCGTCGGTGTAGTTCCGCGACCATTCCTGCAAGGCGTTCAATTGCCCCACGTTCACCGCATCGGTGGCCGATGTACCGGCAGCCACGTTGTGGATCGTGGCCGCCGCACCACCACTGTTCATCGTGACACTCGTGTAGTTGGCACTGCCATCGCTGTTGCGGTCGTATTGCACACTGCCGGCCTGGACGGCGTTGAGCTGATTGACGTTGGCCGCGTCGGTACCTTGCGTGCCGGCCGCCACGTTGGCGATCTGCCGCTCATTGCCCGCGCTCCCCACCGACACGGTGTTGTCACGATCGGCCACCGAGCCCTGCCCCAATGCCACCGCGTTGGTGCCGCTGGCGACGGCGTTGTTGCCCAGCGCCGTGCTGTTGGTCGCCGACGCCACCGCACCCGCACCGCCGGCGGAGGAATTGCTGCCCGACGAGGTTGGCGTGCTGGTGGTGGCGCCGCTGGAATTGGCACGGAACAGGCCATTGTTTCCGCTGTTCACTACCGTGGTGATCTGCTGGTCGGTATACGCATTGGCCTGCTGCACGGCATTGGCCACGCCCGACTGCAGCTGCCGGACATTCACCGCGTCGTGATCGGCCGAACCATCCGCGACGTTGGTGACCTGCCGCTCGGCACCCTGCGAACCTACCGACACCTCACCCGTCGAACTGCTGCTGTTGTTGGCCATGTAAGCGCCCGTGTACTGCTGCTGGGCACCAACCGAGGTGGTCGAGCCGGCACCCAGCGCCACCGAGTTGTCCTGGCTGGCCTGTGCGCCACTGCCCAGCGCCACGCTCGCATTGCCTCCCGACACCGCACCCGGCCCCGCCGCGACGCTGTTGCTGCCAACGGCTTGCGAATCGGCACCGGTGGAGTTGGCGTGGAAGTACTTCACGCCGCCACCATTGGCGATGTTTTCGATCTGCTGGTTGGTGGCATACAACTGCGAGCCGTTCACCGCATCGGTGCTGGTGGCGCTCAGCTCGCCAGCGGCCAGATTGGTGATCGTCACACCGCCCGCAGGCGCACTGGCGCCGCCGGTAGCGCCGAGCGTAATGGTGTTGCCGCCTGCACTGTCGTACTTCACCGCAACGTTGGCGGTGTTGTTGACGTTGCTGTTCAACGCATCCAGCGCGCCTGCCACCGTGGTCTGGTTGGTGGTGGCTCCGACTGCGCCGGTGCTGCTGACGCTGCTGATCGGCTGGCTGAAACCGCTGATCTGACCGGTGGCGGGATTGTAGGTGGCACCACCGCCCCAGGTACTGGCGACACTGCCGCCCAACGCATCGACACCGATCGCCACCGCGTAGAGCTGCGAACCATTGATCGCATCGGTGCTGGTGTCGGAAATCACGCCCGCCGCGACATTCTGCAGTTGCCGCTCCTTGCCGGCCGAGCCGATCGACACCGTACCGGCCGACGCGCTGGCAGGACCGGCCGCCGTGGTGCCGTAAAGCGCCGTGGTGCCGGTATTCACCGCACCGGTGCTCGAGCCCGAGCCCAACGCTACGCTCAATGCATCGTTGGAAACCGCGCCCGCACCCAGCGCCACCGATTGTTCGCCATTGGCCTGCGCCTGCGACCCCATCGCGATACCCGAGACCATCAGCACCTGCGTATCGCGACCGATCGCAATGCCGCCCGCCGCCGCCTGGCTGACCTGCGCGTTGTTGCCGATACCTACACCGTTATCTCCATTCACCACCGTCAGCGGACCAACCGCGATGGACTGATCGCCCACCGACAGCGAATCGCCAGCGGTGGAGTTGGCGTGGAAGTAACGCGTGCCGGTGGACGTCACCGACGTGATCGCCCCCTGCAGCTGGCGCACGGTCACCGCATCGTGCTGTTCGGATCCGTCGGCGACGTTGGTCAGCTGGCGATACTGGCCGTTCTGGCCGAACGACACCGCACCCAGCAAGGTCGCATCACTGGTGTCGTAATGGACGGCGCCGGTACCGGCCGGAATGGATCCGCTGGTGGGCGCGATGGCCCGATTGGCGATCGAACCTTGGCCGATCGCCACGCTACCCAGCACCTGCGCCTGGCTTTGCTGACCCAGCGCCACGGCCCCGTCCATGCTCGCACTCGCCTGCGAGCCAGCAGCGAACGATCCTGTACCACCCGCCACGGCCTGCGGACCGATTGCGGTGCTGTCCGTGCCCGCGGCCGAGCTGTCGGGCGCTGTGGAGTTGGTGCGGAAGTACTTGATGCCGCCACCGTTGTTGATGTTGTCGATCTGCTGGTTGGTCGCATACAGCTGCGAGCCGTTCACTGCATCGGTACTGGTGGCACTCAGATCACCGGGCGTGAGGTTGGTGATCTTGACCGTGCCTGTGGCCCCCGCACCGCCGGTGGCTCCGAGGGTGATGGTGTTGCCAGCTACGCTGTCGTACTTCACCGCGATGTTGGCGGTGTTGTTGACGTTGCTGTTCAACGCATCGAGTGCACCCGAAACCGTGGTCTGGTTGGTCGTAGCTCCCACCGCACCGGTGCTGCTTACACTGTTGATCGGCTGACTGAACCCATCGAGATTGCCGGTGGCGGGATCGAAACTCGCACCGCCGCCCAGGATCGTGGCCGTGCTGTTGCCCAGCACATCGACACCGATCGCCACCGCGTAAAGCTGCGAGCCATTGATCGCATCCGTGCTGGTCGCGGAGATCACGCCGGCCGCCACGTTCTGCAGTTGGCGTTCCACGCCGGCCGCACCCACCGAAACCACACCGTTGGCGACACTGGCGATGCCGGCTGCGGTTCCACCGTACAGCGCCGTAGTGCCGGTATTGGGTGCAGCCGTGGTGCTGCCCGCGCCCAGGGCGACGCTGTTGACATCTCCCGCCGTGGCACCGTTGCCGAGCGCGACCGCATTGGCGGCACTGGACACGGCCGCAGGACCGATCGCCACGCTTTCCGCCCCGGCCGCAGAGGAATCCGCCGCCGTGGAGTTGGCGTGGAAGTACTTGATGCCACCGCCGTTGCTGATGTTGTCGACCTGCTGGTTGGTCGCATACAGCTGCGAGCCGTTCACCGCATCCGTACTGCTCGCGCTCAATGTGGCCGGGGCGAGGTTGGTGATTTTCACCGTGCCGACGGCACCGGCACCGCCGGTCGCTCCCAGCGTGATGGTGTTGCCGCCCACGCTGTCGTACTTCACCGCGATGTTGGCGGTGTTGTTGACGTTGCTGTTGAGCGCATCCAGCGCACCGGACACCGTGGTCTGCGACGTCGGCCCCGTGATCGCCCCCGTTGTGCTGACGCCGTTGATCGGCTGACTGAAGCCGCCGAGATTGCCTGTGGTGGGATCGTAAGTAGCACCACCGCCCAGCGTACTGGCAGTCGAATCGCCCAACGCGTTCACGCCGGTCATCACCGAATTGAGCTGTGAACCATTGATCGCATCGGTGCTGGTGGTGCTGATGTCGCCGGGCGTCAGATTGGTGATCTTCACCGTGCCGGTGGCACTGGTTCCACCGGTCGCTCCCAGCGTGATCGTGTTGCCACCCGCGCTGTCGTACTTCACCGCGATGTTGGCGGTGTTGTTGACGTTGCTGTTCAGCGCATCCAGTGCACCTGCCACCGTGGTCTGGTTGGTGGTCGCCCCCACCGCACCGGTGCCGCTGACGCTGTTGATCGGCTGGCTGAAGCCACTGACCTGACCGGTGGCCGGATCGTAGGTAGCCCCGCCGCCGAGCGTGCTCGCGGTCGAGTCGCCCAATGCATTCGCACCGGTCACCACCGAGTTGAGCTGCGAGCCATTGATCGCATCGGTACTGGTATCGGAGACCACACCGGCCGCCACGTTCTGCAGTTGACGCTCCGCACCTGCCGCGCCCACCGAGACCACGCCATTGGCAGCGCTGGCGATACCCGCAGCTGTCCCACCGTACAACGCTGTCGTCCCGGTATTGGGCGCTGCGGTAATGCTGCCCGCGCCCAGGGCGACGCTGTTGGCATTACCCGCCGTGGCGCCGTTGCCGATCGCGATCGCATTGCCGGCACTGGACGCAGCAGCAGGCCCGATCGCCACACTGTCGGTGCCGGTGGCCGTGGAATCAGCCAGCGTGGAGTTGGCGTGGAAATACTTGATGCCGGCGCCGTTGTTGATGTTGTCGATCTGCTGATTGGTCGCATACAGCTGCGAACCATTCACCGCATCGGTGCTGGTGGCACTCAGATCGCCGGGGGCGAGGTTGGTGATCTTCACCGTGCCGGTGGCACCGGTACCGCCGGTCGCACCCAACGTGATCGTGTTGCCTCCTGCACTGTCGTACTTCACCGCGATGTTGGCGGTGTTGTTGACGTTGCTGTTCAGCGCATCCAACGCACCTGCCACCGTGGTCTGATTGGCGCTAGCTCCCACCGCACCGGTGGTGCTGACGCTGTTGATCGGCTGGCTGAAGCCACTGACCTGGCCGGTGGCGGGATCGTACGTAGCACCACCCCCGAGCGTGCTCGCGGTCGAATCGCCCAATGCATTCGCGCCGGCCACCACCGAGTTGAGCTGCGACCCATTGATCGCATCGGTACTGGTGTCGGAGACCACACCGGCCGCCACGTTCTGCAACTGCCGCTCCGCACCGGCCGCACCTACTGAAACCACGCCATTGGCAGCACTGGCGATACCAGCGGCCGTTCCACCGTACAACGCCGTGGTACCGGTGTTGGGTGCGGCCGTGATGCTGCCTGCCCCCAACGCCACGCCGTTGGCATTACCCGCCGTGGCACCATTGCCGATCGCGATGGCATTGCTGGCGCTGGCTACCGCAGCCGGCCCAATGGCCGTGCTGTCGGCACCACCGGCCGTGCTGTCCACACCGGTGGAGTTGGTGTGGAAATACTTGATGCCGGCACCGTTGTTGATGTCATCGATCTGCTGGTTGGTGGCGTACAACTGCGAGCCATTCACCGCATCGGTGCTGGTGGCACTCAGATCGCCGGGGGTGAGGTTGGTGATCTTCACCGTACCCGTGGCCCCCGTACCGCCGGTCGCTCCCAACGTAATGGTGTTACCGCCCACGCTGTCGTACTTCACCGCGATGTTGGCGGTGTTGTTGACGTTGCTGTTCAGCGCATCCAACGCACCTGCTACCGTGGTCTGATTGGCGCCAGCTCCCACCACACCAGTGGTGCTGACGCTGTTGATCAGCTGGCTGAAGCCACTGACCTGGCCGCTGGCGGGATCGTACGTAGCACCACCTCCGAGCGTGCCCGCCGTCGAATCGCCCAGCACATCCACGCCGGTCACCACCGAGTTGAGCTGCGAGCCGTTGATCGCATCGGTACTGGTATCGGAGATCACGCCCGCCGCCACGTTCTGTACCTGGCGTTCCTTGCCGACCGAACCGATCGACACCGTACCTGCCAGTGCACTGGCAGGACCGGCCGCCGTTCCACCGTAAAGCGCGGTGGTGCCGGCGTTCACCCCACCAGTCGTCGAACCCGAACCCAACGCCACGCTCAACGCATCGCTGGAAACCGCGCCCGCACCCAACGCCACCGATTGCTCACCGGTGGCCTGCGCCTGCGTTCCCATCGCAATGCCCGAGGCCATCAGCACCTGCGTATTGCGGCCGATCGCAATACCGCCCGCGCCTGCCTGGCTGACCTGCGCGTTGTTGCCGACACCTATGCCGTTGTCGCCGTTCACCACCGTCAGCGGGCCGACCGCGATGGCCTGATCGCCCACCGACAGCGAATCGCCAGCCGTGGAATTGGCATGGAAGTAGAGCGTGCCGGTGGACGACAGCGAGGTCATCGCGCCCGTCAGCTGCCGCAGCGTGACCGCATCGTGCGCACTCATACCATCGGCCACGTTGGTGAGCTGGCGGTATTGACCGTTCTGTCCGAACGACACCGCACCCAGCAAGATCGCATCGGTGGTGTCGTAGCGAATCACACCACTGCCTACGGGAATGAGGCCGGTGCTGGGTGCGATGGCCCGATTGGCGATCGAACCTTGACCGATCGCCACACTCCCCAACACCGTCGCCGAACTTTGCGAACCCAGCGCCAGAGCCCCGTTCACGCTTGCACTGGCCTGCAAGCCGGCCGCCATCGAAGCCACGCCGCTGGCCACCGCCTGCGGGCCGATCGCCACACTGTCGGTGCCGGTGGCGGAGGAGTCCGCTGCGGTGGAATTGGCGTGGAAGTACTTGATGCCGCCGCCGTTGTTGATGTTGTCGACCTGCTGGTTGGTCGCATACAGCTGCGAGCCGTTCACCGCATCGGTGCTGGTGGCGCTCAGATCGCCGGGGGTGAGGTTGGTGATCTTCACCGTACCGGTGGCACCGGCACCGCCGGTCGCTCCCAACGTTATGGTGTTGCCGCCCACGCTGTCGTACTTCACCGCGATGTTGGCGGTGTTGTTGACGTTGGCGTTGAGCGCATCCAACGCGCCTGCCACCGTGGTCTGGTTGGTGGTACCTCCGACCGCGCCGACAGTGCTGATGCTGTTGATCGGCTGGCTGAAACCGCTGATCTGACCGGTGGCCGGATCGTAGGCAGCTCCGCCACCGAGCGTTCCGGCAGTCGAATTACCCAACGCATCCACACCCGTCACCACCGAGTTGAGCTGCGAGCCGTTGATCGCGTCGGTACTGGTCGCCGACACCACACCCGCCGCCACGTTCTGCAACTGACGCTCCGCACCGGCCGCCCCCACCGAAACCACACCATTGGCAGCACTGGCGATGCCAGCGGCCGTTCCGCCATACAACGCTGTGGTACCGGTGTTGGGCGCGGCGGTGGAGCTACCTGCACCCAACGCCACGCTGTTGGCCTGATTGGCATTGGCACCGTTGCCGATCGCAATCGCATTGCTGGTGCTGGCTATCGCCGCCGGGCCAATGGCCGTGCTGTCCGTACCACTGGCCGAGCTGTCAACGCCGGCAGAGTTGGTGTGGAAATACTTGATGCCACCACCATTGTTGATGTTGCTGATGGTCTGGTTGGTCGCATACAACTGCGAGCCATTCACCGCATCGGTGCTGGTGGCACTCAAGTCCCCAGGCGTGAGGTTGGTGATCTTCACCGTGCTGGCAGCACCGGCACCGCCTGTAGCGCCCAAGGTGATCGTGTTGCCGCTCACACTGTCGTACTTCACCGCGATATTGGCGGTGTTGTTGACGTTGCTGTTGAGAGCGCTCAATGCCCCTGCGACCGTGGTCTGATTCGATGGGCCACTGACCGCGCCGGTACTGCTGACGCTGTTGATCGGCTGGCTGAAGCCACTGACCTGGCCGGTGGCGGAATCGTACGTGGCCCCACCTCCGAGTGTTCCAGCGGCCGAATTGCCCAGCGCATCCACACCGGTCACTACCGAGTTGAGTTGCGAGCCATTGATCGCGTCGGTGCTGGTGGCCGAGATCACACCCGCCGCCACGTTCTGCAGCTGACGTTCCGCGCCGGCCGTGCCCACCGAGACCACACCGTTGGCGGCACTCGCGATACCGGCGGCCGTTCCCCCATATAGCGCCGTGGTGCCGGTATTCGGCGCCACTGTAGTGCTTCCCGCACCCAATGCCACGCTGTTGGCGTTGGTCGCCGCAGCACCGGCACCCACGGCAACACTGCTGGTGTTGGTCGCCCGGGACTGCCGGCCGATCGCAACACTTTGAACGTTGCTGGAAAGCGCCGTATCGCCGAGGGCAATCGCATAGGTATTGCTGGCGGCGGCATGACCACCAATGGCGGTGGAAGAACCCCCACTGGCGGTAGCCGCCGAACCCACGGCCAGGCCGTTGCCATTGGTTCCGCTGCTGGCATTGACGCCGAGCGCGATGCCGTTCACACCGTTGGCCGTGCTGTTGCTGCCTACGGCCGTGGCATTGGTGCCCAGCGCGCGGGAGCCACTGCCGAATGCAGATGTATCGCCGCCCGACGCGGTAGCGCCGTTGCCCACCGCCGTGGCATTGGTTCCACCGGCGACAGCGGCTGGACCTGCTGCGGTGCTGTCAGTCCCGGTGGCGGAGGAATCGGCCAGCGTGGAGTTGGCGTGGAAGTACTTGATGCCGCCGCCGTTGTTGATGTTGTCGATCTGCTGGTTGGTGGCATACAGCTGCGAGCCGTTCACTGCATCGGTGCTGGTGGCACTGAGATCAGCGGGGGTCAGGTTGGTGATCTTCACCGTGCCGGTGGCGCCGGCCCCACCTGTGGCCCCAAGCGTGATGGTGTTGCCCCCGACGCTGTCGTACTTCACCGCGATATTGGCGGTGTTGTTGACGTTGCTGTTCAACGCATCCAATGCACCGGCCACCGTGGTCTGGTTGGTGGTACCTCCGACCGCGCCGACAGTGCTGACGCTGTTGATCGGCTGACTGAAACCGCTGATCTGGCCGGTGGCCGGATCGTACGTCGCCCCACCACCGAGCGTACTGGCAGTCGAATTGCCCAGCGCATCCACACCGGTCACCACCGAGTTGAGCTGCGAGCCATTGATCGCATCGGTGCTGGCAGCGCTGATATCACCGGGCGTCAGATTGGTGATCTTCACCGTACCGGTGGCACCGGCACCGCCGCTTGCTCCCAGCGTGATCGTATTGCCGCCCACACTGTCGTACTTCACCGCGATGTTGGCGGTGTTGTTGACGTTGGTGTTGAGCGCATCCAACGCGCCTGCCGCCGTGGTCTGGTTGGTGGTACCTCCGACCGCGCCGACAGTGCTGATGCTGTTGATCGGCTGGCTGAAACCGCTGATCTGACCGGTGACCGGATCGTAGGCAGCTCCGCCACCGAGCGTTCCGGCAGTCGAATTACCCAACGCATCCACACCCGTCACCACCGAGTTGAGCTGCGAGCCGTTGATCGCGTCGGTACTGGTCGCCGACACCACGCCCGCCGCCACGTTCTGCAGCTGACGCTCCGCACCGGCCGCCCCCACTGAAACCACACCATTGGCGGCACTGGCTATACCGGCGGCTGTTCCGCCGTAAAGCCCGGTGGTGCCGGCATGTGGTGCCGCCGTAGTGCTGCCCGCGCCCAATGCCACGCTGTTGGCATCACCTGCATTGGCGCCATTGCCGATCGCGATCGCATTGCTGACGCTGGCTGTCGCAGCGGGACCGATAGCCGTGCTATCCGTGCCACTGGCCGTGCTGTCCACACCGGTGGAGTTGGTGTGGAAATACTTGATACCACCCCCGTTGTTGATGGTGCTGATGGTCTGGTTGGTCGCATACAGCTGCGAACCGTTCACCGCATCGGTGCTGGTCGCACTGAGGTCAGCGGCGGTCAGGTTGGTGATCTTCACCGTGCCGGTGGCACCGACACCGCCAGTAGCCCCAAGCGTGATGGTGTTGCCGCCCACGCTGTCGTACTTCACCGCGATGTTGGCGGTGTTGTTGACATTGGTGTTCAGCGCACTCAACGCACCCGCCACCGTGGTCTGATTGGTGACAGCTCCCACCGCGCCGACAGTGCTGACGCTGTTGATCGGCTGGCTGAAGCCACTGAGATTGCCCGTGGCGGGATCGTACGTAGCGCCGGCACCGAGCGTGCCGGCGGTCGAGCTACCCAGCGTGTTCACACCGGCCACCACCGAATTGAGCTGCGAGCCATTGATCGCATCCGTGCTGGTCGCCGAAACCACACCGGCCGCCACGTTCTGCAGCTGACGTTCCGCGCCCACCGCACCCACCGAGACCACACCATTGGCAGCACTGGCGATGCCGGCAGCCGTACCTCCATACAGCGCGGTGGTGCCGGTATGCGGAGCCGCGGTGCTGCTGCCCGCACCCAACGCCACGCTGTTGGCATTACCTGCATTGGCACCATTGCCGATCGCGATCGCATTGCCGGCGCTGGCTGTCGCAGCCGGCCCAATGGCCGTGCTGTTGGTACCGCCGGCCGTGCTGTCCACGCCGGTGGAATTGGTGTGGAAGTACTTGATGCCAGCACCATTATTGAGACTGTTGATGGCCGTTGTATTGCTCGTTACCTGGGTGTTGGTGGCAAACAGCTGGCTGCCGTTGACCGCATCGGTGCTGGTGGCACTGAGCCGACCTGCCGCCACATTGGTGATCTGGCGCTCGTTACCCACCGAACCCACGCTCACCACGCTGGCCGGCGTCGTACCGGCAAAGTTGTAGGTGATGCCGCCGATCGTCGTGCTTGCAGTCGGGTTGGACGCTGCCGTCACGGAGCCTGAGCCCAGTGCCACGTCACCGGCCTGTGCACCGGCGCTGGCACCAAAACCGAGCGCGACTGCATTCGTCTGGCTGGCTACCGATGACTGGCCACCCGCGAAAGCACCCGCTGCCGATGCTGTGGAACCCGCACCGATCGCAGTCGAAACATTCTGTGTGGCCCTCGCCTGCGTGCCGATCGCCACCGAGTCACGCCCTGAGGCTTGCGGCCCCCCATTGAATGCATTGCCGATCGCAATGCCACCGGCATTCGTCGCCTGACCGGATCCAATCGCAATCGCCGAATTGATCGCAGCGTTGCCACCCGATGCGAGAGCACCTGCGCCCAGCGCCACATCGTAACCATTGCTCGCGTGAGCACCGCTACCCACGGCCGTTGCGCTGGCCTGGCTGGCCAGGGCCCCTACACCTGCGGCGAGTGCGTTGGTGGCAGATGCCACGGCCTGCGGACCTATGGCAATCGCATTCGTCCCGGTTGCGGAGCTATCCGCCAACGTTGAATTCGCGTGGAAATACTTGATGCCACCGCCGTTGACGATGTTGCTCAACGTCGTATTGGTGGCGAACAATTGCGAGCCGTTCACCGCATCGGTGCTGTTCGCGCTCAACGTGGCTGGCGTGAGATTGGTGATCTTCACCGTGCCGGTCGCCCCGCTACCGCCGGTGGCACCAAGCGTGATCGTATTGCCGCCCACACTGTCGTACTTCACCGCGATGTTGGCGGTGTTGTCGATGTTGGCATTGAGGGCATCGAGCGCACCGGCCACGCTGGTCTGATTGGTCGGCCCACTGACCGCACCGGTAGTGCTGACGCTGTTGATCGGCTGACTGAAACCGCTCAGGCTGCCCGTGGCCGCGTTGTAGCTGGCGCCGCCGCCCAGCGTGCTGGCCGTGGTGCTGCCAAGATTGTTGACGCCGGTCGTGACCGTAAACAGCTGCGAACCATTGATCGCATCCGTGCTGGTCGCCGAGATCACGCCCGCCGCCACGTTCTGCACCTGACGTTCCGCACCCACCGTGCCCACCGAGACCACGCCATTGGTGGCACTGGCAATGCCGGCGGCGGTACCGCCATACATCGCGGTAGTGCCGGTATGCGGTGCTGCCGTGGTGCTGCCCGCGCCCAATGCCACGCTGTTGGCATTGCTCACCGTGGCGCCGGAACCCAGGGCCACGCCCCGCGTTGCCGCAGTCTGCACCACGGCGGTATCGCCCAACGCCAACGATCCCGCGTTGTTGGCCTGCGCGGTACTGCCGAGTGCCACCGAGCCTTGCCCCAGCGCCACGTTCGCGTTGCCGATCGCCACGGCGCCGTTGGCCGCTGCGACACCGCCGGTATCGGCGGCCGCGATGTTGTTGGCACCGAGCGCCACGGCACCGGTGCCGTTGGTGATATTGGGATCGCCGATGGAGACCGCACCGTTGCCGGTCGCCTTGTTGCCAACGCCGATCGACACCGACTGCCCACCATTGGCCGTCGCATTCTGGCCGATCGCAATCGCACCCGCGGTGGAGGCCGCCGCACTCGCACCAAAGGCAATCGTATTGGCCGCCGTCGCCGCCGCGCTGGTTCCCATCGCCAATGCATTCTGTTGCGAAGCATTGGCACTGTCGCCCAAGGCAACCGCACTGGCGCCACTGGCAGTGGACAGGTTACCCGCCGCCAGCGAAGCCGCTCCTGTGGCCTTGGTCTGATTGCCGAAGGAGGCCGCCGCGAAGCTCGTCGCCTGCGTACCGACACCCAGCGCCGTGGTGTTGGTGTTGCTGGCGATGGCGCCCAACCCCACCGCCGTGGACTGCCCACCGCTGGCCGCGGCCGAGCCGCCGATCGCCGTGCCGTTGGCACCGGTCGCCGCCGATTGATTACCCACCGCCGTGCTGTTGCCACCCGAAGCGGTCGAAGTCACGCCCAGTGCCGTGTCCTGGTTGTTGGTTGCCTTGGCACCATTGCCCACCGCCGTCGCGTCGGTGGCCGAAGCGACCGTCGCGTATCCGAGCGCCGTGCTGGTGATGCCGGTAGCGGCCGAGTTGAAACCCAGCGCGGAACTGTCCAGGCCGGAAGCTTTCGCGTTGGCGCCCAGCGCCACCGTGTTGCC
Source organism: Pseudomonas sp. GW821-FHT07E12 (assembly GCF_058986605.1). Taxonomy (NCBI): domain Bacteria; kingdom Pseudomonadati; phylum Pseudomonadota; class Gammaproteobacteria; order Pseudomonadales; family Pseudomonadaceae; genus Pseudomonas; species Pseudomonas sp. GW821-FHT07E12. The sequence goes on along the minus strand of NZ_JBYSVX010000008.1, from coordinate 117,038 downwards.
ACCGGTGGCCGCCGCATTGCCACCCACCGCCACGTCATTGGCGATGGTGGCCGAACCGCTCACACCCGCCACCGCGCCGTTGCCCATCGCCATGCTGTTGGCGTTGTAGGCATTGGACACCGGCCCCACCGCCACGCTGTTGGCGCCCGCCGCGTTGGAATCGGCCAGCGAGGAATTGGCGTGGAAATACTTGATGCCGCCGCCATTGGCCAGATTCGTCACCTGGGTACCCAGGCTGTTCACCGCCGTGTTGGTGGCGAACAACTGGCTGCCGTTCACCGCATCGGTGCTGCTCGACGACACCCGACCAGCTGCCACATTGGTGATCGTGCGCTCACTGCCGGCCGTGCCTACGCTCACCGTGCTACCCGGCGCAGTACCGGCAAACGTGTAAGCCGTACCGTTGATGGTGGCGCCGCTCGTGGCCACGGCTGCTGCCGTGGTGCTGCCCGAACCCAGCGCAACAGCGTTCGCATTGTTCGCCACGCTGTTGGCGCCCAGTGCAATACCATTCGCACCCGACGCACTGGCGCTCGCTCCCAGCGCAGCCGAATTGCCACCGGTGGCGCTGGCCGATACACCCACCGCGGTGTCACGCGTGACCGTACCGCCGTTGATACCCGCCACCGCATTGGACCCCAGCGCCGTGGAGTTCAGATTGTTGGCCACCGCACTGATGCCGAGCGTCGAGGTACCCTGCGCCAGGCTCTGTGCATTGGAGCCGACCGCCGTCGCGTTCAATCCGCTGGCCCGTGAACTGCCACCCAGGGCCACTGCACCTTGCGAACCGTTGGCGACCGAACCCTGACCCAAAGCGATGTTCTGGCCGGTCGTACTCGTCGCGTTGGCTCCCGAACCGATCGAAATATCATTCAAACCGGACGAGAGCGAATTGATGCCCAAGGCAATCGTCTGGTTGCCAGTAGCTCGGGCGGTATCACCCAGTGCGATGGCAGCCGCCGTGGCGGCATTGCTGTTGTTGCCCAGCGCCACCGCACCTTGTCCGCCGGCGGTGGATGTGAAACCCAGTGCCACCGCGCCTTGACCGGTAGCAGTGGATGAATAGCCTAGTGCCGCCGCACCCTGCCCCGTACCCAAAGATGTATAGCCCTGTGCGACGGCGCCCGCTCCCGTCGCCCTGGAGCTCTCACCTGCGGCCACGCCGCCTATGGCATTTGCATAAGTGCTATCGCCCAAAGCCACCGTGCCAGCGGCCAGTGCCTGGTTGGCATTGCCAACGGCCATGGCGCCCTGACCTGTAGCCGTGTTGTTGGCGCCTACGCCCACCGCCCCCAATCCAGTGACCGTGTTGGGGTCACCAATCGCCACGGCACCGTCACCGGACGCCACCTGTCCACGACCGATGGCCACCGCACCACCGCCGGCCGTCGTGGAGTTGGCAGTGGTGCCCGACGAACCAATCGCCACGTTCCGCCCGGTGGCGCCACTGATCACGCCATCGCCTTGCGCAATGCCGAAAGCGCCATTGGCGGTAGCCCCCCGCCCAATCGCGATACCCGAAGTAGCCGCTGCGGCCACAACCGACTGCCCACCGATGGCCACCGCATTGGTGGCCTGCGCATTGGCGCCGGCAGTGGCATTGCCGCCCAGGGCCGTGGCGCCTGCCGCGCTTGCCGTTGTGCCATTGCCCAGGGCCGCCGAATTGCCTCCGGTGGCCCTGGCCCCGTTACCGATCGCCGTGTCGTTGGTCAAGGCCGAACCGCTCACACCCGCGATCGCATTGAGGCCCAGTGCTATCCCGTTGTTGTTGTATGCCACCGCCGTGGTACCGAACGCGATCGAATCCACGCCCACTGCGCGCGTGTTGGTCGTGGTGTCCTGAGTGGTGCCGCCCGCGACTGAATTGCCGAAAGCCAAGGCGCGGTTGCCCGTCGCATAGGCCGAGTTGCCGATCGCGATACTGCTGTTCCCGATTGCGGTCGTCGTGTTGCCGATGGCCATGCTCAAATCGCCCTGGGCCACGCCCATGCGGCCCAGGGTCAGCGAACTTCCACCACTGGCAAAGCCAGCCTGACCGATCGAAATCGCACTGTTGTTGCTTGCGTTGGCGCTGACACCCAAGGCTATCCCTACGCTTCCCGTAGCGCGCGAGCTGGAACCAATGGCCATATCGCCACTGCCGGTAGCCTGAGCATCACTGCCAATGGCCATGGGGCTGTGACTGATGGCGCTGGCACCTCCACTCGCACTGCTGCTGGGAAAACCCAGGCCATCGGTGCGGCGCTGCCCAAGGGTGGCCAGCGTAGCGTTGCTGACCAGGGAATCGGGACCGATGGCAATGGCACCGGTGATCGCCCCTGCATTCGCGCTGGCGCCGATGGCCATGTTGTTGGTGCCCGTGGCCACGGCCTGCTGCGTAAGGGCGTTGCCGTTCACCTTCACCACATCGAGCGTCACCGCCATCGGCGTCACATCCACCATCGGCGTGACCATGTCGAAATTCGCGGCGTAGCTGGGCATCGCCAGCAGCACCTGCGATGACTCGTCCTCTTCCTGGGTCGAAGGCGTACTTGCCACCGCTTCTTCTTCCTCGGTTGGTGGCTGGCTTTGCGCCAAAGCACCGACGCTGCAAGCCAGGCAGAGCAATCCCACCGCAAGCGTGCCGCGCGCGCGTCCGGCGCCATGCCGCGAGCCCCCGCTCTTTCCACGCATCCGCGCGAACTCGGAGGCCACCACCAGCATCTTCAAGGATGCGTTCCAAACCTTGCTGTAGATCTTGTTCATACCGCCTCCTCTGGGCCGTCGGGCCGCTTGTCTATGACGAAGTACGTCTGCGCATCGCGACCCGGCCATCGAAAGCGGAACGAACGGGAGAATCCCCGTCGCCGTAGCGTCGCGGTCCTGTGTCGATGGCCTCGCTCGGAACTCGGTCAAGGCCCCGGCATGGAGACCTTCGCTTTGAAGTCACGCATAAACCTTCCTGAGGGCGCGGCATGGACTCGCCCTATTAATAAATTTGAATATCACTTCGTCGGCACGACATCAGGCATTCCGGCCAATGACCAGAATTCACATGCCCCAGAAGTTTTTGAACAAAAAAATCCCTACACCGCGAGATCCATTAAACTCGCGGAAAGATAATGTTTATTCGGGATACGAATCACACAATCACGAGAAGTTGACGGCATCCACTGCTCCAATACACCTAAATATCCAGCTCCCATGCCCCTAACCCGTATTGCGCCCAGCCCGATCTTCAGCAGATGGATATGTGGTCAATCAGTGCGGCATCACGCGCCATGCACATAATATTCGTTGCCACACACCCAGTGTTTCTCCCGAATTAAAGCAAGGCATCTCCTTGCATGCACCCGTCTAGATCAAAACGGATCGATGGGACTCACGCGCCTCAAATTAATAACCACCAATGCGTCCTTTGGGAGGCGTATCGATATCTCACCGCATATCTAGAGCACGTGAAATCATCTTATTTCACGCGCCCTTTAAATTCCCTTCACTGCTTATGTGAATATGCTCTCCAATTGATTGAACGTTCCTTGATCGAAGAACTCATTTCATCGTGATGGTCCAGTACGACTTATGGCCCAAGGTCACATGGACCCGCTTCTACTCAAGACAGCAACGAGACGCCTCACGCAACCGCTATGCTTGTCATCACGCTCCGCCCACCATGCCGTGATGACATCGTCGATGGTCCGCCTACTGCTCGCCGCCTCGCTCGCCCTCGCCGCGATGCGTCCCGCACACGCCGGCGATGCAACACGGAACGCTCCCGCGTTCGAGTTGATCGCACTCGGCGTACAAGGCGGCCTGCATGACGGCAACCTCAGCGCCTGGCTCGCACGCACGCCGCACGATGATCGCTACATGGCGCTCGATGCCGGCACGCTGCTGCCCGGCATCGAGCGCGCGATGGAACGCGGCGCCTTCGGCACGCCACCCTCGCCAACGGACACGACCTCTGCGGCCGGTCGTGTGCTACGCGAACGCATTGCTGGCTACTTCATCAGCCACCCACATCTGGATCACGTCGCCGGGCTGCTGATCGCCGCCACCGACGACACCCACAAGCCGATCTACGGGTTGGCTTCGACGCTGGATGCGCTATCCCGCGATTACTTCAACTGGAGCGCGTGGCCGAACTTCGCCGATCGCGGTACGCCACCAGCGTTGGGCCAGTACGCATTGCGCGAAGAGGAGCCCGGGCAGTGGTTCGCCATCGAAGGCACCTCGCTGCAGGGCCTGCTGCTGCCGCTACAGCACGATCGCATGCAATCGTCGATGTTGCTGCTGCGCGCAGGCGATGCATACCTGGCCTACTTCGGCGACACCGGTCCGGATGCCGTGCAGCACAGCGAGCGCCTGGCGCAGGCATGGACACGGCTCGCGCCGCTGCTCAAACGCGGCGAACTGAAAGCCGTGGTGATCGAGACGTCCTACCCCGACGATGTGGACGACGATCATCTCTACGGCCACCTCACGCCGCATTGGCTGCTGCGCGAGCTGCACGTTCTCGCTGTGCAAGCCGGTGGCGACGACGCATTGCGCGATCTGCCAGTGGTGATCACGCACATCAAGCCATCACTTCAGCCCGGCCGCGACACCCGCGCCACGATCCAGGCGCAGCTGCAGCAGCGCAACGATCTGCACGTTCGCTTCGTGCTGCCGCAACAGGGTGACCGGCTGGCGTTCTAGCAACGCGTCACACCGTAGAGCCGAGCTCGGCTCCAGGCGCTCCCGGAGAAAGCGGCCGAGCCCACAGGAAAGGCATGTATAACGGCCACGGTGGCAGCACGCGTACGCAACGCCATCACGCAACCGTGAAGCCCACGTGCATGCAGCGGTGCAATTACCGACCCACGATTAACACCTTCGTTCGCACCCTGACCGGGTTCACCACCCAACCCAGGACCGCACGATGGCCGCCAGCAAGCCGACCGGCAAGCCCGCCCGCACCACTCCCGACAAGCCCCACGCCAGCGATCACCGCGGCAACGGCGACGAGCTGCAGCAGCAGGCCGGCGGCGCTCATCCGGTACTGACCACCAATCAGGGACTGGCAATCTCCGACAACCAGAACTCGCTGCGTGCCACGCCGCTCGGGCCGACATTGCTGGAAGACTTCGTCCTGCGCGAGAAGATCACCCACTTCGACCACGAGCGCATTCCCGAACGCATCGTGCATGCGCGTGGCAGCGCCGCACACGGCTACTTCGAGCTGACCCGATCGTTGTCGAAGTACACCACCGCCAAGCTGCTGACCGAAGTCGGCGAGAAGACCCCGCTGTTCACCCGCATCTCCACCGTGGCTGGTGGCGCCGGCTCGGTAGACACGCCGCGCGACGTGCGCGGCTTTGCCGTCAAGTTCTATACGAAGGAAGGCAACTTCGACCTGGTCGGCAACAACATCCCGGTGTTCTTCATCCAGGATGCGATCAAGTTCCCGGACCTGATCCACTCGGTGAAGATGGAGCCGGATCGCGGTTTCCCGCAGGCGGGCAGCGCGCACGACACGTTCTGGGATTTCATCTCGCTCACGCCCGAGTCTTTCCACATGGTCATGTGGGCGATGAGCGACCGCGCGATCCCGCGCTCGTTGCGGACGATCGAAGGCTTCGGCATCCACAGCTTCCGCCTGCTCAACGAGAAGGGCGAGAGCACGTTCGTGAAGTTCCATTGGCGGCCGAAGCTGGGCCTGCAATCGACGGTATGGGACGAGGCGGTGAAACTGGCCGGCGCCGATCCGGATTTCCACCGCCGCGACCTGTTCGAGGCGATCCAGGCCGGCGCGTTTCCCGAATGGGAATTCGGCGTGCAGTTGTTCACCGAGAAGGAGGCGGCGAGGTTCCCGTTCGACCATCTCGACCCGACCAAGCTGATCCCCGAGGAACGGGTGCCGGTGCAGATCGTCGGCCGCATGGTGCTGGATCGCTGGCCGGACAACGTCTTCGCCGAGACCGAACAGGTCGCCTTCTGCCCGGCCAACATCGTGCCCGGCATCGACTTCAGCAACGATCCGCTGCTGCAGGGGCGCCTGTTCTCGTACCTGGACACCCAGCTGAGCCGCCTGGGCGGCCCCAATTTCAACCAGATCCCGATCAACACACCAAAGTGCCCGTTCGCCAACCAGCAGCGCGACGGCCACATGCAGATGCAGATACCCAAGGGTCGTGTGAACTACGAACCAAGCTCGCTGCAACCGGATTCGCCGCGCGCCAGTCCGCACGGTTTCGTCAGTCACGCCACGCCCAGCGACGGAGTGAAAGGTCGCATCCGCGCCGAGAGCTTCGCCGATCACTACAGCCAGGCACGCATGTTCTATCGCAGCCAGAGCGCGCCGGAGCAGGCACACATCGCCTCGGCGCTGGTATTCGAGCTGTCCAAGGTCGAGACCGCGCATGTGCGTGAAGCGATCGTCGGCCACCTGCGCCATGTCGATGCCAGCCTCGCACAACGCGTGGCCGACGGTCTCGGCCTGCGGACGTTGCCACCGGCGCCGCATGCCGCCGTTGCACCGACCGATCTGCCGCTATCACCAGCGCTACAGATCATCGGCCGCATGAAGGACACCTTGCAGGGGCGCGCGGTCGGCATCCTGATCGACGACGGCTCCGATGCGACGCTGGTGAAGGCGTTGCGCAAGGCCGCCGAGTCGGCCGGCGCGACGGTCAAGATCGTCGCGCCCAAGCTAGGCGGCGGGAAACTCAGCGACGGCACCCAACTCGCCGCGGACGGCCAACTCGCCGGCACGCCCTCGATCGTGTTCGACGCGATCGCGGTGGTGCTGTCCGCCGAGGCCGGCAAGCAATTGGCGAAGGACTCGGCGGCGATCGGCTTCGTCGCCGATGCCTGGGCGCACCTGAAGGCGATCGCTCACGATGCCGGCAGCGCACCGCTGCTCAAGGTCGGCAACGTCGGCAAGGACAAGGGCGTGGTCGATGCCGGCGATACCAAAGCCTTCATCGCCGCCGCCAAAACGCGCCAATGGGCGCGCGAGAAAAAGGTCAGGATGCTGGCCTGATCCGAATCTGCCGGTAGAGCGGCTCAGCGCGGCGACGGATCCGGCGGCCCGGCCTGCTCGACCAGTCGCGCATTGGCCAGCGCGCGATATTCACTCGGCGTCATGCCGGTGGCGGTCTTGAATTGGCGGGTGAACGCGCTCTGGTCGCTGAAGCCGCAGGCGTGGCCGATCTCGGTCACGCTCTGCTTGCCGTGCAGCAAATGCATCGCCATCTGCAGACGCAGCTTGGTCAGCACCTGCTGCGGCGTGAGCTGGAACACGCGCCGGAACGAACGCTGCAGCTTCGACATCGAGAACCCGGTGATGTCCACCAACGTCTGCATGCGTACGTTCTGTGCGTAGTTCACATGCAGATAGCCCAGCGCCAGGCGCAGCTTCTCGTACTGCGTATCGTGTCCGTCCTGCGGATCGAGGTCGCGCGAGATGCCGATGATGCCCTGCACTTCGCCATCCACCCGCAGCGGTCGCTTGCAGGTCAGGCACCAGCCCGGTTCGCCATTGGCGAACAGATGCAACTCCAGCACGTTGTCGATCGTCTCACCGGCCAGCACGCGCTCGTCCTGGTTGGCATAGCTGGCACTCAAGCCACTCGGATAGACCTCGATCACACGCTTGCCGATCAGCTCCTTGCGCGACTTCAGGCCAAGCCGGCGCAGCATCGTCTGATTGACATGCGTATAGCGCCCCTCACGGTCCTTGACGAAGAACAGCACGTCGGGCACTGCATCGAACAGGGCTTCGAGATCGGCGGGATCGATGCTTTTCATGGTGAGCGAAAGAATCGGAGGCGGTGAGAAACCCGCGGCGAGGGTCGCTTCATGATACAGATGCAGCCCTGACCGATGCGGCAGCTGGATGCAGGTCGCATGTACAAGGCATCATGGGTGGCACATTACCTGCGCAAGGGACGCCATGTCTGCCATATCTCCCCTCTATGCTGTCGGCCAGGTCTGGCGGTGCAAGGGCCGTACACCCGATGAGACTCCCACTCTGCTGATCAATCGCATCGAGCAACATCCTCTCGATCTGGGCGAGATCATTCACGTCACGCTGCGTGACCTGCGCATCCGCCATCCGGGCCTGCCGAATGGGCTGATGACGTCACTGGCGCATGCGCCGGTGATCGCCCAAACCTTCGAGCTCAGTGAGGCGACGCTGGTCGGCAGCGACGTGCCGGACCCGGCCTACGAGGCTGGCCATGCCCAATGGAAGGCCGCGTTCGATGCAGGCCAAGCAGGTTCATACGGGATTTCCGTGGCCGCAATCCTGGATACCATCGAGCGCCAGTTGAACAACCTGCGAACGCATTGAGCACCCTTGCTTGATCCAGAACGGACAACGCCGCGCAATGCGCGGCGTTGTCCGTTTCACGGGCCGGAAATCACTCGCCAATGTGTTCCTTCAACCACGCATTGACAGTGTCATGCCAGAGAATGCTGTTCTGCGGTTTGAGCACCCAGTGGTTCTCGTCCGGGAAGTACAGGAACTTCGACTCGATGCCCTTGCGCTGTGCTGCGGTGAACGCGGCCAGGCCCTGTTCCATCGGGATGCGGAAGTCCTTCTGGCCGTGGATCACCAGGATCGGCGCCTTCCACTGGTTCACGTGCAGCACCGGGTTGAACTTCTCGTAGCCGGCCGGGTTCTGCCACGGCGTGCCGCCGTTTTCCCACTCGCTGAACCACAGTTCCTCGGTGGCGTAACCCATCGTGCGGTTGTCGAACACGCCGTCGTGGGCGACCAGGCACTTCCAGGGCTGGTTCCAGTTGCCGGCGATCCAGTAGGTCATGAAGCCGCCATAGCTGGCGCCGAGCGCACAGGCCTTGTCGCCGTTGAGGAAACCGTACTGCTGCTGCGCGGCGGCCCAGCCCTTCTGCAGGTCTTCCAGCGGGCGATCGCCCCAGTGCTGACTGATCGCGTCGGTGAACGCCTGGCCATAACCGGTCGAACCATGGAAATCGATCATCACCACGGCGTAGCCCTGGCCGGCATAGGTCTGCGGATTCCAGCGGTAGCTCCAGCCGTTGCCGAAGCTGCCCTGCGGACCACCGTGGATCAGGAACGCCACCGGGTATTTTTTGCCTGGCTGATAGTTGTACGGCTTGAGTACGTAGCCGTGCACGGTCTCGTCGTTCCAGCCCTTGAAGCTGAACTGCTCGAAATCGCCCAACTGCACGTCCGGCAGCGTCTCGGCCGCGCTCGGGGTAATCGCGCGCAACGCCTTGGCGTCGGCGTCGGTCACGAAGATCTGGTCGCCGCTCTTGAGCGAGTTGCGGGTGAAAGCCAGCGTCGGGCCGGCCAGCACCGGCGAGCCGACGCTGCCGTCGCCCACCACTTCGGTGACCTTGCCGGAGGCGATGTCGACGCGGAACAGCGGATGCTCGCCCACGTCATCGGCGCTGGTGTAGATCGCCTTGCCGTCGGCGGACAACACGATCTCGCCGGCCGAACGATCCCAATCCGGCGCGATCTCGCGGGTCTTGCCGTTGGCCAGGTCGAGTGCGATCAGGCCGAAGCGGTCGGCTTCGAAACCCGGACGCTTCATCGCGCGGTAGTACAGGGTCTTGCCGTCGGCGCTGAACACCGGACCGGCATCCCAGGCGGGGTTGGACGCGGTCAGGTTGACCGGCGCCTTGCGACCGGCGGCGTCGAGCTTGTACAGGTCGAAGTTGGTCGACCACGGCTCCTGACGGCCGGCGACGCGGATGCTGGCCACCACCGAGGTGCCATCCGGCGACCAGGTGTAATCGTCGTTGCCGCCAAACGGCTTGGATGGCGCGTCGCCCGCAATCGTCACGCTGATCGCCGAGGCACCGACCACCGGCTTGGCGCCCGCCTTCGGCAGTTCGGCCACGAACAAGGTGTTGCGGCGGCCGTCGTTCCAGGTGTCCCAATGGCGCACGAACAGCGAGTCGAACACCTTGCCCGACGCCTTGGAGGCTTCGTCGGCATCGACCTTCTTCTTGGTGCAGGCCAGGTCCGAACCGCAGTCCTGGAACACGCCGGCGCTGAACACGATGCGCTCGCCCTTCGGCGAGAGCTTGAAGCTGTCCACGTCGACAGCGAAATCGGTCAACTGGCGCGGCTCGCCGCCGCTCAGCGCGATCGAATAGAGCTGCTGGATACCGGACTTGGCGCTGAGGAAGTAGACGCTCTGGCCATCGGCGGAGAATTCCGGCGAATTGACGTTCCAGCCTTCGGGCGTCAACTGCTTCGGCGGCGCCAGATCGCGGGTACGCAGGTCGCGTATCCACAGGCTGCTGCTGGCCTTGGTCAGCTCGGGATTCATCTTGCGCTTGGCGAATACCAGCACGCCGCCATTGGGGCTGAGCGTGGGCGCGGATACGCGGTCGAGCGCGACCAGGTCGCGCACCTCCAAACCACGCGCGCCGGCCAGGACGGGCAGCGCGGCCAACAGAGCCAGGGGCAGCAGGGCAGTACGAAGCTTCATCGGGATCTCCCGGAACGGCAAAACGAGGATGGTAGGTGGCGCAACACGCGCCCGACAAAGGCATGAAGTCATGCCCTGTTTTCCTTGTAGGAGCGGCTCTGGGTGGCCTCGGGCCATCAGCCGCGATGGGGACTTACCGGTAAAGCTCCATCGCGGCTAAAGCCGCTCCTACAGAGTGCGAGCCGCCTCAGACCGCCTGCTCGCCCTTCTTGCCGGTGCGATACAGCAGCCAGCCGACCAGCGCCAGCACCACCAGGCCGATCCACTGGTTGAGGTGGAACAGCTCCGGCAATGCCAGCACGTCAGCGCGCCCCGCGGCCACGATCGGAATCGCGATGGCGATACCCATCAGCGCCTCGCCGGTGATCAGACCCGCCGAGAACAGCACGCCCGGACGATGCACACGATCGCGTCCCTCTTCGTCATCGACACGCACCTTGTGGAAGCGCTCGACCAGATACGCCAGCAGGCCACCGAGGAAGATCGGCACCATCAGCTCCAGCGGCAGGTAGATGCCGATCGCCGCCGCCAGCACCGGCACGCGGAAGTGGGCTTTGCGCGACTTCAACCATGCGTCCAGGGCGATCACCAGCGCGCCGACCACCGCACCCAGCGCGATCATCGACCACGGCAGTTCGCCGCCGAACAGGCCACGCGCGACCGAAGCCATCAGGTTCGCCTGCGGCGCGGCCAACGCGTTCGGATGCTCCGGCGTCGGCGCGCCGATGCCGTAAGCCTGTGCCAGCAGGTTCAGCACCGGCGCCATGATCAGCGCGCATGAAAACGCGCCGACCCCCAGCATCAACTGCTGCTTCCACGGCGTCGCGCCCACCAGATAACCGGCCTTCAGGTCCTGCAGGTTGTCGCCGCCCACCGCTGCAGCGCAGCACACCACAGCGCCGATCATGATTGCCGCCACCGCGCCCAGCGGCGCGCCGCCGATGCCCACCGGCGTCAGTCCGCTCTTGCCGAGCAGCAGCACCAGCACCGCCGAGGCGAACAGGATGGTGGAGATGGTGATGCCCGAAACCGGGTTGTTCGACGAGCCGATCAGACCCGCCAGATAGGCCGACACCGACACGAACAGGAAGCCGGCGACGATCATGATGATCGTCATCGGGATCGAGACGTGCCACTGCTGCACGATCGCCTGATACAGACCCAGCAGCGGCAGGGTGAAGATCACCAGCGCCACCAGCATCCACTTCATCGGCAGATCGCGCTCGGTGTGCGCCAGCACCGGGCCGCCACTCTTGCGCGCGGCGGCGAAGCCGCTCTTCACACCGTTCAGCAGTGACTTGCGCAGCGAGAACAGTGTCCAGATGCCACCGACCAGCATCGCGCCGACGCCCAGGTAGCGGATCTTCGCGCTCCAGATCGCATAGGCCGCATCGGCCGCCGAGGCATCCACCAGCTTGGCCGCCAGCGCCGGATCGCTGCCGGCAAAGAACGCCTGGTACAGCGGGATCGCGACGTGCCAGGACAGGATCGAGCCGGACACCACCACGATGCCGACGTTCAGGCCGACGATGTAACCCACGCCGAGCAGCGCCGGCGACAGGTTGGTGCCAAGGAATGCAGTGATCTTGGAGCTGCCGACGTAGGTCGACTGAATCCAGGTATCCGGGATCAAGCGCAGGCCGCTGGCGGCGGCGAGCTTGACCAGCGCGCCGATCGCGCCGGACAGCGCCAGGATCTTCAGGCCCGGACCGGGGTTCTCGCCCGCCTTGAGCACCTCGGCCGCCGCCTTGCCCTCCGGGAACGGTAGCGGGTCTTCGACGATCATCGAGCGCCGCAGCGGCACCGAGAACAACACCCCGAGCAGGCCGCCCATGCCGGCGATGCCCAGCACCCACCAGTACTTGAAGTCCGGCCAGTAGCCCATGATCACCAGCGCCGGGATCGTGAAGATCACACCGGCGGCGATCGACGAGCCGGCCGAGGCACCGGTCTGGACGATGTTGTTTTCCAGGATCGTGCCGCCGCCGAGCAGGCGCAGTACGCCCATCGAGACCACCGCCGCCGGGATCGCAGTGGCGATGGTCAGGCCGGCGAACAGGCCCAGATAGGCATTGGCGGCCGCAAGGATCACCGCCAGCACGATGGCCAGCAGTACGGCGCGGAAAGTGAGCTGGCGCGGCTGGGCGTCTTGGCTCATTGGGTAACCCCCTGATGGAATGGCAAAAAATCCGCCTCACGCTATCGTCTGAAACCATTCAAGTCCAGTGCGCCCGCCTCCCGCGCCACGGAATCGACCGTCGTCCCCGTGAAGGCGGGGATCCAGTGGCCTGGGTTTTTCCGAGAGCTTCAAGTCGCTGGATCTGCGCCTCCTGACCCTCGCGCCCAGCGCTCGGGCGTTCGGCCGGGTGCGAGCCCATGGCTCGCAAGCCCCCCGTCCTCCCCTGCCTTCGCGAGGACGGCGATTTATTGGCAAGGCCCCGTCGCGGCCAATCCCCAGAGCCACTCCTATGCAAGCCTGCGGGCCTGCCTATACTCGCCGCTTCTTCGCGACCGTCCGCCCATGTCCTCAACCCTTGCCGCTACCCGGCCAGACGACTTCCTCGGCCACCCCAAGGGCGTCTACATCTGCTTCTTCACCGAAATGTGGGAGCGCTTTTCGTTCTACGGGATGAAGGCGCTGCTGCTGCTCTACCTCACCAAGTACCACCTGTTCGGCGACAAGGCCGGGCTGGATCTGCTCGGCGCCTATGGCGGACTGGTGTACTGCATCCCGGTGTTCGGTGGCCTGCTCGCCGATCGTTGGCTGGGCATGCGCAAGGCGGTGGTGTTCGGCGGCATCCTGCTGGTACTGGGACATCTGGGCATGGCGTTCGAGGGCCATGCCGCCACCCGCGTCAACGGAGAAGTGGTACGCGACACCACCGCTCTGGCGGTGACCTATCTGTCGCTGGCGCTGATCATCGTCGGCGTCGGCTTCCTCAAGCCGAACATCTCCACTATCGTCGGCAAGCTCTACGCCGAGAACGATCCGCGACGCGACTCGGGCTTCTCGCTGTTCTACGCCGGCATCAACCTCGGCGCGCTGTTCGCTTCGCTGGTGTGCGGCTACGTCGGTGAGGCCTATGGCTGGAAGTACGGCTTCGGCGCTGCGGGCATCGGCATGCTGGTCGGTCTTGGCATGTTCCTGTGGGGCCAGAAGTACCTGCACGGCCACGCCGAGCCGCCCGCTCCGGCCACACTGCGCGAGCGCGTCGCCGGCGTCCCGCGCGAATGGCTGATCTACGGCGTGGCGGCAGTGGGCGTGCTGCCGGTGGCGTGGCTGATGTGGGCCGCCGCCAACGGTGCGTTTTCTCTGGGTGGTGAAGTCTCGCTGGCGTTGATGCTGATGCTGGTGGTGCTGGGCGGCGTGCTGGTGTGGTTCGGCTGGTTCATCGGCAGCCAGTGCACACCGGTACAGCGCCAGCAGATGATCGCGCTGATATCGCTGATCTTCATGGCGCTGGTGTTCTTCACCCTGTACGAGCAGACCTACGGCTCCTGGGTGACCTTCAACGATCGCCTGCTGACCAAGGACGTAGTACCGGCATTGGTGATCCGCGATGGCACGCCGCTGCCATGGTCGATCGCCTCGTTGCTGCTGGCGCCGCTGGGCTTCGTCGTGGCCGCCTCGATGTCCGACCGCAATCCTGCTTCCGCCGCGCCGCGCGTGCTGTTCGTTACGGTGGTCGCGCTGATGCTGGTATTCCTGGTGCGCGACTGCATCGTGCTGCCGCAGACGGCCGGCTCGCTGACCTATCTCGGTGCGCTGTTCCTGGTGCTGCTGGCACCGTTGTTCGCGGCGATCTGGGCGTGGCTGGACCGCCGCAACGCGGATCCTTCCAAGCCAGTGAAATCCGCGTTCGGCCTGCTGTTCGCCGGGCTGTCGTTCGTGCCATTGGCGCTGGCTGCGCAGCAGGTCGGCGCCACCGGACAGATGGCCAGCGTGTGGTGGCTGGTGCTGGCCTACCTGGTGCTGGAGATCGGCGAGATGTGCCTGTCTCCCGTGGGCCTGTCGGCGGTCACGCAGTTGGCGGTACCGCGCGTGGTCAGCCTGATGATGGGCACCTGGTTCCTCGCCACCGCGTTCTCCGAGGCGCTGGCCGCCCTGTTCGGCAAACTCGCCGCGATCGACGTACCCGACGGCCAGACGCTGGATCTGGTGCAAGCCTCGACCGGCTACGCGCATCTGTTCTGGCTGATGATGTGGATCGGCCTGGGTTGCGGTGTCGTGGCGTTGCTGGCGGCGCCGCTGTTGAAACGCTTGATGCACGGCGTGCGTTGAACCACGCTCGCCCGGGAACGAAAACGGCGCCTTGCGGCGCCGTTTTCATTGGCTGTGTTCGCATTCGGTGTGGACGATTTCCTCTGACACCGCCCAGAGTTCCTCCCACAGAGCACCATCCCATGCGAACAGAGCCGCTCCTGTCGATCGCCTACGGCTGCGCCGCGGCCGCCTGTTGCCCACCCAGCGAATGCGCCAGGAATGCCAGCAGCTTGGTGTAGTACTCACGTCGGTGCGGTTCGGTATAGAAACCATGGCCTTCCGTGTCGTAGTACAGCGTCTCCACCGGTACGCCGGCCTTGCGCAGCGCCGCTTCCATCCTCCTGGAATGCTGGATCGGCGCACGCTGATCCTCGCCACCTGCCGCCAGCAACACCGGCACCTTGATGTGATCGGCCAGATTGACCGGCGACACCGCCGCCAGTTGTGCGGGATCGCCGATCCATTCCTTCAGATAGGTCTCGCCCGTACCACGCTCCTGGATGTCGCCGCGCGTGAACATCACCGGCAGATCGTAGACACCCACATAGCCGGCCGCACACTTGTAGAGCGACGGCTCCTTCGCCACGCCCATCAACGCGGCATAACCGCCATAGCTCGCACCGTAGATGCAGATGCGCGAAGGATCGGCGATGCCCTGCTCGATCGCCCAGCGTGTGGCATCGGTGACGTCGTCCTGCATCGTGCCGCCCCATTGCCGAGCGCCGGCATGCAGGAACGCGCGCCCATAGTTGCCCGAGCCGCGGAAGTTGACCTGCAGCACCGCATAACCGGCCTGCGCGAGTATCTGTGCCTCGATATCGAAGGACCAGTGATCGAAAATGTCGTACGGGCCACCGTGCGGTACGACCACCATCGGCAGGTGCTTGCCGCTGCTGCCGCGTGGCTGGGTGAGATAGCCGTGCAGGTCCAGACCGTCGCGCGCCCTGAACGTGAAGGCCGTGGCCTCTGCCGCCCGTGCCGGATCAATCCATTGGCGCCTGCTGGCAAGCAGTTCGAGCTTGCCGGTCGCACGCTCGAACACATAGAAATCGCCGGGATTGGTGCCGGAATAAGTCGATACCAGCAAGGTCGCCCCATCCCGCGTCCGCGATACGACCTGGACCGCTTGCCCTCCGGCTACTTTCTCCAGAGCGGCGTACAGCCGTGCATCCTCGCCAGCGGGATCGAAGAACACATTACGCACCCCATTGTTCATCAGGGCTGCGCCCACGGGCACCGTATCGCCATCGTGGTAGAGAATCTCCAGAGGATCGACCGCCGCATCGCGCAGCACTTCCTTGCGCTCTCCCGTCGCCGGATTCCAGGCGACGATGGCATTCGGTCCCGATGCCTGCTGGACGCTGAGATAAGCCAGCGTGTCGTCCGCCAAGAAACCGAGCGGAGTCTCGACATGGCCACTGCTCGCCTCGTCATTGATCAGCTTCCAGTCGCCGCCATCACTGCCGCGGTAATAGAGCTTGCTGACGTTGTCGCTATCGGCTCCTTCGGCGAAGCGGGCCCGCGAAGCGTTGTCCACATAGAACATGCCACGCCGCACCGGCGCGCTGGCCACCGTCGCACGCCGACCATTGCGTACATCCATGCGATCCAGGCGGGTGTATGGCACGCCCGAGAGCACCAGGGGCGAGATCGCAACCAACACCTGATTGTCATCGCCCTGCAGCCGACCGACGAACGTGGCCGCCACACTCTCGGATTGCTTGTTGTTCATCAGGTTGCCCAATCCAGGGCCCTGCGTGCGATAGCCCACCAGCTGCTGGGCGTTCTTGCCGTCCACGTCCATCACGTACATCTCGCCGGTAGGCTGCGGCCTATCCAGTCGCCCCTCCTTCTCATTGATGGTGATGAGCACGCTGCGGTCGTTCGCCCACCAGAAATCGTTGACATGGACATCGTTGCCAAGCCCGAACGTACCCGTGGTCTTGCGGCTCGCGCGGTCCACGATCGCCAGCACCGTGCGGTTCTCCAGCGGCACACTCACTGCGTAATGCCGCCCATCCGGCGACAGCTTCAGCTGCGAGAAGTCGTCCAGTCGAAGATAGTCGTCAAGCTTCACCTGCGCCGATGCGCAGCCGGCCACGACCAGACAGGCCCATACCACCCCCTGCATCACCCACTTCATGTGTTTCCCCTTGGTATCGCATGTGACTCAGCGGACTGCCCAGGCGGCGCAGCCCATCGATGTTCCCGGCAAAATATACGCCGCCGGGGGACTCGGTCTTTGTCGAGCCAGGTTGCAACGGCGCTGAACCGCGCTGGCCCGGGAAAGAAAAAACGGCGCCATCAAGGCGCCGTTTTCATTTGGATCTGTCGATTGTCTAGGGTTGCGCCGCGGCCGCCTGCTGCCCACCCAGCGAGCGCGCAAGGAATGCCAGCAGTTTGGTGTAGTACTCACGCTGGTGCGGCTCGGTGTAGAAACCATGGCCCTCGGTGTCGTAGTACAGCGTCTCCACCGGCACCCCAGCTTTGCGCAGCGCCGCTTCCATCCGTTTGGAATGCTGGATCGGCGCACGCTGATCCTCGCCACCCGCCGCCAGGAACACCGGCACCTTGATGCGATCGGCCAGATTGACCGGCGACACCGCTGCCAACTGCTTGGGATCGCCGATCCATTCCTTCAGATAAGTCTCGCCCGAGCCGCGTTCCTGGATATCGCCACGCGTGAACATCACCGGCAGATCGTAGACACCCACATAGCCCGCCGCACATTTATAGAGCGACGGCTCCTTCGCCGCCCCCATCAACGCGGCATAACCGCCGTAGCTCGCGCCGTAGATGCAGATACGCGCAGGATCGGCGATGCCCTGCTCGATCGCCCAACGCGTAGCGTCGGTGACGTCGTCCTGCATCGTGCCGCCCCACTGACGGGCGCCGGCTTGATTGAATGCTCGACCATAATTGCCCGAACCGCGGAAATTAACTTGCAGCACGGCGTACCCGGCCTGCGCCAGCATCTGTGCATCGTCGTCAAAGCGCCAGCTATCGAAGATATCGAATGGCCCACCATGCGGCATCACCACCATCGGCAAATTCTTGCCGTTGCCGTCCTTTGGCAGGGTCAGGTAGCCATGCAGACCCAACCCATCCCGGGCCTTCAATGCGAATGGTTGCACCGACGCGGTCTTTGCCGGATCGAACCATTGGCGACGGCTGACTAGATGCTGTGCCTTCTTGGCCACGGTATCGAAAAGATAGAAATCACCAGGATTACTGCCGGAATACGTCTCCAACAACACTAGCTTTCCATCCTTGGTACTGGAGGTGATATAGATTGCATCGTCGCTAAAGGCCGCCTCCAGACTGTGGTAGCGCCGAGCCTCTTCCGACTGCTCGTCGAAGAACAACGACCGAGGCTTCCCGTTCATCACCACCGCTCCGACCGGCACCCGGGTACCGTCGCGATAGATGATCCGCAGAGGATCGGCAACGCTGTCACGCAGAACCTCCTTGCGCTGATCGTGAGCGATGTCCCAGGCCACGATGGCGTCAGGGCCTTCGCGTTGTTCAACCCGCAGGTAGGCAATCGCATTGTCCGCGGAGAAACCGATCACGGACTCGGCGTGACCACCAACTGCCTCGTCGTTGATCAGCCTCCAGTCACTGCTCGCCCCATCGCGATAGTAGAGCTTCCTGACATTGTCCACGCCCTGGCCATGTGCAAAGCGGATTGCGCCGGTATTGTCCGTGCTGAAATGAGCACGTCTGACCGGAGCCTTGGCCAACGGGACGCGTCTGCCGGTATTGATGTCAAGCTTTTCGGCACGTGTGAAAGGGTCCTGCGCGGTCAATGGCCAGACATCGATGACAACATTGCGATCATCATCGAGCAGCGCATCGCTAAGGAAAGCCGCGATGAGTTCTGTTTTCTTAGTCTGGATGTTCGTTCCCAGCCCGCTGCCCTGGGAACGATAGCCAACCAGTAACTCAGGACTGCCGCCATCGGCATTGATCGCGTACAGCTCACCGGTCGGCTGAGGCTTGTCGAGCAGACCCATCTTTTCGCTTATCGAGATCAGCACCCGCTTGTCATTCACCCACCAGAACCCGTCGACATGCGTGTTCTTGCCGAGCACAAATTTTCCAATCAACTTATTTCCGGTCCGTTCCATGATCGCCAACGCAGTGCGATCCTCCATCGGCACCGTCGCAGCCAGATAATCTCCTGTCGGTGATAGCTCAATATCAGTGAAATTATCCTTTTTGATATAGGCATCCACGCCCACCTGCGCCGAGGCGCAGCCTGCCACCGCCAGCAGCGTAATAACAGCCGGCAAACTCCACTTTCCCATCATGTCCCCCTCGAATCGGATCTATTCCCTGATCACCGCGCTTCTACGCGGCCCCTGCGGAAGATCATCATGTTTCCGCCCTCCAAAGTATCGCTCAGTTGGATCGGATACGCATCCGGTCCAACTGAGTCATGGAAAGCGCAGCTCAATGAAAATCCCGCGATGCCACATCCAGTTCGCCGAGCAACTCGCTGAGATCGTGCAGGTCGCCTGCGATCAGGTGTTCGACACCATCCACGCGTTCCCAGCGGCCGCGTACCGCCAACAGGCGTGACTCCAGCAAGGCGCGACGGCGGCGTACCGCAAGATGCGACCAGACGATGACGTTGATCATCCCGCGCTCGTCCTCCAGCGTGACGAAGACGGTGCCCTTGGCCGTGCCCGGACGCTGGCGCTGGGTGACCAACCCGGCCACATGTACGCCGGCGCCGTGGTGGCGATCGCGCAGTTCCTCCAGGCCGAGGATGCGGCGCTGGCGCATCTGCGGGCGCAGCAGCGCCATCGGATGCTGGCGCAGGGTCAGGCCGGTGCTGCGATAGTCGGCCAGGATGTCCTCGCCCTGACGCGGCGCGGGCAATGCAATGTCGGTCTCGGCTGGACTGCCCGGCAGCAGCGGGCGACTGCGCTCGATGCCGGCTACCGCCCAGCGTGCAGCGTTGCGATGTCCTGCCAACGTCTGCAGCGCACCTGCTTCTGCCAGTACCGTGCGCGCCTTCTCGTCCAGACCGGCGCGCAGGCACAAGTCGGCAACGGTGGCGAAAGAGCGTTGTGCGCGAGCACGCACCAGCGCGCCGGCCATTGCTTCGGACAAGCCGGCCAGTTGGCGCAGGCCGAGCCGGATCGCAGGCTGCTCGCCCGGCTCGTCATCGCTGCGCCATGGACGTCCGCCGACCAGCGTGTTGTCCCAGCCGCTGTGCATCACATCCACCGGCAACACACTCACCGACGCCCGCTCGGGACTGCCACGACATGCATCCTGCACGATCTGGCTGGCCGAGTAGAAACCCATCGGCTGCGCATTGAGCAGCCCGCAGGCGAATGCCGCCGGCTCGTGCCGCTTGAGCCAACTGCTGGCGTAGACCAGCTTGGCGAACGAGGCGGCGTGGCTCTGCGGAAATCCGTAGGAACCAAACCCCTTGATCTGCTCGAAGATCTGATCGATGAACGCCGACGAATAGCCTTTCCCTTCCATCAGCTCACGGATGCGCACGCGATGCGGCTCCATGTCGCCGCCGCGCTTCCAGGCCGCCATCGAGCGGCGCAACTGGTCGGCCTCGTGCGGCTCGTAGCCGGCGTGGATCACCAACTCCATCACCTGCTCCTGGAACAGCGGAATGCCCAGCGTCGGCCCGAGGATTTCCTCCACGCCTTCCGACGGAAAGCTCACCAGGCCCTTGTCCTGCCTGCGCTTGAGATACGGATGCACCATGTCGCCCTGGATCGGCCCCGGCCGCACGATCGCCACCTCGACCACCAGGTCGTAGAAGCACTCCGGCCTCAAGCGCGGCAGCATCGCCATCTGCGCGCGTGACTCGATCTGGAACACGCCGATGGTGTCGGCGCGCTGGATCATCGCGTAGGTGTCCGTGTCCTCGCCGGGGATGGTGGCGACTTCGAGGTCTCGCCCACGATGGCCGCGCACCAGATCCAGCGTCTTGCGCAGGCAGGTCAGCATGCCCAGCGCGAGGCAATCGACCTTGAGCATCCCCATGGTTTCCAGATCGTCCTTGTCCCACTGGATGATGGTGCGATCGGGCATCGCCGCGTTCTCGACCGGCACCACCGTGGACAGCGGCGCGTCGGAGATCACGAAACCGCCGACATGCTGGGACAGGTGGCGCGGATGGTCGCGCAGCCTCTCGGTTACCTCCAGCACCCTGCAGATCAGCGGGTTGGACAGATCGAAACCGGCCTCCTCGATACGCTGCTCCATCGGCGTGTCGCCGTTGCCCCAGCCATAGCAGTTGGCGAGCAATGCAATCTGGTCGGGCGGCAATCCGAACACGCGTGCCACATCGCGCACCGCGCTCTTGCCGCGATAGCAGATCACCGTGGCGGCGAGCGCAGCGCGTTCGCGGCCGTACTTGCGATAGACGTACTGGATGACCTCCTCGCGCCGTTCGTGCTCGAAGTCCACATCGATGTCCGGCGGCTCATCGCGCGCCTCCGACAGAAAGCGCGCCAGCAGCAGGCGGCTCTCGCTGGGATTGACCGCCGTGATCCCCAACGCGAAGCACACGGCCGAATTGGCCGACGAGCCGCGGCCCTGGCACAGGATGTCCTGCGAACGCGCGAACCGCACCACATCCTCGACCGTCAGGTAGAACGCCTCGTACTTGAGCTTGGCGATCAACGCCAGCTCCTTGACGATGTCGCGCCGTGCCTTCCACGGCACCCGGCCCTCCCTCCATCGCCGCCGCATGCCGGCGATGACCAGCTTGCGCAGGTGCGTGGCCGGCGTTTCGCCGGACGGCACCAGTTCGACCGGGTAGTCGTAGCGCACCTTGCTCAGATCGAAGCTGCAACGTCGTGCCAGCGCGGCCGCCGATTGCATGAGCTCGACGCCATGGATGCTGAGCAGCGCACGACGCGTGCGCAGGTGGTGCTCGCCATTGCGGAACAGGTGCGCGCCGCATTCGGACAGCGGCAGGTTGTGGCGGATCGCGGTGAGCGTGTCCTGCAACACGCGTTCCCTGCGCGTGGCCATGTGCGCGTCGCCGCTGGCGAGCGCGATCATGCCGAGCTGGCGTGCCACCGTCTTGAGTTCGGCCAGACGGGCAGCGTCGTCGCGCTCGCGATGCAGTTCGACGGCGAGGAAGGCACGCTCGCCGAACAGGTCGCGCAACCATTCGCCGTCAGCCGTGTTCACCTGCTCGCCGGGCAGCCACAGCGCAAACACACCTTCTGCGCCATTCCGGAACTGCACCTGCAGATCCGCGCGCGTCAATCGGTACCGGCCCTTGCCGGCGGCACGGCGTGCGGTGGTGATCAGCGCGCATAGTTGCGGATAACCGGCATCGTGTTCGACCAGCAGTACGCACTTCAAGCCGTCATCGAGTACGAACTCGCTGCCGACGATCAGCTTCATGCCGGTGGCACGCGCCGCCTCCAGCCCGCGCACGATGCCGGCCAGTGAGCATTCGTCGGTGATGGCCAGGGCCTCGTAACCGCATTCGCGGGCACGTTGGAACAGCCTCTCTGCGCTGGATGCACCACGCTGGAACGAGAAGTCCGACAGGCAATGCAGTTCGGCATAGGTGGGCAGGCCGTCATCGCCTGCATGGCCACCATCGTCGTTGGCAGCACGCAGGCGTGCGAGTACGTTCCAGGCGCGGGGCACACGTCCGCCGGGCGTATCGCGATACACGTCGTCGAACGTGTCGTCCCGGCTCATGCGAACCACCCATGCAACATCCAGCCTTCGCGCTGGCCGGCCGGCACGAATGCCCAGGCGCGCTGGCCGCGCACGGTTTCCAGCACGTAGTAGTCGCGCCGGGCCTCCGCGCCGTCCCACCAGCCGCTTTCCAGCCGCTCCGGGCCGGAGACGATGCGTGGATGTGGATCGCGCAATGGCAGCGGATGCGGCAATAGCCAGGACGGACGTGGTGGCAGCGGGCGTCGACCATCGGGTACGGGCAGCTCGACGCTACCGGCATGCATCGCTGTCTTTCCAGCGCGCGCCGGCAAGTTCGTCTTCACCGGTGATCGGCGACGCGGTGCAGCATCAGCCCGTCCACTCTCGTCCTCCATCACCCGACGCCAGCCCCGCTCCGGACGCGGATCATCGCCCGGCACCACCCGATACACCGACGCATCACCCAAGCGCGCACGCATACGCTCGCGCAGCTGCGGCCAGTCCATCGCCTGCTGCGGGCGGGCATCGAACAGATCCTTGATCGCCGGCACGAAAGGCGGCAGCTGCCTGGCCAGTAATCGCACCGCCACTACCGGATGCTCGATCTGCACCCGCTCCAGACGGTTGCGCGCCAGCTCGAACAGCAAGGCGGGCGAACGCTCGGCCGACAACAGCCCGACCTCGATATCGCAATGCCCCTGCTCGTGTTCCAGCCGCAGCACGAAACGCTGCACGCCGCCATCGCGGATCGACAGGTACGTGCACAGGTCGCCGATCAGGCGTCGCAGCGGAAACAGCAGCGCGGTGTGGGATTCGACCTCGTAGCCCATCTCCACGCGTGCGTCGAAATGGTCCGGAGGCGCGTAGCAGGGCAACGGATCGTCGGCCTCGCCGTAGAGTCGATCGAGATGTTCCAGCACCTCCAGGCCGAAGCGTCGCCGCACGCCGTCACGCGGCAACGCGCGCGATGCCGCCAGCGTGCGTACGCCCATCCGATGCAGCCGCTCGCCGGTATCGCCAGGCAGCGCGCCACGCCGGATCGGCACGCTGTCGAGCGCGCGTCGCAATGCATCGGGGTGGGTGATCGCCAAGCCGTCGCGCAGCCCGGCCAGCACGCAGGCCGCACGCGGCGTGGGTGCCATCGCGATGCGGTGGCGGAAACCCAGCGTGTCCAGTTCCTCGCGCAGGCGCCGCTCGAAGCGCGGCCACGGCCCGAACAAGCGGAAGCTGGCCTGCACCTCCAGCACGATCGCGCGCGGCCACTGGATGCTCACCAGCGAACTGTGCCGGTAGGCCCAGGCCGCGAGGAAACGATGCCAGCGGGCCTCTTCAACCGGGTCGTAATCGACGGTACGCACCTGGGCCAGCAACGCATGCGCTGCGGACAAGCGCATGCCGGCCTTCAGGCCCGACTGTGCCGCCGTATCGTTGACCGCGTGCAGCGTGCGCAGTTGCGCGGGGCCTTCCACCAGTGCCAGTGGTGCGTCGGGATCGGGAAGACGACGCAATACCGCGTCGAGTGCCAGCTGTGGCAGCAGGATGCAGGCCCAGAGCATGTCGACCTCACCGCCCCAGCCGCAGCGGCTGCGCCGGCACCGGACCGCCACGGCACTTGAGCACCTGCCAGGCCGCCTGTGCCGGCAGGTATTCCAGCCGCAGCGCCGCCGGCGAAGCATTGGCCGCATGCCGACGATCACGCAGCGCGAAACCGCAGCAATCACCGCTGTCGGCCGCCACCTGCAAACGACGCAGCGCACGCGCGTCACCGGTCTGCGGCCATCCCAGCACGGCACTGCACGCCCCGCTTCGAAGACATTGCTCGAACGCCCACAGCGCATCGCGCGGCTCGGCCTCGACCAGATGCAGCCATGCCAGATCGATTCCCCCCGCCTGCCAGGCCGACGCATACGGGATGTACGGCGGCGCCACCAGCACCACGCGCTGGCCGGCCTGGGTCATGCGCGCCAGCGTCGGCAGCAGCAGCGCGATTTCGCCGACGCCATCGGCCGGCAGCAGCAGTTCGGTCAGGGCACGACGTGGCCAGCCACCTTTCGGCAGCAATGCATCCAGCGCGGCATGACCGGTCGGCTCGCCGCCCTCGGCCACGTCGATCCCGCGACCGGCGTGCCAGACCGTGCGTGCCGCCAGCAGTTCATCCAGGGCCAGTACTTCGCCCATCTTTATCCCCGCCGCACCAGGCCGCAGAACAGACCCTCGATGGCGAAGTCCGCATCGGGCATCACTTCGATCGGCGCATGCGCCGGATTGCGCGGCAGCAGGCGCAGGCGCTCGGCACCGCACTCCAGCCGCTTGATGGTGATTTCGCCATCGATCCGCGCCACCACGGTCTGTCCGTTGCGCGCCTCGCTGGCGCGGTGCACACCGACCAGATCGCCATCGAGGATGCCGTCGTCGATCATCGAATCGCCCTGCACCACCAGCAGGTAATCCGGTGGCAGCGAGAACAGGCTGCGATCCAGCCACAGTTGCTCGTCCAGGCCGATGTCGGCACCGATCGGTACACCGGCCGCGACCCGGCCCAGCACCGGCAATGCCAAAAGCGCCTGGCGCGCGGGGGCTCCGGGAATCCGAAGACCGCGTTTGACATTGGGCAGGCGCTCGATCAGCCCGGCCTCGACCAACGCCTGCACGTGTTTCTGCGCAGCGTTGCGCGAGGCGAAGCCGAAGTGCCCGGCGATCTCGGCCAGACTGGGAACGTGGCCCTGCCGCGCACAGTCGCGCAGGAAGGCAAGGATGGCGGCACGCCGGGGCGGGAGCGGGGACATGGGCAATCAGAAAGCGAAACGAGGTGTACATTTGTACACTCATGCATCGCACGGTGCGAGACGGACTCCGTGCAAGCGGGCCATCCCCTTGCAGGACAAGCCTTTCCGCGCTATATAACGAAAGTTATAACAACCCTGGAGCGCTTCGATGAAGCTCAAGATCACCAGCATCGGCAATTCCGCCGGCGTCATCCTGCCCAAGGAGTTGCTGGCCCGTCTGCGCGTCGAGAAGGGCGACGAGCTCTACGCGCTGGAAACACCCGACGGCATCCGCCTGACCGCCTTCGATCCGGAACTGGCGCGACAGATGGATGTGGCAGAGAAGATCATGCGTGACCGCCGCATGCTGCTGCACAAGCTTGCGCAATAGGAGTGGCGCCATGATCGTCTGGATCGGCCGTGCCCTGACCCTGGCCATCCATGAGCGCCAACTGGCCGAGCATGGCGGCGGCAGCGGGGTGCGCGATGAGAGCCTGCTCGAGTCGGCCCTCGCCCGCCCCCAGCAATTGTTCGCCTATGGTGATCCGCCGCCTGATCTCGCTGATCTGGCCGCCAGTCTGGCGTTCGGCCTGGCGCGCAATCATCCCTTCGTGGATGGCAACAAGCGCACGGCAGCGGTCGCCTGCGAAACCTTTCTGATGCTCAACGACATGCGGTTGGAAGCGGACGATCTGGAGCTGTATCCGCAATACGTCGGCCTGGCCGAAGGCAACCTCGACGAAAAAGCCTTCGCCGACTGGCTGCGTCCGCGCCTGCGCGGGGCCGGTACTTCGGCCGTCCACGAGCCGGTTCCGCATTACGGCTGAGGCCAGCGGCAGCCCGTCTGCGCTGGCCGGCCGGGTTCTTTTCGCCGCGACCTTGCGCATCGGCCGGCGCCTCGAAAAACCCAGCAGAGCCCACTCCGCCCTGCGCGAAGTGGGCACCGAGCAGCCCATATCGTGCAGTGCGTCATGGCCTGACAGGCTACTTCCGATAACGTTTACAGTCTTGCCAGGCTTAAAGGACGCCCTCGAATGACCCTCCGCACCACCCGCCGCAATCTGCTGATCGGCGCCGGCTCGCTTGCTTTGCTGTCGCGCATCCCGGTCGGCTGGGCGCTGCCGCGCGACGCCGCGCGTACGCCCGCTTTCATCGATGAACTGATCGCGCGCATGACGGTGGAGGAGAAGGCCGGCCAGCTCACCCTGCTCGGCTCGGTGGCGGCCAACGCCGCAGCAACCGCCGCCAACCCCAATACCCGCGCCCCTGCCGCCAGCACCCAATTGGAAGCGGCCCGCGCCGGCCAGCTCACCGGCGTCTTCAACGGCTCGCATGTCGCCTGGCACCGGCAGATGCAGGACGCGGCGATGCAGGGCCGGCTGAAGATCCCGCTGCTGTTCGCCGCCGACGTGATCCACGGCTTCAGCACCGTGTTCCCGGTGCCGCTGGGCGAATCGGCCAGCTTCGAGCCGGACCTGGCACGGCGCACCGCACGCGCGGCCGCGCTGGAGGCCAGCGCGGTCGGCATCGACTGGACCTTCGCGCCGATGGTCGACGTGGCCCGCGACGCCCGCTGGGGCCGCGGGGTGGAAGGCACCGGTGAAGATCTGCTGCTCGGCCGGCGCATGGCCGAGGCCCGCGTGCGTGGCTTCCAGGGCGAAGGACTGTCGCACCCGGACGCCGTCGCTGCCTGCCCCAAGCACTTCGCTGCCTATGGCGCGGCCGAAGGCGGGCTCGACTACAACACCGTGGACGTATCCGAACGCACCCTGCGCGAGGTCTACTTCCCGCCGTTCCAGTCCGGCTTCGACGCCGGCGCGCTGACCACGATGGCCGCGTTCAACGAGCTGTCCGGCATCCCTGCCACCGGCAACACCTGGCTGCTCACCGACGTGCTGCGTGGCGAGTGGAATTACCAGGGGCTGGTCGTCTCCGACTACACCGGCGACATGGAGCTGATCGCGCACGGTTACGCCAGCGACGAACGCGATGCCACCAAGAAGGCGTTCCTGGCCGGCGTCGACATGAGCATGCAAAGCGGTCTGTACCTCAAGTACCTGCCCGAGCTGGTCGCCAGCGGCGAGGTACCGATGGCCAAGCTGGACGAATCGGTGCGCCGCGTACTGCGCTTCAAGGCCGCGCTCGGCCTGTTCGACGATCCCTATCGGCGCATCCAGCCCAAGCGTGCGCAGGCGCGCCAGCGCCGTCCTGAAACACTGCAGCTGGCGCGCGAAGCCGCACGCAAGTCGGTGGTGATGCTGAAGAATGACAACGACCTGCTGCCACTCAAGCCCAAGGGCCAGCGCATCGCGCTGATCGGCCCGATGGCACGCGATCTTGCCAACATCCATGGCCCGTGGGTTCTGTTCGGCGGCGATGATACCGGCCACGATCTGGCCAGCGCGATGCGCGCGGCGATGGCCGATCCCAAGGCGCTCGACGTCGTCGACGGCAGCGATTTCGACAAAGCGTTACCCGGCGGAATCGACGAGGCCGTACGCGCGGCCCAGGCCGCCGACGTAGTGGTGCTGGCGATCGGCGAACCGCTCAAATATTCGGGCGAAGCGCAATCGCGTACCGATATCGTCGTGCCCGAGATCCAGCAGCAGTTGGTGGAGGCCGTCGCCGCCACCGGCAAGCCGCTGGTCGTGCTGCTCAGCAATGGCCGCGCATTGGCACTGCAAGGTGCGGTGTTGAACGCACCGGCGATCCTGGTGACCTGGTTCCTCGGCTCGCAGTCCGGGCCCGCGCTGGCCGATCTACTGTTCGGCAAGACCAGCCCATCGGGACGGCTGCCGGTGAGCTTCCCGCGCGAAGCCGGCCAGGTGCCCTACTACTACGCACACAAACCGACCGGTCGCCCTGATCCACAGCCGGAAAAACTCGACGCGTTCAAGACCCACTACCGCAGCATCCCGAATTCCTCGCTGTTCCCGTTCGGCCATGGTCTGACCTACGGCCGCATCGAATACGACGGCCTGGACATCGGCAACGCCAGGCTCGATGCCGGCGGCACGTTGAGCGTGCACGCGCGCCTGCACAATCGAGGCCGATACGCAGCAGAAGAGGTCGTGCAGCTGTACGTACATGATCGCGCTGCCAGCGTCACCCGCCCGGTGCGCGAGTTGAAGGACTTCCGCAAGGTCTCCCTCGCCGCGGGTGCTAGCGCGGACGTGACGTTCACCCTGCGCCGCGAGGATCTGCTGTTCATCGGCACCACGCTCAAGCCCACCGTAGAAGCCGGCACCTTCGATCTGTGGGTCGCACCCTCTGCGGAAGCCGATGGTCTGCACACAACGTTCGAACTTTTGGGCTGATCTCGTCCCCGTAGCGCGGAGCTTGTACTTGCATCCCTGTTCGGAGCTCCGCCTTGTGGGCACTCGACCGACATCAAGCTCCAGCCAGCCCTGATCCCGTCGTCCCCGCGAAGGCGGGGATCCAGCGACTTGAGCCTTCACCGCGACAAGACACTGGATCCCCGCCTTCGCGGGGATGACGTCCGATCTTGATGCGACGACCGAGCGTCGGTGCACATCAGGCATCGACAAGCATCCGGCGCCGCCTACGCCGTGACCGATGACCCAAGTCCCGGCGCATATCTCATGCTACGGTCGCGCCAGTTCATCGCCGGGGAAAAACGATGCACCGCCTTCGCCGAGTCGCCACCCTTCTGCTGCTCAGCCTCACGCTGATCGGCAGCGCACACGCCGCCACCGCCAGTGACGCCTACAGCGCGGTCGATCCCTTCATCGGCACTGGTGGCGAAGGCCACACCTATCCCGGCGCCACGGTGCCGTTCGGCATGGTCCAGCTCAGCCCTGACACCCAGATCAAGCCACGCAAAGAGGCCTACGGCTGGGCCGCCGGCTACCGTTACGACGACCACACCATCGTCGGCTTCTCGCACACCCACTTCTCCGGCACCGGTCATTCCGATCTCGGCGACATCCTGCTGATGCCGATCAGCGGCGAGCCCAAGCTCGAACGCGGCGACATCGACAAACCCGGCAGCGGCTACACCTCGCGCTTCCACCATGACAACGAAAAAGCCGAGCCCGGCTACTACGCAGTCACGCTGAACGACTACGGCGTGCGCGCCGAACTCACCGCCAGCGCACGTGTCGGCGT
Source organism: Pseudomonas sp. GW821-FHT07E12 (assembly GCF_058986605.1). NCBI lineage: Bacteria > Pseudomonadati > Pseudomonadota > Gammaproteobacteria > Pseudomonadales > Pseudomonadaceae > Pseudomonas > Pseudomonas sp. GW821-FHT07E12. Next base: position 87,765 of record NZ_JBYSVX010000008.1, on the reverse strand, counting down.
GCATCGCTATACCTTCCCGCAGGGCAAGCCCGCGCACGTGCTGGTCGACCTGCGCACCAGCATGTACGACTACCCTGGCAAGGTGCAGTGGTCACGCTTGCGCATCCGTACCGACGGCACCGTCACCGGTTTCCGTGAGACACGTGGCTGGGCGCCCGGTCGCCAGCTCTATTTCGCGATGCGCTTCTCGCGCCCGCTCACTGGCCAGCAACTGCACGACACCGAACAGGACGTGATCTACAAGGGCTTCCCGCCACCGGGAGAGAAAGATCCGCGCCAACGCGCGCAGATCGAAGGTCGCCAATTGGTCGGCGTGTTCGATTTCGGCAATACCAACGCGCAGCCACTGGTGGTGAAGGTGGCGATCTCGCCGGTCAGCGAAGACAACGCCATCGCCAATCTCGATGCCGAAGTCCCCGGCTTCGACTTCGACCGCGTCCGTGCCGACGCAAAACGCCAGTGGAGCGAAGCACTGTCCGCCGTTGATGCACAAGGCAGCACACAACAACGCACCCAGTTCTACACCGCGCTCTACCACACGCTGCTCGGCCCGACCCTGTTCATGGACAGTGACGGTCGCTATCGCGGACCCGACAACGCGGTGCACCAGGCCAAGGGCTGGACCAACTACTCGACCTTCTCGCTGTGGGACACCTACCGCGCCCTGCATCCACTGCTGACGTTGGTACAGCCACCGCAACACACCGCCGACATCGTCAACTCATTGCTCGCCGCGCGCCGCGAGAGCCCCTACGGCATCCTGCCGGTATGGGCGTTCCACGGCCTGGAGACGTGGTGCATGATCGGCTACCACGCCGTGCCGGTAATTGCCGATGCCTACATGAAGGGCATCGGCGGCTTCGATGCCAACGACGCACTCGATGCGATGGTCGCCAGCGCCAACTACGGCCCCTACGACGGCATCGCCCAGTACCGCGAACTCGGCTACGTGCCAATCGATGAGGAAGGCGAAGCGGCCAGCAAGACGCTCGAATACGCCTTCGACGACTGGACCATTTCGCAAATGGCGCAGAAGCTCGGCAAGCCCGGGATCGCCACCGAATTCGGCAAGCGCGCCAGCAACTGGAAACACGCCTTCGACCCGGCCACCGGCTTCATGCGCGCACGCAAACGCGACGGCAGTTTCCGTGAACCGTTCGATCCCACCGCCAGCGGCTACGGCAGCGACTACACCGAGGGCAACGCCTGGCAATACTCGTGGTACGTGCCGCAGGACGTGGCCGGTCTGGCCACCGCGCACGGCGGCGCCGACAAGTTGCTGGCGAAGCTGGATCAGGCGTTCGATGCCAAGGTCGACCCCAAGGTGTTCGAGCACATGGAGGACATCACCGGCCTGATCGGCTGGTACGCACATGGCAACGAACCCAGTCACCACGTCGCCTACCTCTACGCCTACGCCGGCCAACCATGGCGCACCCAGGCGCGACTCAAGCAGATCATGGACAGCCAGTACGCCGCGCGTCCGGACGGTCTGGCCGGCAACGACGACCTCGGCCAGATGTCGGCCTGGTACGTGTTCACAGCACTCGGTTTCTATCCGGTCGCACCGGGCAGCAACCAGTACATCATCGGCCGCCCGTTCCTGCCGCGCGCTGCGCTCAATCTGCCCAACGGAAAGCATTTCACTGTCATCGCCGACGGTCTGGACGCACAGCACCCCTATGTCGGAAGCGTCAGCTTGAACGGCAAACCGCTGCCGCGCGCGTGGCTCTCCCACGAGGACATCATGGCCGGCGGCGAGCTGCACTTCACGATGCAAGCCGAGCCGAACAGGCAGTGGGCGACCGATCCGGCGCAGCATCCATACTCGATGTCCACGCAATAACCGTAGCAGGTAGGAGCGGCACAAGCCGCGATAGGACTTCCCCGGTAATGCCCTATCGCGGCTTGTGCCGCTCCTGCACTTGCACTCCCGATACCTAGCGATCCAACAAAGCAACGAAGTGCGAGCCGCCCTTGCTCCCCTGTGGCAGAGCACGGATGCGCACCACGCGGGAACGGCAGACATCCGCACCGCGATAGACCAACGTGCGACCATCGCGGAATACGAAGCGCAGGTCGTAGCGGCAATCGCCCCCCTGCAATCCGATCGTGACCGAGTCCCCGCCGCCACGCAGCGCCCCTTCCATCACCTGCTCCTCAAACGCTTCAGTGCCCGTCGGCGCGGCCGCGAACGAGACCACGCTGTCGTACGCACGGTTGACCAGCTCGAAGTAATGCACGCGGGAATCGTCTTCTGCATGCGCGGTGATCGCGGCGACCAGCAACGGCGCGGCGAGGAAGATGGTGCGGAACAGATGCATGGCAGCGCTCTCCGGTGGGAAGGGGTACCGGTTTCACCGCGTCCTCCACTACGTTCGACACAGCGATCCGGTGCGCACATCTGGCGCGTCCGAACCCTCGGCGGGGAAGTGATCCGGGACGAATCGTCGCCACGCCGTGACCAACCGTAGTAATTGGCCTCCCTGCTTTTCAGCCCCTTCCCATGCGCATACGATCCACCCAACCCGTCCGAGCACCATCCCGATGAAGATCCGCCTGGGAAACACGGAAATCAGCCTGTTCCGCTACTTCGCGCTGTGGACGATCGTGGTGATGGTGTTCTCGATCCAGGGATGCCTGCACGATGCCGTCAACAGCGAGTACCAGTGGGCACCCACCGATTACCTGCGCTGGTCGATGATCCAGTGGTACGCCTGGGCCGCGCTGGCACCGTTGGTGTTCCGCCTGGGCGAACGCTTCCCCATCCAACCGCCGCTGCGGCTGCGTGCGCTTGGCCGGCAGATCATCGCCAGCGTGTTGGTCACGCTGTTCGCGGTCGTGATCGGCGCACTGGTGTCACCAGGTGATTTCGCCGACCAACTCGCGCAGTACCTGAGCAAGCACTTCGCCATCGGCCTGCTGACCTATTGGGCGTTGCTCGCGATCCAGCAGGCGCTGCATTTCCGTGCCGAGAGTCATCGTCGCGAGCTGGAAGCCAGCCGCCTGAGCACCGAGCTGGCGCAATCGCGCTTGCAGGTATTGAAAACGCAGCTGCAGCCGCACTTCCTGTTCAACACGCTGCACGCGATCATCACCCTGCTGGACGAAGACACGGTCTCGGCCGAAGACATGCTGCTGCGCCTGAGCGAATTGCTGCGCGCGTTCCTGGAGGAGTACGACGGCCAGGAAATCACCCTGCGCCGCGAACTGGAACTGCTCGATCTCTACCTCGGCATCCAGCGCAAGCGCTTCGGCGATCGCCTGACCACGCACATCTACGTCGACCCGGAAACGCTCGACTGCGCCGTCCCCAGCCTGATCCTGCAGCCCATCGTGGAGAACGCCATCCATCACGGCATCGGCCGGCACGCCGGTGCCGATCGTGTGGAGATCGAAAGCCGGCGCGAGGGAACCGACCTGTGCATCGAGGTCCGCAACCACAACAGCACGCTCGAACCCGACGGCGATCCTGCCGGCCATGGCATCGGCCTGTCGAATACGCGGCTGCGCCTGAAGGAGCTGTACGGCGAGAGCGCCGACATCCGGCTCGACATGATCTGGCCGCAGGGCGTGGCCTGTCGCATCCGCCTGCCGCTGCATGAGCTGGAAGATCTCGACGACGCCCCGGAGCATGTCCCGGAATGAGCCTCACCGCGCTGGTCATCGACGATGAACCCATCGCCCGCCACGCGATCGTGCGGCTGCTACGCGAGCAGACCGACATCGAGCTGCTCGGCGAATGTGGTGACGGCGCGTCCGCCGTGGCCGAGATCCGACGCCATTCCCCGGACCTGGTGTTCCTCGACATCCAGATGCCGGAGATGGATGGCATCGCGGTGATCGAGCAGATCGGCGTGGAGCGCATGCCTGCCACGATCTTCGTCACCGCCCATGAGCAGTACGCGGTGCGCGCTTTCGACGCCAATGCGGTCGACTACCTGGTCAAGCCCTTCAGCCGCGAACGTTTCGCCACCACCCTGCAACGCGCGAAAGCACGGCTCGCGGCCGCCACCACCAGCGAGGCCGGTGCCGCACCACGCATCCTGCAGGCGCTGGACGAACTGCGCCGTCACACCGCCTACCTGCAGCGACTCCCGGTACGCGTGGACGAGCGCATCGTATTCGTGGACGTCGAGGACATCGTCTGGATCAAGGCCAACCGCAACACCGTCCAACTCCATCTGGCCGACCACAGCCACGAACTGCGCGAGACCATGGCGGTACTGGCCGCGCGTCTGGATCCGCGCCAGTTCGCGCGCATCCACCGCTCGGCCATCGTCAACGTGCGAAGAGTGAAGACGATCCACCCGTGGTTCAACGGCCACCACGTCGTGACCATGGATACCGGCCAGCAGCTGCGCATGAGCCGGTACCAGCACGAGACCTTCCTGCGGTTGGCAACAGCCGGGCGCGGCGAATGACCACGGCTGCAACGAGCACAAACCGCCCGTGGAGCCCAGCTTGCTCGGCTGAAGCCCTACCGGGCACACCTCAGCGGAGCAAGCTCCGCTCCACGAGAATTCGTCAGTTCAGCAGCGTCTGGATCGCATGCGCCGGAATTTCCACCTGCGTGGAGGCATCACCCACGTAGTAGTTGTAGGTGATCGCCTTGTCGCCCGGGTTCATCACCACCGTGGCGAGCTTGCCATCCACGTTGATGAACGAGGTAGTCAACAGATTGCTGCGGCTACTGGCGGCACTGACACGCTGCGCACCCGGCCGGATGAACTTGGAGAAATGGCCGATATACCAATAGCTCGGTGTATAGATCAGCTCACCGGTGCGGGTATCGGCGTGGATCGGCGCGAAGCAGTAGTTGCCGACGTGATTGGGGCCGCCGCGTTCGTCGAGCAGGATGTTCCAATCGGTCCAGCCCACCGAACCGCCATTGAGGTCGTGGATGATCGCGGTGCCGTAGCGCTCGCCGTTGCCCCAGAACTGCAGCCTGGCGGGGTCGAACTTCTCCACCGTCGCCTCGGTCAGCAGCAGGTGCTTGTCCGGGTAGGCCTCGCTCACCGCCGCCACGTTGTCGAACATCGGCTCGAAACCGGCCCAGGTCTCGTACCAGTGGAAGCCCATGCCCCAGGCATACCTGGATGCCTCCGGATCGTCGAAGATCACGTGTGCGCGGTGCACCATCATGTCGCGATTGTGGTCCCAGACGATGATCTTCCTGTCGCCATAACCGGCCTTCTCCATCGTCGGCCCGAGATGGTTCTTGAGGAAATCACGCTCCTCCTCGGCCGAGAACTGCATCGACTCCCACGTCTGGATCGCCATCGGCTCGTTCTGCAGCGTGATGCCCCAGATCGGGATGCCTTGCTTTTCGTAGGCGGCAATGAACTTGGTGTAGTACGTCGCCCAGGCCTGTGCATATTCCGGCAACAGGTGACCGCCGCGCAGCATGTTCTTACTGTCCTTCATGAAGGCCGGCGCGCTCCACGGGCTGGCGAACGTGGTCAGTGTGCCGCCCGCTGCCGCGATCGCCTGCTTGATCATCGGGACGCGGTACTTGCGGTCGTGATCGACCGAGAACGTCTTCAGTGCCTTGTCACCTTCCTTGACGTAGGTGTAGCTGGCGCTGCTGAAATCGGAACTGTGGATGCTGGTGCGCATCAGCGAATAGCCGATGCCGGCATCCTTGTCGTAATACGCGCGCAGCAACTCGGCCTGTTTGTCCTTGCCGAGCTTGGCGAAGGTCTCCGCGCTGGCATCGGTGATCGCACCACCAATACCCAGCACCGACTGGAAGCGCCGCGTCGGATTGACGAAGATCGAGTTCTCCACCTCCACCAGCGTGTGGCCCGGCTTGAGCGCCGCCACTTCCGAACGAAGCATCGGCTGGTCAGCACCCTCGGCGGTGGTATAGACCGTGACTGCGCTGTCGGAAGCGGTGTAGGCCATCACGGCGACATCAGCCGCCCGGCCTTCAGCGGATAGCGACAACATCACCGCCAGAGCACTGGTGGCCGAGAGTGGAACCGAAGATTTCATCAGGAACCTCGAATGGAAAAAGCCGGACAGCGTCGATACGCGAAAGCGCTCGCACCATACAAGCGCGCGATGCGGCCATGGTCACGCTGCGCAGCAACACCGGCCGATAATTATTCCATGCGGATGGGCTCGGCCATCTTCGCCACTGGCCTGCCGCCCCAGACCTCCGGACCGGCCTTGCAGTAGCGCTCGATGAAATCCCGCTGTGGTGGCATCTGCGCAACCGCCTGCGCGATCGGCTGACGGATCGACTCCAACAATCGGTGCAGATCCTGATCCGGCAACGCCCGCGCCAGTGGATGGTGCTGCGCTGGCCTGATCCCCTGCCCCAGCATCACGTGGGTCCACGAGTCCACCCGGAACAACTCATCCTGCCGCTGCCATGCATGCGCGCACTCGCGCCAGGCACGCAGGCGCAGGCTCAGCGACTCGGGCAGTTCCATCTCGCGGCACGCCTGCCACATCGGCTCGTCGCGCTGGTTGGCGTGGTAATGCAGGATGATGAAGTCGCGCACGTGCTCCATCTCCGCGCGGCTGATCTCGTTGTAGATATCCACCTGCGACGGCGCGATGCCTTCAGACGGGAACAACATGAGCAGACGCATCACTGCGGCGATGGTCAGGTGGATGCTGGTCGATTCCAGCGGCTCGATGAAACCGCTGGCCAGACCCAGCGCCACCACATTCTTGTTCCACGCCTTCAGCCTGCGTCCGGTGCGGAACGGCACCAACCACGGCTCCTTGAGCGGCTGCGCGCCGACATCACGCAGCAGCTTGGCGCGGGCCTCGTCGTCGGACATGTGGCGGCTGGAGAACACCAGTCCGCAGCCAACGCGATGCTGCAGCGGGATATGCCAGCGCCAGCCAGCCTCGTGCGCGATCGCGCGCGTGTACGGCACCGGCGGCCCCACCGATTCGGTCTGCACCGCCACGGCGCGGTCACTGGGCAGCCACTGGTTCCAGTCCTCGTAACCGGTGTTCAGAGTCTGCTCGATCAACAACCCGCGAAAACCGGTGCAGTCGATGAACAGGTCGCCTTCCAGCACCTGCCCGTCCTCCAGCTCCAGCGCCTCGACAAAACCGCTGCCTGCGTGCTGCCGCACCTGCCGGATCTTGCCTTCGACGCGCTTGAGCCCGTAGCCCTCGGCGATGCGACGCAGGAAGCGCGCGTACAGACCAGCATCGAAGTGATAGGCGTAGTTGACCGGTGGCTGTTGCAGCAGCGCGAAACGATCATCGCGCGAGGCCACCGTTTCCAGGCAGTAATCGCCCAGCTCCGAGTGCATGCCGCGCCGCAACGACTCCAGCCAGAAGTGGTGGAAAGCGCACACCAACGTGCTCTGCCCGGTGATGCCGAACGGATGGATGTAGCGATCCCCCGGCCGACGCCAGTTCTCGAAGGAGATCGACAGTTTGAAGGTGCCCGCGACAGCACGCAGGAACTCACGCTCATCGATCTGCAGGAAGTGATGGAAGCTGCGGATCGGCGGCACCGTCGATTCGCCGACGCCGACCGTGCCGATCTGCTCGGACTCCACCAGCGTGATATCGAGCAGACCACGGAACTGATGCGCCAGCGCGACACCGGCGATCCAGCCCGCCGTGCCGCCGCCCGCGATGACCACCTTGCGAATCTTCCGCGTCTCCATATCCCCTCCCACATTGATGCCACCACGCGCGACGGCGCGCTTCAGCGATTGAGCTTGCCGATCAGCAAGGCGCGGATCCGCCGCGCCTGTATCTCGTCGATGGGCCCCAGCACGCCACGCGCCGCCTCAGGCAGATGCTCGCCAGCGTGCCCGGCCGGGCCGAAGACATAGTGCTCGAACACCCCGCGCCAAGCCTGCTTCTCGGTCTCCGGCCGGTCACGGATCGCCCACAGCGCGTGATAGAGCGCATCCACCGGCGTCGGAATATGGTTCTGCACCCGCGCCCACCAATAGTTGACCAGCACGTTGAACGGTTCCAGCGCTTCCACGTGGTGCCACCACATGCTCGGCAGAAACAGCGCATCGCCAGGCTCCAGCACCGTACTGAATCCGTTCGCAAGCGCTTGCCGGAAACGCGGATGCCGCTCGAAATCGGGATCGGTGAAATCGACCGTACTCACCGCCTGCCCGCCCGGCGTGAGATCCAGCGGGCCGGGATAGAGATTGCCGATCTGATCGGGCGGGAACACGTTGAAGCGCCGTCGCCCCACCACGCAACAAGCGATGTTGTTAGGTGCATCGTAATGACAGGAAGCAATCACCCGATTGCCGATCCAGATACTTGGCGGCGCATGCACGCCACGCGCGGCGAAGTCCAGATCGTTGTCATCACGGAAACCCGGCAGGCTGCCATCGATCGGCAACGATGCCAGGTAATAGGTCGGCGGATGCGCATCAGCCAGATGCGCCGCGATGCCATCCAACACCGCATCCAGACTGCCACGGCGGACCTCGAAATTCAGCTCGGTGAAGTCGTCGCGATAGAACGGTCGCCCCGCAACTTCCGGTTCACCGTAGGAGTATTGCAACGGCCGTCCGTTGTAGCGCTCCCGCAGGTAGTCCATCGCATCCTGCACACCGTGCAGACCCGCTCGAACCAGCCCCCAGTCACGGGCGATGCCGCGCAGCACCACCGGTTCGTTCGCTTCCAGCAACTCGTCGAGCGGCAACCTGTCGAGCCGCGCGCCGTCGTACTCACGGATGGCCGCGAGTGGACCCATGGTGCTCAGGCAACCTGCTCGGGCGTTACCGACACGACATCGCTCTGCCGCAGCCGGCGCTGTTTTTCCGCCATCAGTCGCGGCACGTTGTGCACAGACGCAAGCAACAGGAAAGCACCTTCCAGATAACCGCCGCCGTGCAGGCGATGCAACGCATCGGCATCGAGCCCGGCCAACCGCTCACGATCGATGCCATACAGTCCGGTCAGATTCACGCTGTGCTCGCTGTCGAGCGTGACGTCAAACTGCAGCGGCTGGATCAAGCCCAGCGCATCGAGCGCGGCGAACATGGCATTGCCGCCGCGCAGGCCGTCGTGGATGCCACGCAACACGACGATGACGCGCTCCAGATACGCACTGTGCCCGCCATGCGGCAGGAACACCGGTTCACCCTCCTCGAAACTGATCCGCGGATGATCCAGATCGACATGGATGACCGGTTCGCGTACCCGTTCGCCTTCGTTCCAGCGTTCCTGGAAACCGATCAGGAACGGCCCCTTGGCAACGATGCCGGGCAGGTACGCGGCGTTCCAGCGCGAGCCATCCAGAAACAGGTTCTCATGTGCATCGAATCCCAATAGCGCCACCGACTGGAACTCGCCGGTTTCCGGATCCTTGCGCAGGAAGATCGGATACTCACGCTGCAGCTCGGCGTACTCGGTCGGAAATGCCGGGATCAGACCGACCTCGTCACCGAACTCGCGACCAAAGCGCATCACCACGCGCAGATCCTTGTGCGTCACATTGTCGAGCAGCTCGTATCGGGCCATCTGTGCTCCAGCGGTGATTGCGTACCGATGCGGCGACCATTGCAGAAAGCCGCCGCGTCGGCAAGGTCACCGCCCCAGGGCGTGTCCCAGCCATATCAAAAAAAGGACCGCCGATCGGCGGCGGTCCCACCCGTCGCGACACCCTGGGAGACGCGTCGCAAGGATTTAAAAGTTGTAGCGCAACCCGAGCGTGTAGCGCGGACTCTGTTCGATCAGCTTGATGACCTGCTTGTCCGAGCGACCATGCCAACGCACGTCCTCACCGGTCAGGTTGATCACCTCGAAGCCGATCGACAGCTGGTCGGTAAAGGCATAGTTGATGCTCATGTCCCATTGCTGATACGGCTCGACGTAGTACGGATTGCGGTTGGAGCCATCCTGATTGGCGGCGATCAGGTACTTGTCGCGCCAGTTGTACGCCAGGCGTGCGCTCCAGCCGTACTTCTCGTACATCAGCATCGCATTGGCGGTGTCGCTCAGGCCCAGCAGCGCGAACTGGTCGCGATCGATCACCGTGTTGTCGAAGCCGACATCGCCCTTGACGATGGTGTAGTTGGCGTAGATGCCAAAGCCGGTATCGCCGAAGAAGTACTGTCCGCCCAGTTCCCAGCCATGGATGTTGGCGTTGTTCTGGTTCACCGGCTCGGAGACGTCGAACTCGTACAGCGGATCATCCGCCTCGCCGACCAGGTCATAGGCATTCTCAAGTGCCAGGCTCTGCGCCGAACTGCCGTTGTAGGCGCTCAATCCACCCGTGGCTGCCGCATTGCGCAGCAGCGCCACCGCCGAGAACAACGAGGTGTCGTTGGCCGAACAGGCCGCCGTCACATCGTTGCCGGCCGCAGCCACCTGCGCGGCGCATGCCCCGCTCTGCAGGAACGCCAGCGCAGCCTGCGCGTCCGGTCCGGATGTCGGATCGCGCAAGCCGTACAAGGTTTGCCGCGTGACCGTATTGCCGATGAAGTTGGCAACGCGCTTGCTCCAGAAGGTCACCGATACGTAGCTCGCTTCGGCGAAGTACCACTCCAGCGCAAGATCCAGATTGTCGGACTTGAGCGGATCCAGGCTCGGATTCTGCGAACTGCCGGCTGCGCGCGTGGATGGATTGATCAGGATCGAGCCCGACGGCGTACCCGGGGTCGGGCCGGCAACGAGGTTGTTGTACGGCGCCCGCGCGATGCTCTGCCCGAACGAGACACGACCCTTCAGCTTGTCGGTGAAATCGACGCTGAAATCCAGGTTCGGCAGGATGTGGCTGTAGCTGTGCTTCTCGCTGAAAGGCTGCATGTCGCTCGATCGGATCAGCTGGAAGTCGTTGTTGGCCTGCCATTCGATCGCCACCGGCGTGGCCACCTGCGAGGTCGACACCACATCGGTCTTCTCATAGCGCACACCGATGCGGGTGTTGGTGGTCAAGCCGCCCAGCTCGCCCTCGAATTCGAGCTGCATGTAGGCCGCGCGGGTCTTCTCCTCGACCTCGTTGTCGGAACTGAACTGCGAGTTGTAGCGCGTGCCCACGCCATAAGCTTGCGCTGCCCATTGCGCCAGCTGATCGGCATTGCCACGCCATGCATTACGCGCCGCGCCGTTGGTGTTGTAGTCCTTGAACATGCCCACGATGCTCACCGGCTGCAGCAGGTCCACCATGCCCGGCTCGTTGCCGGCGTTGGCCACGCCCCAGTCACCGAGCGCCGCATAGCTGTCACTGGTCTTGCGATGCATGGTGGTCTTGGCCGAATCGACACCGAACTGGAAGCGCCCGTTGTCGAAATCCCATTGACCATCGATCCGGCCTTCCTTTATCTCGGTCACCTGGCTCTGGTAGTAGATGCGCAGCACCTGTGAACCCAGTTCCTCCGCCGTGAAATCCGGGTTCACCACGCCGTTGGTACCGGCGATCGAATCAGCCGCCGTCGGGTACCAGGTACGCGCGCCGATCGGCAGCCCACCGTTGAACCAGAACTCCTGGGCCCATTGACCGCCGCAGTTCGGACCGGCCGTGCAATTGTTGGTGCCGGCAAAACTGAAGTAGGTCGCGCTGCCGCCGGTCACCGGATCGTTGGGCAGACTCTCGGTCTTGGAGTTGTGTGCATCAAAGCTCAGGCGCAGCCGATCGCTCGCCTGCCAGTCGGCATTGAAGCCCAGCGAGCCGAGCTTGTACTTCTGCATGCTGCGCTGCTGCTCCATGCCGAAGTCCTTGGCACCGTTAGGCACATCGCGCAGGTACACCGGCGTGGCCACCGCCTGGCCGGTATCGAACACCAGGTCGGTGAAGCTGTTGGCGCGCTGCAGCCAGATGCCCTGCTCGCCGCGATCCTCACGGATCTTGTTCTGTGAATAGGTGTAATCCAGAGTCAGGATCAGGCTGTCGGTCGGCGCGAACTGCAGCACCGCCTGACCGTTGGTGCGCTCGCGCTCGAAGTCGGCGAAGGCATAACGCAGATCGTTGGGCAGCGCATACAACTGGCCGATCGCCGGTGCATTCACCACGTTGGCACCGGGACGCAGCGCCGGATCGGTACCGGTCCATTCCTGCACGTTCCAGGCGTTTTCCGTCGCCTGCACCGAGCCACCATGGCGTTTCTGGAAGCTGCCGCTCAACCCAATGCCCCAGACCTTGTCAGGGCTGGTGTAACTGAAGATGCCGGAGACCTCGGGCGTGAGGTCGTTGCCGAACGGCTGCGACTTGTCGTACATGCCCTTGACGCCGGCACTGGCGACGACACCCTCGTGATTGAATGGGCGATCGGTCTGGATATTGATGGTCGCGCCAATACCGCCGCTGGGCGCGTTGGCGCGGCTGGTCTTGTACACCTCGATGCCGGTGATCGCCTCGGAGGCGAGCTGCGCGAAATTGAACGCACGCGTGCCGACATCGACGCCGCCGATCGGTACCGCCCCCGGCGCACCGAATGCATCGGCGCCGGGAATCAGCCGACCATTGAGCGTCACCGTGTTGAACTGTGGCCCGAAGCCGCGCGCAGTCACCTGCGCGCCTTCACCATCGCGGCGCTCGATCGAGATGCCGGTGATGCGTTGCAGCGACTCGGCGAGATTGGTGTCGGGGAACTTGCCGATGTCCTCGGCGCTGATCGCATCCACCACGCCGGCCGCGTCACGCTTGATGCCCATCGACTGGTTGAGGCTGTTGCGTATGCCGGTGACCTGCACCGTATCAAGCGTGGTGGCATCGCCGGACGCGGTCACCTGTTCGGTTCGCTCTGCCTGCGGTGCTTCCTGGGAGAACGCCGGATTGATGACCAGCACACCACCCACGAAGGTGAACATCGCCCTCGACCTGAGCCGCTTCAAGTTGTGACGCATCAGGACATCCTCCTCACGAGAGCCCACCGTTCAATCACATCCTCTGCGGCACCCGGCACGTTCATCGCCGCTGCTGGAGCCGTCCGCCGTACCCGGCATGGAAAAATGCTTGCTCTCATGGGATCCCCTCCCGTTTCGATCGATGGATGAAACCGTCCCCTTACGGCACCGCAGGTCACGACCTACGTCTTTCCAGAACCGGACGCGCAGAACGTCCGGTCCGTTGCAGCCAAACCCATCACGCAACTTCTGCAGCGAATCGAGACCCGCCCGGCAGCAACGCTCGAAGCCGACACCTCACTTCGGCCGGCCACTTCGACGCTGATGATCTGGTAGCGCTACCACCGGTGGCGCAACCTAACCCCATGTGTCAGACGGTGTCACCATGCGCTGCAACAAGGAGTTACTTTCGCCATATGTGACAAATGTGTCCGTTCGCGTCACCCACCAAGCGAACGCCAACCCGCATCCGAGCGCTGGCGCCGATGTAATCGTTTACCGGCTGGACTGCCGGTCCGCAAAGCTCGGCATGGCGCCCCCACGAGCTGATCACGTTCCGGACGACCATGAGAGCGCCCTGGCGGCCCTGCTCATCCACCCTTGATATGATCAGCCCGCGAAACAGCTGGCACGCTCAACACCAGCGGCGTCCAGCGCGGGATGCTCAAGGAGGAACACATGAAGCATCGATTCATATGCCTGCAGATCTTCGGTCTCATCCTTGCCACAGGAGCGTGCTCGATGACAAACAGCAACCGGAAGATGCCACTCGCATCGGATGCCTTGAGCGTGCCGACGGCACTCCCGAACAAACGGCTTTTCGATTGCGCCCAATCCAGCATCCTTGAGCTTTCCAGGACCAGCAGTTCATGGCCGGACGTCACGCTGCGAAATGACAACAACGGAATCCTAGAATCCGGGGACTTCGGCCAGGACGACAAAACCGGATTCCGCATGCGGATCGAGCGCCTCAACGGCACCGGTCAGGCCACAATCGCGTTGAAGGGCGCCGGGGCCTACTATTTCGACCTCGGGGTCGATCAGGCCATGAAGGACCTCAAGGCGACCATGCAGCACTGCATCTCGGAAAAAGCCGAATAAACCCGACAACAACACAGCGTGGGGATAAGGAACATGCCCGATTACAGCATTGAGGCCAGATCACTCAAAGTCGCCGGAATTGCCGGGCATGACTACTGGGTTCTGCGCGACGAACAAGGCAAGGCCCTCGCCGAGCTGCACGGCCTGGCAACCGATCGAGCCACCGGAAAAGCGATCCCGATCGGAACCGACGAAGAAAAGCACTCGCTCCGCGCCTGGCACTACCCACATGATGCTGGGTACGCAAACTCCATCGGAGCGCGACCGGACTCAACGAGCTATATCAACGCCGACCAGCCGTCGCGCACCGTCGCCACCGGTTCCAAGGAAGAAATTCTTGATCGCTGGAACACGGCCGTAAACGCCATTCCGGAACTGAACAAGCTCGACCTGAACTACCCGGCGTATGGCTTCAAGACCTTCGGCGAAACCGTCAACAGCAACTCCGCCTACCGCACGTTCGGCGAGCTGATGGACGTTCCGGTCAATGACTTCCCGGGCAGGATCGAACCGGGCATCGACAACAGGATGCTTTCCGAAGAGCGCATCCAGCAACTCAAATATCAGGGATCACCCGATAAAGAACACGGCAACGTGCATCCGCCCCAAGACCCCAGAAATCCACAGCATCCCGATCACGCCCTGCAACAGCAGATCAACGATCGTCTGCAGGCACTGGGCGGGCAATATGCCGAGAATGCGGACAAGTACAGCCTGAGCCTGCTGCACGACGCCAAGCAAGGTGGCATCACCAACGTAAGCCAGATCGTAACCAGCAACGCCACCGCCACGCGCGCGGAAGGCGAAACCCTGTTCATGGTCCAGGGCCGCAGCGGCGACCCTGCCGCACAGCGAGTGGCGGTTTCGACAGCCGCCATGGCCGAGATGACGGAAGACGCCAGCCTGCAGCGATTGCAGCAGCAGGCGCAGAATCAACCGGTGCAAGAGCCCTCGGCTCCTGCGCAGCAGCAAGGCGTACCCGCAATAGGTGCCCGATGAGCATGCGGGCGCCACGACGGACGAGACCAAGTGGTTAAGGGTCACAACTCCGGCGTGATCGCTTCACGGCACTTGCTCCCCATGATGTCGTGAACATCAGCCGCTATGCATCATGCATAACTGCAGCCGGCATTGATGGCGCAAGTAATTTCCTCTCGACGAGTTACAGCATCAGTACCAAATAGCCGCCGGTAATCCCGTCGCATCGGGCATGACGGGAGCCGGCAGCGAACCGGCGCATCCAGCGGCGATGCGGCCGGCACTCCACAGCGCAACAAGCGCATCGAGCACATCATCCGTCGCCGCCTCCCTGCGCGGCACCGCATGGACCAGCTCCATCACTTGCTCCTGACCGAACACAGGCGCCAACAATTCAATCCGCTTTTCCTTTCCTGTGTGTGTGCGCTTGGCATCAGCCAATCCACATCCCAATCCACCATTGAGCGCGGCAAAGCAGACTTCAGGATGGACCTCCCTCACCATCTGTCGCGCATGCGCATCACCCTGTAGCAACTCGTCCCACTGACGGATCTTGGGCAGGATCGCGAACGACTGGGCCCCGAAACCGCGTCCGTCGATCTCCCGATGCCGGCGAGAGGCTTCCGCTTGCGATGCCGCATCGAGGATGCCCCGCACCGGAGTGGAGAAAATACTGCTCGCGCGCCGGCCACCCACGAATTTGCGCGCCTGGATATCGGCTTGCCGGCCGTCGCGATCGGATAACCCGATGGGGATATCAACCGCGATCACTCGCGCCCCACGATGCCGGTCTACCAACGCACGAGCACTGTCATACACGCACCAGGCAAGACCATCCTCACCCAGCCATACCGCAATCCAACCGCTCTTGGCCCCATCCGCACCTACGCAGCTTTCCATTCGCCCCTCTCCCTTTGCGCCCAATGCACTGCCTGGCAGCGGACCAACCCCAGCATGCGGCCCAGCGGCGCACGGACAGCTTGGCCTTACTGGCGATACACCATTTTGTAGCTCATGGTCGGAAACTTCGGTTTCACAGATCGTGCAGGTGACGCTACCGAGCCGGTAGCACGCCTGCACAAGGTCGATCAGCGGCAGGATCAGTGCAGGTACGCGTTGTACGACGGTTCGGTGCGTGCCACAGCGTAAACAGCTCGTCCCTCGCTTACACCGGATTGCAGACGAGGACCGCGCCGAAGCGGCAGTGCTTCCACTTCTGCCTACACCTCGCGCATGGTGGTGGCCACCTTGAAGATCGCGTCTCCAAGGTATGGCTCGCGAACTCGGCCGTATTGCTGGCCACAGCCGCCTCGCGCAGCGCGGGATTGCCCCGGAGCGATGGCGATGCGGATTTCATTGACCAACGAAACCCGCCTCACGCTGCGCACGCACTGCCAGCACGAACACCGTATCGATCTGCGCCACATAGCGGTACAGCGCGAGATAACCATGCGCACCGCGACCGATCACCAGCTCACGCTTGTCGCGGTTGGCCAGCCGCCCGATCAGCGGATTGGTTTCCAGCACGCTGATCGCCTCGATGATCTCGCGTAACCGGGCCGGCACATGCGTCGCTTCATGGTGCTGGAGGTGATCGAGTATCCGCTCAAGATCCTCCGCCACCTCGGGCGCCAGTTCGATACGCGCCACGTTATCTGGCCAACTTCCGGGCCACTGGGCGCCGGGCCGGCTCCCCCGCCATGCGCTTTTCCAGGTAGCCGCGCATGTCGTCCCAGGCGATGGCCTTCCCGGATGCCACGATGTCGGCGTACCGCTGCTCTGCAACAGCATCGAAATCGGCACGACGCTCGGCTAGATCGGCCTTCTCGGCAATCGCCTCCAGGATGAAATTGTGCGGCGTGGTGCCGTCCCGCTTCGCCGCCGCCGCAATGCGTGTCTTGAGTTCGTCGGGCAGACGGATGGTGGTGGTGGTGCTCATGGAATCCTCCGGGCGCGCAGGGGTCCGCGCGAATGTAGCACTTTTGTGCCACACGGAGCATGACAGTCCCGGAATATGGAATCCCCGCGATGGCGCTGGATCGAGCGGCCGCTATCGAGTAACTCCGCCATGCAGACACAAGAAAGGCCCCTTTCGGAGCCTTTCTTGCTTGCCCTGACCCCAGCCCTCTCCCGTCATGCGGGAGAGGGAGCGGAACGCAGTCAGTTGGATCAAGCAAACGGATCCTGCAACACCATCGTGTGGTCACGATCCGGGCCGGTCGACACGATCGAGATCGGGCAGCCGGCCAGTTCTTCCAGCGCGCGCAGGTAGGCGCGGGCGGCGGCGGGCAGCTTGTCCCACTCGGTGATGCCGTGGGTGTTCTCGGTCCAGCCCGGGAATTCCAGGTACACCGGGGTGATCTCTTCCCAGCCCTGCGCGTCCAGCGGGGCGTACTCGGTGCGCTTGCCGCGGTATTCGTAGGCGATGGCGATCTTCAGCTTCTCCATGCCGTCGAGCACGTCGAGCTTGGTGATGCACAGGCCGGAAATGCCGTTGATGGCGACGGCGCGCTTGAGCGCGACGATGTCCATCCAGCCGCAGCGGCGCGGGCGACCGGTCGAGGCGCCGTACTCGGCGCCGCGGTCGCGGATGCCCTGGCCGATCTCGTCGTCCAGTTCGGTCGGGAACGGGCCGCCGCCGACGCGGGTGGCGTAGGCCTTCGCAATGCCGAGCACGTAGTCGATCGCGTCAGCGCCGACGCCGGTGCCGGCCAGTGCACCGCCGACGGTGGTGTTGGAACTGGTGACGTACGGGTAGGTGCCGTGGTCGATGTCGAGCAGCGCGCCTTGCGCGCCTTCGAACAGCACGCGCTTACCCTGCTTGCGCAGGTCGTGCAGGATGCCAGCGACGTCGGACTTCATCGGCTGCACGTATTCGCCGAAGGCCAGTGCCTCGTCGTAGGTCTGCTGGAAATCCACCGCGTCCACGCCCAGGTACTTGGTCAGCACGAAGTTGTGGTAGTCCAGCGCGGTGCGCAGCAGCTCTTCCAGTTGCTTGGGGTAATGCAGGTCGGCGATGCGGATACCGCGACGCGCCACCTTGTCTTCGTAGGCCGGGCCGATGCCGCGGCCGGTGGTGCCGATGGCCTTGCCGCCGGCCGCCTTCTCGCGCGCCTGATCGAGGGCGATGTGGTACGGCATGATCAGCGGCGCGGCCGGGGAGATCTTCAGGCGCGAACGCACTTCCACGCCGGAGGTCTCGAGTTCTTCGATTTCCTTCTTCAGCGCGGCCGGGGAGATCACCACGCCGTTGCCGATCAGGCACAGCGCGTCTTCGCGCAGGATGCCGGACGGAATCAGGTGAAGAACGGTCTTCTTGCCATTGATGACGAGCGTGTGGCCGGCGTTGTGGCCGCCCTGGAAGCGCACGACGGCACCGATTTCCTCGGTGAGCAGATCGACGATCTTGCCTTTGCCTTCATCGCCCCACTGGGCACCGAGAACGACAACTGACTGACCCATGACGGGTGACTCCTAAGTTTTGTCTGGCGGCCATCGGGGCCGCGGGATGGATCGTGCGCAGACGGCGGCGCTGGGTGCCGGCTCCATCGGGGAGGACGGCGGCGCTGAAGCCCTTACACGGAAAAAGCCGAACGGGGTGCTCTGGTTGGAGCGTGCCCGGCCGGCTTTTGTGCATTATCCGGGTTTCTGATGGCGGCTACCACCCCGGGGGCGTTCAGGATCTGCTCGGCTCTACGTGCGGGGTCAGTGGCGAACCCACCAGAGCGCCAGCAGACCGATCGCCAGGGTCACGGCGCCGAATGCGCGCAGCTGGATGTGGTGCAGGTCGAGCAGTTGTTCGACCAGGCGCTTCCAGGCCAGCGGCGCGGCGAACAGGAACAGGCCTTCGATGACGGCCACCAGGCAGAGGGCGGAGAAGAAGTCGTGCATGGGGTGAAGAAGTCCAGGCGGAAGCAGCGATTCCCTTCTCCCAGCGAGAGAAGACGGTGCGGGGCGCCTGATGAGGCGCGTCGGGAGACGGACGGAGGCGGTCACGCTGAACGCCATTGCCAAGCACCTGAATGACAAACCATCAGGGCAGGCGCGTGGATGGCTCAGCTGGGCCGGCGGATGATGACGTGTTCACCGCCACCATCGCCATCAGGGCTCTTCGACGCCCCTCTCCCCGCGGGAGAGGGGCTTCAAGACCTCAGCGGTCGCTCTTGAGGTACTGCAGGAACGGATCGTTCTTGTCGAGCACGATCACGCCGTTGCCGTCGCTCATGGAGTTCCGATAGGCCTCCAGGCTGCGATAGAACGCGTAGAACGACGGATCGGCGTTACCGGCCTTGCCGTAGATGCTCGCGGCACCGGCATCGCCCTCACCACGCAGCTTCTGTGCGTCACGCTCGGCATCGGCCACCAGCACGGTCGATTCGCGATCGGCCTGCGCACGGATGCTCAGCGACTGCTCCTCGCCCTCGGCGCGCAGCTTGCTCGCCTCCTGCTTGCGCTGGGCGCGCATGCGCTCGTAGACGTCGGTGATCACCTGGCTGTCGGTGGGCAGGTCGATCTGCTTGATGCGCAGGTCGCTGATCTGCATGCCCAGGCCTTCGATCGCCTTGTTGATCGTGGCCAGCTGCCCGGCGATCAGCTCGCTGCGGTCGCCGGAAACCAGCTGCTGCAACGTGCGCGAGTTGATCTGGTTGCGCAGCGAGTCGGTGATGATCGGCGCCAGACGGGCGTTGGCGATCGACTCCTCACCGCCGGTCGCGCGATAGAAGGCACGCACGTCGGAGATGTGGCCGATCGCGAAGAAGTCGACGCTGACGTCCTTCTGCTCGGCAGTGAAGTAGCGCGCCGGGGCGGTGTCGAGCACCTGGAAGCGGCGATCGAACACGCGCACCGATTCCACCACCGGGATCTTGAAATGCATACCCGGCTTGAGGTCGGCACGCACCACGCGGCCGAGGTTGAGCACCATCGCGGTCTGATCCTCGCGCACCACGAACACCGAGCCGAACAGGCCCAGCAACACGACCACCGCCAGTGCGATCCAAATGGAATTCTTCATCACTTAGTTCCCCTCACGGCTGGTCGGGCGCGGGCCGCGATCCGGATTGCGGATGCTCTCGGCCGAGCTGGCGCCCTGCAACGCGGGCATCGCCGCTTCCTGCGAAATCAGCGGCAGGCTCGACGCCGGGATGCCGGTCCCCGTCGCAGCGGCCGGCTTGGCCGAATCGGCCGGCATCGGCACGTAGATCAGCTGACGCCCATCACCACCGATGACCTTGCGGTTATCCGACAACACCTTCTGCACGGTTTCCAGCCACAGGCGCTTGCGGGTGACTTCCGGCGCCAGCTTGTACTGCTCCTGCAGCAGGCTGAAACGCGCCGCGTCACCCTCGGCCTTGGCGATCACCGCGTCCTTGTAACCCTCGGCCACGGTACGGATGCGGGCGGACTGGCCGCGCGCTTCCGGCACCACCTTGGCGGCGTAGGCCTGGGCCTCGTTGATCAGGCGCTCGCGCACCTGCTGGGCACCGTTGACCTCGTCGAAGGCCGGCTTCACTTCCTCCGGCGGACGCGCGTCAGGCAGGGTCAGGCCGGTGACCACCAGACCGGTGTTGTAGGCCCCGAGCGAGCTCTGCAGACGCTCCTTGGCCGCGGTCGCCAGCGGGCCGCGGTTGTTGAGCACGGCGTTGAGGTCGGAACGGCCGACCTGTTCGCGCACCGCACTCTGCGCGGCCTGCTCCAGCACCAGATCGGCGTTACGCGAGCCGAACAGGTACTGGCGCGGGTCGTCGATGCGGTACTGCACGTTCAGCGCGACATTGACGATGTTCTCGTCACGGGTCAGCACCGGCACCTGGTTGGAGAAGGTCTTGATCTCGGTCGCATTGACCTTGGTCACCGACTCGATCGGCCATGGCAGCTTGAAGTTCGGGCCGGGCTGCAGGATCCGCGAGAACTGGCCGAAGCGCAGCACCACGCCACGCTGCTGTTCGCCGATCAACTGGAAGCTCGAGAGCAGGATCAGTATCGCTACTGCCACCAGCGCCCAACGCCAGATGCCCCCGTCCAGCAGGTCCTTCAGCGGACCAGGGATACCCCAGCCTCCGCCTCCATTGCCACCGCCCCGCGGATTCCAGCTTCCGCGGTGGTTGTCATCAGGGCCACCAGTGCCCTTGCTGCCGGGTGTGTTCCAGGCCATGCACGCTCCATCAGGATGGCGACGGCGCGGGCCCTTCCCGCTATGCCGCCAAAGTGTTGTCCAATCGATTCTAGCAAGTTGGGGCAGACCAGCCGTTTTGAAAGGGCTATCTTGGTCCGCTCCCGTTTACTCGTGAAGCCACGATGCCGATTTCCTCCCGGTTCCCTGCCTTCCGCATCCACGACGACGAGGCAGGCTACCGCGGCGGCATCGAGCAGATCGGCCTGGATGCACTGAGCCCGGGAGAGCTGGTGATCGAGGCCGCGTGGTCGTCGGTCAACTACAAGGACGCATTGGCCGGCACCGGCAAGGGCAGGATCCTGCGCCGCTTCCCGCTGGTCGGCGGAATCGATGTGGCCGGGCGCATCATCGCCTCCCGCGACCCGGCCTGGCGTGAGGGCGATGCGGTGATCGCCACCGGTTGCGGACTCAGCGAGACCCGCGACGGCGGCTACAGCCGCTACGTGCGACTGGAATCGAAGGCCGCGATCGCGTTGCCGGCCACGCTGGACCTGCGCCAGGCGATGGTGATCGGCACCGCCGGCTTCACCGCTGCGCTGGCGCTGCTGCGGTTGAGCGAGAACCGTCAGGTGCCCGCGCTGGGACCGCTGGCGGTGACCGGCGCCACCGGCGGCGTGGGCATGTTGGCGCTGGACATCTTCAGCGCCGCTGGTTTCGAGGTGCACGCGATCAGCGGCAAGCCCGACAAAGCCGATTTCCTGAAATCGATCGGCGCCAGCGAGGTGCTTGGCCGCGAAGCGCTGCAGACCGCCCGCCCACTGGAATCGGCACGCTTCGGCGGCGGCCTGGACAACGTCGGCGGGCCGATGCTGGTCAGCCTGCTGGCGCAGACCGCGCCCTACGGCAACGTCGCAGCCGCCGGGCTGGCGGCTTCGCCCGCGCTGGACATGACGGTGATGCCGTTCATCCTGCGGGGTGTCGGGCTGCTGGGGATCGGTTCATCCGGCACTGCACGCGATGTGCGCGAACGGGTCTGGGAAAAGCTGGCGGGCGAGTGGCGGCCGCGGCATCTGGATCGCATCTGCACCCGAGAGGTCACTCTGGCGGAGCTGCCGCAGGTGTTCGAGGCGATGCTGGCCGGGCAGTCGTTCGGGCGTACGGTGGTGCGGCTGTGAGACTAGGAGCCTATCTCCCGCCAGCTCCCGGTAACTGCCTTTGCTCGTCATTCCGTAGCTCCCATAGATCGCAAACGGGCTCCAAGAGCACCATCGACCACTGACGCCCTGGTAGTGCGCCATCTTTCCGACGCCGGGGCGCTGGCTCTACACTCCCCGCATCTCTTGGGGAACAACATGGCACGCATCCTGATCGTCGACGATTCGCCGTCGCAGTTGCTTGGCATCCAGCGCATCGTCGAGAAACTCGGTCACGAGACCCTCACCGCTACCGACGGTGCCGCCGGGGTCGAGGCGGCCAAGGCGGCGCTGCCGGACCTGGTGCTGATGGACGTGGTGATGCCCAACCTCAACGGGTTCCAGGCCACCCGTACGCTCAAGCGCGAGCCGACCACCCAGCATATCCCGGTGATCCTGGTCACCACCAAGGATCAGGACACCGATCGCATGTGGGGCATGCGCCAGGGCGCCAAGGCCTACATCACCAAGCCGTTCTCCGAGCACGAGCTGTCCGAGGTGATCGAGCGGGTATTCAGTCAGGACGCGACGCCAGAGGCGTGATCACCGCGTTCCGATAGAGCCGAGCTTGCTGGGCTGGGCTTTCCCGGTAGAGCCCAGCCGAGCAGGCTCGGCGCTACAGCGATCAATCTCAGATCTTCTCGCCGAACGCCTTGGCGAGATTGCGATAGGCCTTCTTCTGCGCCTCATCGACCGGCGCCGGGGCGAGAATCTCCAGTTCGACGATCTGGTCGCCCGCCGGCGTACCCGGCAGGCCGCGGCCGCGCAGCCGCAGCTTGCGGCCGGCGTCGGAGTCGGCCGGCACCTTCAGTTCGACCGCGCCGCCCAGCGTCGGAACGCTGATGCTGGTGCCCAGCGCGGCCTGCCACGGCGTGACCTGCAGCGTGTACAGGATGTTCTGTCCATCCACTTCGAACTGCGGATGCGCGGCGTACTCGATCTCCAGCAGCAGGTTGCCGCCGCCATTGCCCTGCCCGCTCAGGCGGATCGCCTGGCCGGGCTTGACGCCCTTGGGCACGCGCACGTCCAACTGCCGGCCGTTGACGGTGATGCGCACGCTGTCGCCGGCATAGACCGCTTCCAGCGGCACCGCCAGCTTGGCGCGGGTATCGCCGCGCGGTTGCGGGCCGGCACCTGGCCCCTGTGCACGACCACCACGCGCGCCGGCAAACAGACTCTCGAAGAAGTCGCTGAAGCCGCCGCCAGCGCCGCCGTTGCCGAAGACTTCCTCGAAGTCGAAACCTCCCTGCCCGCCACCAGGATGCGGCGCGCCATGGAACTCGTCGCCCGGCCGGTAGCCCTGTGCGCGCAGCTGGTCGTAGGCCGCGCGCTTCTGTGGGTCGCGCAGTGCCTCGTAAGCCTCGTTGACGGCCTTGAACTTCTCCTCGGCGCCGGCCTCCTTGCTGACATCGGGGTGATATTTGCGCGCCAGCCGGCGATAGGCGGTCTTGATCTCCGCTTCGCCGGCGGTGGGTTCGACGCCGAGCGTCGCGTAGTAATCCTTGAATTCCATCCGTCACCTCTGAACGAAAACGGCTCGCAGCCTTGTGACCGCGAGCCATAGGCCGGCGCGTCCGCCGGCTTGTCATTCTACGGATATCGCCCGTCGGCGCGTTTGACCAATCACCTGTATTGACACGGCCTTACCGTACCCCTTCCTACCCTGCGCCCATCCAGGGAGTCGCCATGTCCATCGAGATCGGCCAACGCATCCCCGAAGTCGTGCTCAAGCGCCTGCGTGAAGGCATGGAAAGCGTGGACACCCGGACGCTGTTCGGCAGCCGCAAGGTGGTGCTGTTCGCGGTTCCGGGTGCCTTCACCCCGACCTGCTCGGAGAAGCATTTCCCCGGCTACGTGGAACATTTCGAGGACTTCCGCCATCGCGGCATCGAGGTGTATTGCGTGGCGGTCAACGACCCGTTCGTGATGCGTGCCTGGGGCCGCAGCCAGTCGGCGCCGGAAGGCCTGCTGTTGCTCGCCGACGGCAACGGCGATCTGACGCGTGCGCTCGGCATGGAGATGGACGCCAGCGGCTCGGGCATGGGGCGCCGCTCGCGTCGTTACGCCCTGTATGCCGAAGACGGTGTAGTGAAGGCCTTGTTCGTCGAGGCACCAGGCGAATTCAAGCTGTCGGCCGCCGACTACGTGTTGCAGCACATCCCTGTTCCGGAACCTCCACACCCCTGAACCGCAGAGGACACGGCAAGCCATGAACAAGCCAGCCAAGCAAGCCAAAGCGCCCCGCAAGGTCGCCGCCATCCATAAACCCGCCATCCACGCCGCTCACGTCATCCATCCCGCCCACGTCATCAATGACACCGCGACGCTGCGTGCCAATGCGCGCAAGAGCATCGAGGACGGCGCGATCACCGATACCTATGTGGCCGACCGCAAGGCGGTGATCAAGTTGCTCAACGATGCGCTGGCCACCGAATATGTGTGCGTGCTGCGCTACTACCGCCATTACTTCACCGCCAAGGGCATGCTGGCCGATGCGGTGAAGGGCGAGTTCATCGAGCATGCGCAGCAGGAACAGGCGCACGCCAGCAAACTGGCCGAGCGCATCGTGCAACTGGGCGGCGAGCCCGACTTCAATCCGGCCACGCTGACCGCGCGTTCGCACGCCGAGTACAAGGAAGGCACCGACCTACGCGACATGGTGCGCGAGAACCTGATCGCCGAGCGCATCGCGGTGGACAGCTACCGGCAGATGATCAATTTCATCGGCGACAAGGACACCACGACCAAGCGCATGCTGGAGGAAATCCTCGCGCAGGAAGAGGAGCACGCCGACGAGTTCTCCGATCTGCTGGAAGGGTGGATCGGCAAGTAGTCCGCTTCGCATCCCCGAGGAAATTGGTGCTGCGCCCCAACTGCATCGACATTCACTCGCCCTTCCCCTTCCCCTGACCGCAGGGGAAGGGCTTTGGAGGGGACGGAAGGACGCAGAACCGCCTTTCGAACGACACACCGTGTCCTGTTCGCGATCTGGATGCGGGACATTGCCCACGAGCCAACGTCCTTCATCCCGGGCGAAGACGCGCCCGCTCTATTCACGTACTTCAAGCCTCTACCTGCCCCGACCATAAATACAGTCAACCTGTACAGTTTTTCTGTACTTATGCTATGGTCGAAACATGGCCAAGCCCTCACCCACATCCGAAGCGCCTTCAGCGGCCTCCCTGGCCGGCGAACTGCGCATCACCCTGAGCAAGCTGAAGCGGCGGCTGCGCGAGCAGGCCGATCCGGGGGACTTCACGTCCGCGCAGAAATCGGTGCTTCTGCGCCTGGACCGTGATGGTCCAGCCACCGTGTCCGCGCTGGCCCGGGCGGAGAGCGTTCGCCCGCAATCCATGCGCATCACCGTGGCCGGCCTGCAGGCGAGAAAGGCCATCAGCGGCAAACCCGATCCCAGCGATGGGCGGCAAACCCTCATTGACCTGGCACCTGCGTTCCGCAAAACCCTCAACGCAAGCCGGGCCGCCAAAGACGATTGGTTGCTGCGTGCCTTGCAGGTACAGCTGTCTCCCCAGGAACAAGCCGAACTCGCGGCCGCCGTGAAACTGCTGCAGCGGCTCGCCGATTTCTGAGCCGTTCCCAGCCCTTTCTGGAAACAACATGGCCCTCGGCACGCTCGATCCGAACACCGCCCTGATCGTCGTCGATCTGCAGAAAGGCATCGTCGGCGGACTCGGCCCCTTCATCCATCCCATTGACGGGGTCGTGGAGCGTTCGCGCGCGCTGCTCGATGCGTTTCGGCAGCGTGGTTTGCCTGTTGTGCTGGTCAATGTCGCCGGCATGGCGCCTGGACGCACCGAGCGGCCGCGGCGCAGCGAACCCGTCCCGGCTGGATGGACCGATCTCATCGCCGAACTTGATCAGCAGCCCAGCGACATCCTCGTGACCAAGCGGACCTGGGGCGCATTCGCCAATACCGACCTCGAAGACCGGTTGAAGGCGCTCGGTGTCACCCAGGTCGTCATCACCGGCGTTGCCACTGGAACCGGCGTCGAGGCGACCGCACGCCAGGCCTATGAGCATGGCTTCAACGTCAGCCTGGCGCTCGACGCCATGACCGATGCGCGTCCGGAAGCACACGACTACAGCGTCAAGCACGTCTTCCCGAGGCTGGGCGAAACCGGCACGGCTCAAGACATCATCGATCTGCTCACTACCCGGAGTGCCTGAAGATGGAATGGCTGCATCTCGTGTCCTATTTCCTCGGCGGTGCCTTTCTCACCAACACCGTGCCGCACTTCGTCAGCGGTGTGACCGGCAGGCCATTCCAGAGTCCGCTCGCCACACCACCGGGACAAGGGTTGTCCTCATCGACCGTGAACGTGCTCTGGGGGTTTCTCAATCTGGTCATCGGCTACCTGCTCGTGTTCCGCGTCGGTGATTTCGACCTGAAGAGCACCGGTGATGCGCTCGCGCTCGGGCTCGGTGTGCTGGCACTCGGTCTGATCTGCGCACGACTTTTCGGCCGCTTCCATGGCGGCAATGCGCCCGAGGATTCGTGAGTGCCGTGGCAACGGACCTCTTCCGTTCGCTGAGAAACCGCAACTACCGGATCTGGGCAGCCGGCGCGCTGGTCTCCAACGTCGGCACGTGGATGCAACGCACCGCCCAGGACTGGCTGGTACTGACCCAACTCACGCAACACAACGCGTCGGCGCTGGGCACGGTGATGGCGCTCCAGTTCGGACCGCAGCTTCTGTTGCTGCCCTGGACGGGCTTCGCGGCCGATCACTACAACCAGCGCAAGCTGCTGATGGCAACCCAGGCGGTGATGGGTGTTCTTGCCTTGGCACTGGGGCTGCTCACTGTCACCGGCATCGTCCAGCTCTGGCACGTGTATGTGTTCGCGTTCCTATCCGGCTGTGCGTCGGCGTTCGATGCACCCGTGCGCCAGACGTTCGTGACCGAACTGGTCGGCGATACGGATCTGCCGAACGCGGTCGCGCTCAACTCGACCTCGTTCAACGCGGCGCGAATGATCGGCCCGGCGGTGGCCGGCCTGGTCATCGCCTCGGTCGGTACCGGCTGGGCGTTTCTGCTCAACGGCGCCAGTTTTGTCGCGGTACTGGCCTCGCTGTTTCTATTGCGCGTCTCCGGGCTGCATACCAACGCTCGGGCACACCGGACCCCGGGCGGCCTCACCGAGGGATTGCGCTATGTAGCCTCGCGCCCGGACCTCAAGGCGATCCTGGTGATGCTGTTTCTGATCGGCACGTTCGGCCTGAACTTTCCGATCTTCATTTCGACCATGGCCGTCGGGGTCTTCCACACCGACGCGCGCGGCTACGGCCTGCTGTCATCGATCATGGCGATCGGCACGGTCGCCGGCGCCCTGCTCGCCGCCGGCCGCCATCGGCCACGCTTCATCTCGCTGCTGATCGGCGCCGTGGTTTTCGGGCTTGGCTGCACCCTGGCGGCGTTCGCTCCGAACTACGGATCGTTCGCCGCTGCGCTGGTCGTCATCGGCGTGGCCGCCCTGACCTTGACCAACACCACCAACAGCCTGATGCAACTCACCACCGCACCGGCCATGCGGGGACGGGTGATGGCACTACGGCTGGGCATCGCGCTCGGAGGGACGCCGATCGGTGCTCCGATCGTGGGCTGGGTGGCCGTCCACCTGGGCCCACGCTGGGCGCTCGGGGTCGGCGCTGCATCGGGCTTCGCGGCGGCCATCGTGGCCATCTACGCCATGACGCGACAGGTTCATCTGCCTCGACGGGATGAACTTCTCCAGGGAGACCGCGCTCGTTAGCCTCAGCGCAGCACGCGGAATTTCAAGCTGGCCCAGACGCCGTCCTCGCCCAGCGCGGTGAGGGTGTGTTCGCCGACCTCGCCGAAATCACGCTGGAAGACACGGCTGCCTTCGGTACGGGCGATCCAGCGGCCATCCAGCAGCCAGTCGATCGCCACCTCGCTCCCCAGCGCGCGCAGTTGCAGGCGTACCGGGTGCGCGCTGCCCGGTGCACGCGCGAACACCGCTCGATCGGTGATGCCGTCGATGCGCAATGCGCCGCCGGCATCGCGGCCGTCCGGCGCGCAGTCCGCGGACAGCGTTGGCAACTGCGCGGCCTTGCGGTCGGCTGGCGACAGCCACGGCGAAAGCAGCGCCGGCCAGCGTGCGATCTCACTTGGCTGACGCGGGTGCGGCAAGCGGCAGTCGGCGGACAGGCGCTGGCCAGTGCGGGCATCGACGTCAAATCGTTCGATACCGCTGCGCCACAGCCGTGCATCACGCTCGGCGAAAGTTGGCGGCACGGCGCCATCCAGTACGTAGGCGCTCATGCGCCGTCGGCACAGCGGTGTGGGCGTGGTTTCCGCGGCGAGGCCGAGCGGCCAGCAGATATCAAACTGCTGCACGTTGGCCGGCATCGGCATGGGCGCGGCATCGCCCGGAATACGCGGCAATGCGTCGATCACCTCGAACATCAACGGCAACGCGGTCACCGCGCCGTACTGGCCGGGCAGCGGCGTACCGTCCGGACGGCCGACCCACACACCGACGGTGTAACGACGCGTGGAACCGATCGCCCAGGCATCACGGAAGCCGTAGCTGGTACCGGTTTTCCAGGCCACGCGCGGACGCGTGGCGGTATCGAAGGTGCCCAGCCCGTAGCCGGGGCGTGGATTGGCTTCGAGCGTCTCGCGCACGATCCACGCTGCACCGGGCGACATCACGCGTCGCTCGATGTGCGGATCGCCCGGCGTGTAGCGCACGCGCCCGGCGATGCCGCCACGGTTGAAGGCGGCATAGGCGCCGACCAGTTCCTGCAGCTGCGCGCCGGTGCCGCCGAGGATCAGCGCCAGGTTCGGCGTGCTTCCGCGCGGGAAGCGCAGCTTGATGCCGGCATTATCCAGACGCGCAGCAAAACGCGCCGGACCGACCCGATCGAGCAGATCCACCGCCGGCACGTTCAGCGACAACCGCAGCGCCTCGGCCGCGCCGATCGGGCCATTGAACGCGGCATCGAAATTGCCGGGGCGGTAGTCGCCGAAGCTCTGCGGGGCATCCACCAGCAGGCTCTCGGAATGAATCAGGCCATCGTCCAGCGCCATGCCGTACAGGAACGGCTTGAGCGTGGAACCGGGCGAGCGCCAGGCCTGCACCATATCGACGTGGCCGAGCCGCTTGGCATCGCCGAACGCGACCGAGCCGACGTAGGCACGCGCCTCCATCGTGGCGTTGTCAACCACCAGCAGCGCCGCCGAGGTGCGCTCGGGCAGCTGCGAGAAATACGCGGTGACGCGTTCTTCCAGCGTGCGCTGCAGCTCGATGTCGATCGTCGTGGCAATGCGCGCGGCCTTCGGATACGCGCTGCGCAGATGCTGCGCGAGCAGCGCCGCATGCAATGGCTGCTGCAGCGAGCGCGCGACCACCGGTTCGATCCGCGCATCGTCCACCTCGGCGCGCGACCACGCACCGAGTTCGACCATGCGTTCGAGCACCTTGTCGCGCGCGGCGCGCGCGGCCTCGGGATGGCGATCCGGACGCAACCGGCTCGGCGATTGCGGCAACACCGCCAGCAATGCGGCCTCGGCATGCGACAGCCGCGCGGCCGGCTTGCCGAGATAGGCCCAGCTCGCCGCCTCCACGCCCTCGATGGTGCCGCCGTAGGGCGCGCGCTCCAGATACAGCTGCAGGATCTGGTGCTTGCTGAGATGGACTTCCAGTTGCAGCGCGCGCAGCAGCTGCTTGAGCTTGCCCCAGGGCGTGCGCGTATGCGGATCGAGGATGCGCGCGACCTGCATCGTCAGCGTCGAGCCACCCGAAACGATGCGACCGCTGCCCAGCCACTGCCCGCCGGCACGCAGCAGCGCCCACGGGTTGATGCCGGGATGGCGCCAGAACCAGCGATCCTCGTAATTCAGCAGCGCCTGCAGGTATAGCGGCGAGACATTCGCAGGCGTGGCCGGGTAGCGCCAGACGCCCTCGGCATCGGCGAATGCGCGCAGCGGCGTACCGTCGCGCGCGACCACCAGCGTGGAGGTATCGCGCGATTGCGGCAGCGGCGGCGGGAAGGCCAGATCGAGCAGCAACAGCGCCGACAGCACCAGCACACTGCCCCAGCGCAACGTCGCCCATGCCCGGCGGTGGCGGCGTGATCCACGCCATCCCTGCGCCGCGCCTTCGTCCTGTGTGTCATCCATCCGCACAAGCATGCAGTGGCGGATCGATTTCGGCCACCGTGGCCCGACATGCGCACAGGCACTCGACGATCCGTCACGAAAACATCCGCCGGCCCGGCATGAGGAACCGCCCTAGCTGTCCGGTCGTACTGTCCGCGTCCGCCGCCGCGGACGTCCGCACCCGGACACTTGCCCTCCCCGATCGAAAGGCCGGCGCTGGCCGCACCCTGCGCCAGTGCTCATTCAGGCTCATCCGGGCACCCGTCGCTCGCCCGCGCATACGCCCGACGGCGCTGGCACGGAACCTGCTCGACTGGCGTATTCCCCGTAGTACAGGACGCCATGAAGACTCATTTCCCGCTCGCCGCCCTCGCCCTGGCCTGTGCGCTCGCTGTGGTACCGGCACATGCCGAGGACCTGACCGACTTGTTGCGGCTGGCGGTCGCGCAGGATCCGACCCTGGCCCAGGCCGACGCCACCAAGCGTGCCACCGACCAGGAAGTGGGCATCGAGCGCGCGGCGCTGCTACCGCAGGCCAGTGCGCAGCAGAGCCTCACCGACACCCGCGGCGGCACGCTCGACGGCAACCTCGGCCACCAGCGCGAACGCGCGCTCGGCGGCACGCTGACCCAGACCTTGTTCAGCCTGCCCGACATCGCCACCTACCGGCAGGCGCGTGCCCAGGCCGCCGCCGGCGAGGAAACCCTGCGCCAGGCGCGCCTGGACCTGTACATGCGCGTGGCCCAGGCCTACTTCGACGTGCTGGTCGCGCAGGACCAGTTGAAGACCTACGACGCCTACGAAGACGCCTACCGGCGCGAGTACGAGCAGACCCATACCCGCTTCGAACAGGGGTTGTCGGCCGAGGTCGACATGAACCAGGCCAAGACCTACTACCTCAACATCAAATCGCAGCGGATCTCGGTGGAGAACGCGCTGGAAACCGCGCGGCAGGCGCTGGCGAGGATCATCGGCCGCGCGCCCGGCGAGCTGGCGAAGCTGCGCGAGGATTTCCCGATGTCGATGCCGGTGCCGTCCGATGTCGAAGCCTGGGTCGCGCAAGCCTCACAGAACAATCCCGACATCGGTGCCAACACGCACAGCCTGCGCGCCGCCGAGCATGCGGTGTCCGCCGCACGCGGCGGCCATCTGCCGACGCTCGCCGCCAGCCTCAGCTACGGCAAGACCGGTGCGTGGTACACCCGCGCGGCCAGCGATCCGAGCTATGGGCGCAGCGAGACCGCGATCGGCCTGACCTTGAACTTCCCGCTGTTCAGCGGCGGACTGACCCACGCGCAGGTACGCCAGGCACTGGCGCAGCGCGATGCAGCGGCCAGCCAGCTGGAAATCGCACACCGCGAGGCCGATTACGAAATCCGCACGTACTACAAGGCACTGGAACAGGGCGTCACCCAGGTCGAGGCGGCGCGTCAGGCGATGACGGCGGCGACCGATTCGGTGCGCTCGATGCAGATGGGGTACGAGATCGGCACGCAGAGCCTGACCAACCTGGTGGTCGCGATCGGCACGCTGGCCGACACCCAGAGCCAGTACTCCAGCACCCGCCACCAGTTCGTGCTCAACCTGCTGCTGCTCAAGCAGGCCGCCGGCGTGCTGGCGCCGGAGGATCTGGAAGAGATCAACCGCTGGTTGAAGTAGGACGCCTCGTCCCCTCGAACGGCTCGCGCCGCATTGCTGCTTCGATTGCCGGACTGTCGTGCTGGCAGGCGGTGGACTCTCTCCCCATCGTCCTTCCAGCACGGCAGTCCGGCGATCTTTTTTGTGAATCCCTCACAAGAGCGCGGCACATCCTTGTGCCGGGACTCTCTTTGTGAATCCCTCACAAAAGCACGGCACATCCTTGTGCCGGGACTCTTCTTTTTTTTCTACGGCTGCACCACCGTGATCGTGGTCGGATTGCTGCGGCCGACGCCGCGCAGTTCCGGCCGGTACATGTCCTCGACCAGCGACGGCGGCACCGTGTAAGTACCCGGCGTCACCGCGCGTACCAGGTAGAACACCTGCGCCTTGCCGCCTTGCGCCAGGCCCAGCGCGGCGACATAGCGATCGTCGCGGAACTCCTCGTGCTTGACGTCGGCGGCGTTGGCGCGATCGCTGATGTCGATCCCGTCCACCACCACGTCGGCCCACTGCTTGGCGTCGCCGAGATTGAAATTCTCGATCTCCAGGCCGGCTGGCAGCAGGTCGGTGAGCAATGCATCCGGCATCGGAGTACCGGCGGTGATCGACACGCGCACGATCAGCGCCTCGCCCTCGACCAGCGGCCGCGGCGTCCACGGCTTGCCGTCGGTGGTGTACCAACTGCGTTCCACGCTGATGTTGCGCTGGTCCGGCTCCGGTGCGCTGCGCGGAACACCGGCCACTTCCAGACTCGCGAACAGCGGCGCTTCGCCTTCAGGCACGAAACGCACACCGCGTGCGAGCTGGGCGCTGTCGAACACGCGGCCGAACAGCTTGGCCGGCGCGATCGGCTCGACCTGATCGCCCACGTGCAACTGCCCGCCCACCAGCTTCTTCTGGTTCACCAGCAGCACCTTGCCCAGACGCGCCAGCGCGACCTGCTCCTGCGTGCTCAGCCATAGCCAGCCGCTGTTGCGGCGCGCATCCAGCGCCCGGCCCAGGCTGACCGCACGGGCGTCGTACTCGGGCCTGGACAGGCCACGCTCGTGCAGCAGCGCAATCATCAGCGCATCGTCGCGCACCTCACTGCCGTAATCGCCGAAGTGGTACGGACGCGTGCTGTTGTCCTTGGCGAAACCTTCCTTGATCGCCGCTTCGCCGCGCTTGGCATCGCCCTGCAAGCTCAATGCGATGCCCAGATGCACCAGCGACAGTCCGCTGACCGCCTTCGCACGATCGTTGTCGTACAGCGCGCGCAGAGTACCCAGCGGCGCACGGTTGACGCGCGCCAGCACGTAGCCGGACCAGGCCTGGTTGGCGAACTTCAACTGGTCGCGACGCTCCTGGCCGTAGAACTGGTTGCCGCCGGCCAGCAGATCCTCGCTGAGACGGTTGAGCGCCTTCTGCAGCACGTTCTCCGGCACCGCGAAGCCGGCATCCTTGGCATCGAGCAGGAACTCGGCGATATACGGGGTCAGCCCCGGATTGACATAGGCGTCATCGCCCCACATCGAGAAGTGCCCGCTGGAGACCTGCATCGAGGCCAAGCGGCCAAATGCGCCCTCCATGCGTTCGCGACGCTTGTCGGTCTCCAGCCCCTGGCTGCCGAGCAGGCGTGCGGTGGCGTCGTCGAGCAGCAGCGCGGCGTAACCCTTGCTGGTGGTCTGCTCGGCGCAGCCGTACGGATACTCCAGCGCGCCCTTCAACGCGCTGCCGAACGGAATCGGCGGCAATGCGCTGACCACCATGCGCGCGTTGATCGAGCCGCTCATCAGGCCGTCGGCCAGGCTCGCATCGAAGCTCACCGGCGCGATCGGATCGATCACCCGCGTCTGCGCGCGCAGTACCGACGGCCATGCCGCGCGTACCGGCAGGTCGTAACTGCGATCGACCTTGAAGCCGTTGCCTTCCAAGCGTACCCGTACCTTGGCCACGCCGTAGCCTTCCTGTGCGGTGAGCGGGAAGTTCAACGTGGTCTTGCCGTCCACGCCCAGCTTGGCGCTGTTGCTGCCCGCGCCGATCGCCAGCGGGCCGCTGCCGTCCACGCGCACCGCGAACTCGCCGGGCTTGCCGGTGAAGTTCTGCACGTCGAGGGTGACGGTGCTGCGGTCACCGGGCGCCATCACCCGCGGCATGCTCGCCTCGGCCAGGATCGGCGCGCGCACCACGGTTTCCGCGTCGCGGTTGCCGTAACGATCGTCCGAATAGACCAGTGCGGACACGCGCAGGGTGCCGTTGAAGTCCGGCACCGGCAGCTGCACGCGCGCGTTGCCCTGAGCATCGAGCTTGACCGAACCGGAGAACAGATCGACGGTCTGCACCCGCGCGGTCGGACGCTTGGCCTGCGGCAACGCCTCCAGCCCCATGTCGCCACCGAACTTCAGCTTGCCGGTCGCGCCCTCGAAGCTCTCGATCACGCGACCATAGATGTCGTAGGCATCCACGCCAAGACGCCGCTGGGCGAAGAAGTACGCCGGCGCATCCGGCACCGGGAAGCGGGTGATGTTGAGAATGCCCACATCCACCGCCGAGATCGTCACGTGCGCGCTCTTGCCGGCCAGCTCCGGCACGCTGACCGTCACCGGCAACGGCTGCTCGGGACGCATCTGCCTGGGCGCCACCAGCCCGACCGCGACGCGTCGCGTCTTGCGATCCATCGGCACATGCGCAACGCCGACCGCACGCGCCGGGGTGATTTTGCTCGGCGCACTGCCACCTCGGAACACCAGCGCGGTGACGTAGACGTCCTGGCGCTCCCAGTCGGCGGTGACCGGGATCTCGAAGGTACTGCCGGCCTTGACGTCGATGTCCTGCACGTACAGCGGCTTGTCGCTCTCCACGATCAACAGGCCCTTGCCGGCATGCGGCGGGGTCAACGTGACCTTGAGCGTGTCGCCGGCGCGGTAGGCGGCCTTGTCCAGCGACAGCTTGACCTTGTCCGGACGCGCGTCCAGGCCACGGTTGTCGTCGTTCCAGCTCCAGCCGGCGCGGAACGGATAGCGCGTGGTCAGGCCGGTGGTCGGGTCGAACACATCGACGCGGTACTCGCCCCACTCCACCGGGAACTCGAACTTGCCGGTCTCGGTGCCGACATCCAGCGTGCGCGTCTGCTTGTTCTCGAAGCGCCGGGTGAAGTCGTAATCCCAGCGATCGGAAACGTAGCTCCAGTGGTAGTCACGCAGCTCGCGCACCAAGGTGACTTTCAAGCCCTTGGCCGGCTGCGGCTTGCCGTCGGCATCGACGCGGGTCAGTTCGAAACGGGCATTGCCGTTGGCATCGGCGCCATCGGTATCGTCGAACAGCGGGCGCACCGCGACCAACGCGTTGGCCGGCCACAGCACGCGCTTGAGCGTGCGGCTGACGGTACGCCCGCCGGTCTCGTAGACGCTGCCGGACACGATCGCGCCGATCGGCGTGGCCGGCTTGGCGCCGACCGGCAGTTCGATGTCCTCGGCCAGCTTGCCGTCGGCACCGAACTCGGTGTCGATCACGTCCTTGGCCTCGCGCGGCAGCTCCTGGGTCGGATCGCCGAAGAACCAGCCCGGCATCGCATCGAGCGGATGCTGCTCCACCATCACCGCCAGCTTGGCAGTGAAGCGGTTGCCGTCGGCCGGCGCGCCGTACAGATACGCCGCGTCGGCGGTGAGCTTGAACGGCTCGCCCGGCTTGATCGTCTTCTGCGCGCTGCCCAGCTCGAGTTTCATGCGCTCGGGCAGGAACTCTTCCACGCGCACGGTCATGCCCTGCACCGCTTCCTTGCTGGCCGGATCGGTACGGAACTCGACCTGCCAGCGCCCGGTCGGCGCATCGGCGGGAATCGCCTGGGCGAACTCGAAATAGCCCTGCTCGCCCGGCTGCAGGCGGGTTTCGCGGAAGGTCTTGCCGTCCGGCTGTTTCAGGCGCAGGAACACCGGCTGTGCCTTGACCGGCTTACCGTCGTTGTCGCGCAGGATCGCCGACACCCGCATCGTCTCGCCCGGGCGGTACAGATCACGCCCGGACCAGGCGAATACGTCGAACCAGGCGTTCTCGCGCCCGGCCACCGCGAATTCGCTCAGGTCCAGCGCCGGCTGGTTGAACGGCAGCAGGGTCACGTCGTTGCCACTGCGCGCGACCAGCACCTGCGCGGCATCGAGGCGATAGTTCAACAGTGCGTTGCCGTTGCCGTCGGTGCTGCCCTTCAAGGCCACCTCGCCCTTGGCATCGAGGATGCGCAGCTCGACGTTCTTCAGCGCATCGCCGCTTTTCAGCGAGGCGGTGTGGACGAACAACTGGTCCTTGTAGGCACGCGTGTGCAGGCCGATGTCGCTGACCGTGAAGAACACGGTGTCGTACTGGTTGTCGAAACTGCCGGTGCGCTTCATCACCGCGAAGTACAGACCCGGCTCCTGCAGTTGCTTGATCTCCTGGATCGGCAGGTAGGTCAGCGCGCGCTCGTTCTTCTTGCTGTCGAGCAGGAAGCGGTTGACGTAGACCGAATCGGCCAACTTCGAAATCGGCGACCTCTCGCCGTAGTTGTTGTCCAGTTCCCAGCTGCTGCGGCGACCGCCGCGCTGGTACTGACTGAAGAACGCCGGCAGTTGGTTCTCGCGCACGCGCAGGAACTCGACGTCCACCTCCGGCACGTTGACCGACACCACCGGCAGGCCGCGGCTCTCGCGCGCCGGCAGCACGCTGCCCTGCGAAGCGAAGCCGGCGGCGGGTTCGAGTTCGCCGGTGTAGACCTTCTCGCGCACTTCCTTGCCGAGGCGGCTGCCGTCGGCGGCGAGCAGATCGCCGGAAAGGATCAGGCTGTAATTCTTGGCCGCCTCCACGAACGGATAGCGCAGGGTCTTGCCGTCATCGGACAACGACCAGCCGCTGTCACCGTCGCCGACCTTCTCCTCGAAGCGCACCAGCTTGTCGAAATCCTGGGTACCTACCAGCGGGCGCGAGAACTCCAGCGCCAGCGCCAGGCCGTCGCCCTTCTGGTCGGGGTAGGCGCGTACCAGCGCGAAGCCCTTGACGGCCTCCTGCCTGGTCTGGATCGCCTCGCCACTGACAGACGGCAGCTGACCGGTCTCGTTGCGCTCGCAACCCGCCACGACCAGCAACGCCAGCGCAGCGACGCATGCAGCGCCGCGAACACGCCCCCAAAATCCCTTCGCCACTGACTGCCCGTCCATGCACCGCTCCTTGATGGAGCGGCGAGTATAGCGCCGGGCTGCTACCGCCTTGGGACAGTAATCCCTGCGGTAATCCCTGCGTAGGAGCGGCTTCAGCCGCGATGGGGCTCCCCCTTTGAATCCCCGCACATGGATGTGCGGGCCTTTGCGAGGGATTCGCATGAAAGCCCCATCGCGGCTGAAGCCGCTCCTACGGATATTCGACCTGCATTTCAGCGCAGCAGACGATCCATGTAGAAATCGATCAGGCCAGCCTTGTCCAGCTTCAGGCAGGCCTGCACGTTCGGCCGGCCCGGCGTCTGGCGGGTATGGCCTTCGGCGTCGACGACGATGTGCAGCGGCACCGTCGGGCACAGCGACGGCGCCAGCAGCTGCGCCACCGGCACCACGTCGAACAGGGTCGGGGTGGCGCTCGCCCAGGGCTGGTCGGTGTCGCGCCACTGGTAATAGAGCTGGGTCAGCGCGTCGGTCAGGCCGTCGCCGTGGGCGAACAACGACACCCGTGCGGATTCCTCCAGCTTCACCTGGGTCGCGTCCAACGGCAGCATCGTGATCGGCACGCCGGAAGCGAACACCGCCTGCGCCGCAGGGATGTCGGCGACGATGTTGTACTCGGGCGCCGGCGGATTCGGCGCGCGGTAGTCGGACTTGCCATAGCCGACCCGCACCGAGCCGCCCATCAGCACGATCTGCTTGAGCTGGCCGAACGCGGCCGGGTCGCGCTTGAGCGCCAGCGCGGCATCGGTCAGCGGACCCAGCACCAGCAGCGTCACCTGCCCCGGCTGCTGGCGTGCCTGCTGCAGGATCAGGTCCACCGCCGACGGCGTACCGGTCGGCAGCGTGCCGCGCTCAGCCCAGCGCGCCTGGCTGAACGGGATCGCGCTGCGGGTCGGCTCGCCGATCGCCAGCGGAATGTCCGCGCGCCCGGCCTCGACCAGCAGGTGCTGCAGCAAGCGTGCACGCAGCGCGGTATCGCCCCAGGCCGACGCGATACCGCGCAGGTCGAACTCGGGACTGCGCAGCAGCAGGCCAAGCGCGAACGCATCGTCGATGTCGTCACCGACGTCGGTGGACACCACCACCGGTTGCCGCGCCGGCGGCGTGGCCGACAGCGACCCGGCCACGCACGACAGCATCAGCGCGGCCAGCCAGCCGCTCGCACGCATTCCCATCACACCACCTCGAAAAGAAAAGTAAGAACCCCGCACATGGATGTGCGGTGCTGTTGCGAGGGACTCGCCCCAAAGAACCCCCGCACACGGATGTGCGGCGCTCTTGCGAGGGACTCGCAAACAAGACCGCCGGCATGATAGCCGGCGGTCGGGTGACACGGACTGCTGAAACCAGCGATCAGAACGCGGCGCGGAACTGCACGCCGATGATGCGCGGATCGTTGATGAAGCCAGTCAGGTTGTCGAAGTCGATCGCACCCACGGCACGGATCTGGTTGGTGCAGTTGCGGCAGAACACCGAGGCCTCGTAGGCACCGTTGGCCCAGGTGTAGCCGATCTTGGCACCGCCCTCGAGCAGCGGCTGGCCGACGAACTCACGCGACTGGTACAGGAAGAAGTTGACCTCGCTGCGGTACGACCAGTCGGTGTAGAAGAACAGTTCGCCATCCGGCCCCATCGGGATGCCATAGCGCAGCGTGGCGTTGCCGATCCACTTGGCCGCCTGCGGCAGCGGGTTGCCGTTGATCAGCGCGTAGCCATTGGCGTTGACCGGATCGGTCACCGTGCACACCCACGGCGAGCAGGTCGAGGTCGCCAGGCCGGGATCCTTGATCTCGGTGTGGTTGTAGCTGCCGTTCAAGGTGAAACGCAGGTTCTCGGTGACCAGCGCCTCGAAGTCGAACTCGGCGCCGTAGGCCTCGCTCTTCTTCGCATTGATCAGCTGCACCGCATTGGAAGTGCCGCCCACCGCGGTCAGCTGCTGGTCCTTGATGTCCATGCTGTAGACGTCGAAGCTGATGCGCGCGCGCTTTTCGAACAGGTCGGCTTTGACACCCAGTTCGTAGGACGTGACGGTTTCGGGCCGGGCCACGGTCACCGGCACGCCCGAGGACGGCGGACCGAAGCTGGCGCCGCGGAAGCCGGTCGAGAAGCGCGCGTACAGGTTGACGTCGTCGGTCAGGTTGAAGATCGCGCTGGCATCGCCGGTCACCTTCGAGCCACTGGTCTCGCCGCCGATCGGCACCGCGGTGCTGCGATCCCACTGCAAGATGTCGAAGGTCTTCTTGTCGTGGGTGTAACGCAGGCCGGCACGCAGGTTGAGCTGCTCGCTGGCCTGGTAGTTCAGCGAGCCGAACGCCGCCCAGGAGGTGTTCTTCTGGCGGGTCAGGTCGTAGCCGGTGAGTGCACCACGGCCGATCGTGTCGTAGTCGTAGGCTTCGCCCTCGACGTTGTCGTTGAAGTAGTACAGGCCGGCCTGCCAGTTCAGCGGGCCGGCGTACTGCGACTCGGCGCGCAGCTCCTGGGTGAACTGATCAACGCTCTTGATGCCGCCGGCGGTTTCCACCGAGAACGGGATGAAGCCCGGGCCATACGGCTGGCTCGGATCGACAAAGGCGCCGGCGCCGTAGCCGCCATCGATGTCACCACGGCTGTAGTACTTGGAAATGCCTTCGTAACCGGTGATCGAGTGCAGCGCGATGTCGCCCAGGTTCCAGCTCAGGTTGGCGCTGCCGCCGTAGGTGGTCAGCTCCTGCGCGTTGTGGCCGTCGATGTAGGCCTTGTCCGGATCGAAGCCATCCACCAACTGGTTGGTGCCGGCCTGGAAGATGTTGGCGCGGAACAGCCGCGCGGTGCCGTTGAGCTTGCGCGCATGGGCGTTGAACAACGCCTCGAAGTCCTCGCTGGGCTTGAACAGCAGTTGCACGCGTGCGGCTGCGTCGTCGTAGCCTTCCAGCTTCTGCCCGGTGATCTGGCTGGTCACCCAGTCGTTGCGATGCTGCTGCAGCACCGACACGCGCGCCGCCCAGGCATCGTTGATCGGCAGGTTGATCGCGCCTTCCAGCGAGGTGGTGGTGTAGGTGGCCACCGACGCGCTGACATAGCCGTCGTTGCTGCCGATCACCGGCTTGACCGAGTTGAACTTGACCACGCCGGCCGGGGTGTTGCGGCCGAACAGCGTGCCCTGCGGGCCGCGCAGCACTTCCACCGCGGCCAGATCGAACATCGGGAAGCCCTTCAGGAAGGCGTTCTCCTGCACCACGTCGTCATAGATCAGCGACACCGGCTGCGAGGCGTAGGTGGTGAAGTCGGTATTGCCGTAGCCGCGGATGTAGAAACGCGGGAATACGCGGCCGTTGGAGGATTCCACGTTCAGGCTCGGCACCTTGCCGGCCAGCACGCGCACGTCCGAGGCGCTGGTGGAAATGGCATCCAGGTACTCGGCGCGCAACACACTGGCCGAGACCGGCACGTCCTTGGAGTCTTCGGAGCGCCGCTCGGCGGTCACCTTGACCGAATCGAGCTGGGCGATACCGCCGGCGGCCTGCTGGGCAAGGGCGGCGAACGGGGCGGTGGAAAGGACGGCTAAGGCAAGTGCGCTGACGCGCAGCGAGCGGTTGGCAGACATGAAGCGCTCCGGAGCTGGGGGTGGCGGTCGTCGGTTGTGGCGGCGTTTGCCGCGTCGCAACACAATTAACACAAACTACACACCCGCAACACCTTCTCGTCACACTCCGCGGGTTCTTTTTTGCCGGTCGCCCCCGCCGTCGCGTATTCATCCACTCCGGCAGCGCCGGGACTGGGTCACGGCACCCGCAGCACCTCACCCGGCACCCGCACCCAGCCTTCCATCAGCACCCGGGCGCTGCGGCTCATGATCGCCTTGGTCACCGTCCAAACCCCGTCCAGCTGCCGGGCCTCGGCGCCGACGCGCAGCGTGCCGGAGGGGTGCCCGAAGCGCACCGCGCTGCGTTCGCCTCCACCTGCAGCCAGGTTCACCAGCGTGCCCGGGATCGCCGCGGCAGTGCCGATCGCCACCGCCGCGGTGCCCATCATCGCGTGGTGCAGCTTGCCCATCGACATCGCCCGCACCCGCAGGTCGATATCGCCCGCGTCCACGCGCTTGCCGCTGGATGCCACGTAACCCTCGGGAGACGCGACGAACGCGACCTTCGGCGTGTGCTGACGCCGGGCGGCCTCGCCGATATCGGCGATCAACCCCATCCGCACCGCGCCATGCGCGCGGATCGCCTCGAACATCGCCAGCGCCTTCGGATCGCTGTTGATCGCGTCCTGCAACTCGCTGCCGGTGTAGCCGATGTCGGCGGCGTTCACGAAGATGGTCGGGATGCCGGCATTGATCAGTGTCGCCTTCAGCGTGCCGACGCCGGGCACATCGAGATCATCGACCACGTGCCCGGTCGGGAACATCGCCCCACCCTGCTCGCCTTCATCCGCCGGATCAAGGAATTCCAGTTGCACCTCGGCGGCCGGGAACGTCACCCCATCCAGTTCGAAATCGCCGGTCTCCTGCACCTGCCCATCGGTGATCGGCACCTGCGCGACGATGCTCTTGCCGATGTTGGCCTGCCAGATGCGTACCGTGCACACGCCATCGCGCGGCACCCTGTCAGGATCGACCAGACCGTTGGCGATCGCGAACGGCCCCACCGCCGCCGACAGGTTGCCGCAGTTGCCGGACCAGTCGACGAAGGCGCTGTCGATCGACACCTGGCCGAACAGATAGTCGACATCGAAACCGGGCCGCGCACTCCTGGCCACGATCACCGTCTTGCTGGTGCTGGACGTCGCCCCACCCATGCCATCGATCTGCTTGGCATACGGATCCGGGCTGCCGATCACCCGCAGCAGCAACGCATCGCGCACCGGCCCCGGCGACTGCGCCGCCGCCGGCAGATCCTGCAGGCGGAAGAACACGCCTTTGGAGGTGCCACCGCGCAGATAGGTGGCGGGAATGCGGATCTGTGGGAGCTGGGACATGAGGGGGTCTCTGATGGCTTGTTGGCTGCAAAACGTTCCACTCGTCATTCCCGCT
This sequence comes from Pseudomonas sp. GW821-FHT07E12, assembly GCF_058986605.1. NCBI lineage: Bacteria > Pseudomonadati > Pseudomonadota > Gammaproteobacteria > Pseudomonadales > Pseudomonadaceae > Pseudomonas > Pseudomonas sp. GW821-FHT07E12. The sequence continues at coordinate 45,619 of NZ_JBYSVX010000008.1, read as the reverse complement.
TGATCAGCCATTCGGTTGCTGAAAAGCGCTTCGCGGGAATGACGAGCAAGGGATTCAGGCCGCCTGCGCAGACTCCAGGAAATCCTGCGCAAAACGCTGCAACACGCCGCCGGCTTCGTAGATCGAGACTTCCTCGTCCGAATCCAATCGGCACGTCACCGGCACCTGCACGCTCTCGCCATTGGCGCGATGGACCACCAGCGTCAGATCGGCCCGTGGCTTGCGCTCGCCGATCACGTCGAACGTCTCGCTGCCATCGAGCGCCAACGTCTGCCGGTTCGTGCCCGGCTTGAACTCCAGCGGCAGCACGCCCATGCCGATCAGGTTGGTGCGGTGAATACGCTCGAAGCCCTCGGCAACGATCACCTCCACGCCGGCCAATCGCACGCCCTTGGCGGCCCAGTCACGCGAGCTGCCCTGGCCGTAGTCGGCGCCCGCGACGATGATCAACGGTTGCTTGCGCTGCATGTAGGTTTCGATCGCCTCCCACATCCGCAGCACCTTGCCCTCCGGCTCGACCCGCGCCAGCGAGCCTTGCTTCACGCTGCCGTCGTCGTTGCGCACCATCTCGTTGAACAACTTCGGATTGGCGAAGGTCGCACGCTGCGCGGTGAGGTGATCGCCACGATGGGTCGCGTAGGAATTGAAGTCCTCTTCCGGCAAGCCCATCTTCGCCAGGTATTCGCCAGCGGCGCTGTCGAGCATGATCGCGTTGGACGGCGAAAGATGATCGGTGGTGATGTTGTCCCCGAGCAGCGCCAGCGGCCGCATGCCGCGCAATGTGCGCGCTCCGGCCAATGCGCCTTCCCAGTAAGGCGGGCGTCGGATGTAGGTGCTCATCGGCCGCCAGTCATACAGCGGGTCGATCTTGCCGCCGTACTCGACGCGCACGTCGAACATCGGCCCGTACACCTTGCGGAACTGCTCGGGCTTGACCGAGGCCTTCACCACCGCCTCGATTTCCTCGTCGCCCGGCCAGATGTCCTTGAGTCGGATCTCCTTGCCGTCGACCACCGCCAGCACGTCTTTTTCGATGTCGAAACGGATCGTGCCGGCGATCGCATACGCCACCACCAGCGGCGGCGAGGCCAGGAACGCCTGTTTGGCATACGGATGGATGCGGCCGTCGAAGTTGCGATTGCCCGACAGCACTGCCACCGCGTACAGATCGCGCTCGACGATCTCCTGCTGGATCACCGGATCCAGCGCGCCGCTCATCCCATTGCAGGTCGTGCAGGCGAAGCCGACCACGCCGAAGCCGAGCTTTTCCAGCTCATCTTCGAGACCGGCCTCCTTCAGATACAACTGCACCGCGCGCGAGCCCGGCGCCAGCGACGACTTCACCCACGGCTTGCGCAGCAGCCCGAGTCGATTGGCGTTGCGCGCCAGCAGGCCCGCGGCGATCACGTTGCGCGGATTGGAGGTGTTGGTGCAGCTGGTGATCGCGGCGATGATCACCGCGCCGTCGGGCATCAATCCTTCCGCTTCCTGCGCGCGCGCCTGCGCCAGATCCGTGGCGATGCCGCGTGCGGCCAGCTCGCTGGTCGCCACGCGCGCATGCGGGTTGGACGGACCGGCCATGTTGCGGGTGACATTGGACAGATCGAAATGCAGCACGCGCTCGTATTGCGCCTGCGTGAGTTGATCGGCCCACAGTCCGGTGGTCTTGGCATAGGTTTCGACCAGCGCGATCTGCTTTTCCTCGCGACCAGTCAAACGCAGGTAATCCAGCGTCTGCGTATCGATGTAGAACATCGCCGCAGTCGCGCCGTACTCCGGGCACATGTTGGAGATGGTCGCGCGATCGCCGATGGTCAGCGCGGCAGCACCTTCGCCGAAGAATTCCAGATACGCGCCGACCACCTTCTGCTTGCGCAGGAACTCGGTCAGCGCCAGCACGATGTCGGTACAGGTGATGCCCGGTCCCGGCTTTCCGCTCAGCTCGACGCCGACGATGTCCGGCAGGCGCATCCACGAGGCGCGACCGAGCATCACGTTCTCTGCTTCCAGACCGCCGACGCCGACCGCGATCACGCCGAGCGCATCGACATGCGGCGTATGGCTATCGGTGCCGACGCAGGTATCCGGAAACGCCACGCCATCCTGCACGTAGATCACCGGCGACATCTTCTCCAGATTGATCTGATGCATGATCCCGTTGCCCGGCGGGATCACGTCCACGTTCTGGAATGCATGCCGCGTCCACTCGATGAAGTGAAAACGATCCTCGTTGCGGCGATCCTCGATCGCGCGGTTCTTCGCGAACGCATCCGGATCGAAGCCGCCACACTCCACCGCCAGCGAGTGATCGACGATCAGCTGCACCGGCACCACCGGATTGACCTTGGCCGGATCACCGCCCATATCGGCGATCGCATCGCGCAGGCCGGCCAGATCCACCAGCGCGGTCTGGCCGAGGATGTCATGGCAGACCACGCGCGCCGGAAACCACGGGAAATCCAGATCGCGACGCCGCTCGATCAGCTGCTTCAGCGAGTCGGTCAGCGTGGCCGGATCACAGCGCCGCACCAGGTTCTCGGCGAGCACGCGCGAGGTGTAGGGCAATGCGTCCCACGCACCGGGCCGGATCGCATCTACCGCAGCACGGGCGTCGAAATAGTCGAGCGAGGTGCCCGGCAGGGATTTGCGGAATTGGCTGTTCATGGCTGGCTTCTGAAACGTAATGGCGAGCATGGAGCGTGCTTCGTCATCCCCGCGAAGGCGGGGATCCAGTGTCTTCCTGCACGATCAAGGACACTGGGTTCCCCGCCTTCGCGGGAACGACGATTCGGTGTATCAGGCCCGCTTGTCGATCGGCACGAACTCGCGATCCTCCGGACCGGTGTAGTTCGCGCTCGGGCGGATGATCTTGCCGTCGATGCGCTGCTCGATGATGTGCGCGCTCCAACCGGCGGTGCGCGCGATCACGAACAGCGGCGTGAACATCGCAGTCGGCACGCCCATCATGTGATAGCTGACCGCGCTGAACCAATCGAGGTTCGGGAACATCTTCTTGATGTCCCACATCACCGTCTCCAGACGCTCGGCGATGTCGTACATCCTCATACTCTTCTCTTCGGCCGAGAGCTGGCGCGAGACCTCCTTGATCACCTTGTTGCGCGGATCGGACACCGTGTAGACCGGATGGCCGAAACCGATGATCACTTCCTTGCGCTCCACCCGCGCCTTGATGTCGGCCTCGGCCTCGTCAGGCGTGTCGTAGCGCTTCTGCACCTCGAACGCGACCTCGTTGGCGCCGCCGTGCTTGGGCCCACGCAACGCACCGATGCCGCCGGTGATCGCGCTGTACATGTCGCTGCCAGTGCCAGCGATGACGCGGCAGGCGAAGGTCGAAGCGTTGAACTCGTGCTCGGCATACAGGATCAGCGAGGTATGCATCGCGCGCACCCAGGACGCACGCGGCCTGGTGCCGTGCAGCAGATGCAGGAAGTGCCCGCCGATCGAATCGTCATCAGTCTCCACATCGATCGCGCGACCGTTGTGGCTCCAGTGATACCAGTACAGCAGCATCGAGCCGAGGCTGGCCATCAGCTTGTCGGCGATGTCGCGCGCACCGGGATGGTTGTGATCGTCCTTCTCCGGCGACACGCAACCGAGCACCGACACGCCGGTGCGCATCACGTCCATCGGATGCGCCGACGGCGGCAGTTCCTCCAGCGCTGCCTTCACCGCCGCGGGAATGCCGCGCAGCGACTTCAGCTTGGTCTTGTAAGCGCGCAACTCGGCGGCGGTGGGCAGCTTGCCATGCACCAGCAGGTGCGCGATCTCCTCGAACTCGCTGGTGGTGGCCAGATCGAGGATGTCGTAACCGCGATAGTGCAGATCGTTGCCGCTGCGACCGACCGTGCACAGCGCGGTATTGCCCGCAGCAGTACCCGACAGGGCGACGGATTTCTTCGGCTTGAAGCCGGTGACGGTGGCTTGCTCGGACATTGCGATATCTCCCAGAGTTCGCTTGCTTAGTCAGTTCTTTTTCGGTGCCGCCATCATGCGCTCTTGCCTGAGAACAGCGCGTCCAGGCGCTGTTCGAAAGCGTGATAGCCGATGCGGTCGTACAGCTCCTCGCGGGTCTGCATCGCGTCCACCACGGCCTTCTGGTGACCATCGCGGCGGACGGCCTCGTAGACGCTCTCGGCCGCCTTGTTGGCGGCGCGGAACGCCGACAGCGGGAACAACTGGATCGCCACGCCGGCCGAGGCCAGTTCGTCGCGAGTGAACAGCGGCGTCTTGCCGAATTCAGTGATATTGGCGAGCACCGGCACCTTCACCGCATCGACAAACCGGCGGTAGGTATCGAGGTCGTAAGCGGCCTCGGCGAAAATGCCGTCAGCGCCGGCCTCGACACAGGCGATCGCGCGTTCGATCGCCGCATCCACGCCTTCCACCTGGATCGCATCGGTGCGCGCGATCAGGAAGAAATCCGGATCGGTCTTGGCATCGGCAGCGGCCTTCACGCGGTCGGCCATTTCGTCCTTGGAGACGATCTCCTTGCCCGGCCGATGACCGCAGCGCTTGGCGCCGACCTGATCCTCGATGTGGCAGGCGGCCGCGCCGGCCTTGATCAGACTCTTGATCGTGCGCTCGATATTGAACGCGCTCGGGCCGAAGCCGGTGTCGATATCGACCAGCAGCGGCAGCTCACACACGTCGCTGATGCGACGCACGTCGATCAGCACGTCTTCCAGCGTATTGATGCCCAGGTCCGGCAGGCCCAGCGAGCCGGCCGCAACGCCGCCGCCGGAGAGATAGATCGCCTTGTAGCCGGCGCGCTTGGCCAGCAGGGCGTGATTGGCATTGATCGCACCGATCACCTGCAGCGGCGACTCGGCGGCCAGCGCGGCGCGGAACATCGCTCCCGGAGAAGCGGGCGCACCGGCGGAAGAAAGGTTCATGCGGGACTCCTGATCTGGCGGCGGCCCCACGGGCCGTTCCGCGATGGCGTTCAATCTGGCACCATCAAACCCATTGATCAATCTTGATTCAATGAATCAACCTATCGACATGTCGACCCAGCTGCCCCCGCCCGATCGCGAGCTGATCCCCGCCGCCGAAGCCTGCGAACGGCTGGGCATCAGCACCGCCACGCTGTACGCCTACGTCAGCCGGGGCCTGCTCAGCTCACGTCCCGGCCCGGACCACCGCAGCCGGGTCTACCTGCGCGCGGAGGTCGAGCGGCTGGCCCAGCGCAAGCGCGCCGGACGCGGCGCCGAGCGCGGCGCGGCCCAGAGCCTGGATCGCGGCCTGCCGGTGCTGGAAACCCGGATATCGCTGATCCGCCCGGACGCGCCCTATTACCGTGGCCGCTCATCGGTAACGGCAGTGCGCGAAGGCGCCACGCTGGAAGACATCGCCCGGCTGCTGTGGGAATGCGAGGAACTGGACCCGTTCGACGCGCAAGCACCCACCTCCTGGCCTGAGCGAATCGCAGCATTGGCCCTGGACACCTCGCTGCCGCCGCTTGAACGCACCATGGCCTGCATCCCGCTGCTGGCGCTGGAACTGCGCCAGTCACTCAACGCCTCCGCACCGGTACGACGCGAGGTTGCGGCAATGCTGTTGCGGCAGAACGCCGCACTGCTGGTCGGCACCCAACCCGACACGCGCCCGGTGCACCGCCTGCTTGCAGACACATGGCAACCGAACGACCCGGATTTCGCCGAACTGGTACGCGCCGCGCTGGTGCTGTGCGCCGACCACGAACTCAACGTTTCCGCATTCGCCGCGCGCGTGGTCGCCTCGACCGGCGCGCACCTGCACGCCACCGTCAGCGCAGGCCTCGCCGCACTGTCCGGCCCCCGCCATGGCGGCGCCACCGCACGCGCGCACGCCCTGCTGCGCGACGCACAGGAAGCCGATTCACCCGCCGCCTTCATCGCCGAACGCTGGCAGCGCGGCGACGACCTGCCCGGCTTCAATCACCTGCTCTATCCCGATGGCGACCCCCGCGCCGCCGAGGTGCTGCGCCTGCTGCGCGAACTGCGCGGCGACACCCCCCAGATGCGCCACGTCGAAGCCGTGATCGCCGCCGCCAGGGAAAGCAGCGGCCAACACCCGAACATCGACTGCATGCTCGCCGCGATCTGCTACGTCCACGACCTGCCCGCCGCACACGCACTGGTGATGTTCGCCACCGCCCGCCTCACCGGCTGGCTCGCGCACGCACTCGAACAACAGGCCCTGGGCAAGTTGATCCGACCACGTGCGCGCTACACCGGCCTGGCGCCGGGTGGTGGCGAGGACTCATGAACAATCAATGCTTCAACGCACGATAGAGCACCGTCAGCAGCGCCGCGTACACACCGAACCAGACCAGCGCCTTGAACGTACCGGCGATCATGTTTCCGCCGAACAGGAATTCGCCTATCCGCGCGAATACACCTGATTCCGCACTTTCTTTGGCCATGACAACTCCGCTGTTATCCAGACCGCGCGAGCTTAGCAATGCGGCTAGCGGCACATGGTCAAGCCGGCTCTTCCGGCACGCAGAAATCGCCGTGCCGGACCCGCCTCAGGATCGCGGGAACAGATGCGGACAAACTCACTTCATGCTCGCCACATCGTCTCCCGAAGCGATCCCCACGCGCTCGAACAGGCGTTCCAACGCGTGCATCTGCCCGGAATCCACGATCGCGCCGATGTATCCATCGGGGCGCACAAGTACCCAGTCACCCGGCGCCACGGAGTAGGCCTCGGCGAAGTGATCGTTCTCGTCGATCAGATCACCGCCCGGTCCAACCATATGAACCCTCACGCCAGCACGTGCAGGCACGTCCGTGCGGTCGACGTGGTAGCCCAGCAGTGTCCAGTGCGGGCCAGCAAACACGTCGAACAGACGTCGCGGTTGTCCCGCCGTGCCGCGAAGCGGAGCATCCGGAGCACGATCACCAGCGTTCAGGCCATGCTCGCGCTTGGGCTCCTCCACTGCCAGCGACGATCCGGGGTAGCCAAGATCGAGTTGCTTGACCTCGCGACCGCGCTGGTTCTCGCCACGCTTGGCATCCTCCAGCAACCGCGTGGAGAGACCGAGCATCTCGCTCGCGATCGGCCTGCGTTCTTCCTCGTAACTGTCGAGCAGCCCGACCGGCGCACCGCCCAGCACCGCAGCGAGCTTCCAGCCCAGGTTGTAGGCGTCCTGGATGCTGGTATTGAGCCCCTGCCCGCCGGTCGGCGGATGAGTGTGGGCAGCATCGCCCACCAGGAACACGCGGCCGTCGCGATATCGATCGGCCAGACGCGCGTTCATCGTGTAGGCCGATGCCCAGAACACCGATTCGATCAGGATGTCGGTACGGCCGGTGCGCTCAGCGACCATGGCATTCAAACCCGCAACCGAAAGATCGACCTCGCCCTCGAAGGGGATCGGCGCCTGCAACTGGAACATGTCGGTTCCCGCCAGTGGGCATAGCGACAGCATCTTCTCCATCGAGCCCTCGCTGAACTGGTGCCAGGCGTCGCGATCCAGCCCGACGAGATGGACGTCCGCCACGATCGCGCGGACGCCGAGCGTCTTGCCAGGAAATCCGATACCCAGCGCGCCACGCACGAAACTGCGACCGCCATCGGCGCCGACCAGATAACGGGCGCGGATGCTGTGCTCCATCCCCCGGCCTGCAACCGTCGCCGTCACCCCATCCGCACCCTGCTGCAGACCGACCAGTTCAAGGCCATAGCCGGGGCGATGACCAAGCTCGGCGAGCCGCTCGCACATCACGGCTTCGGTCAGGAACTGCGGGACCATCAATGGCATCTGGTAGGGCTCGGCGGGCGTCACGGGCGCCCGCTCCACCACCTCCGATTCGACATGGCCACCGTGATCGAGATAGGTCCGGGCCGGCGGGTATGCGCCACCGGCCGCGACCATGCGATCGACGATGCCCATGTCCTCGAAGATTTCCTGTGTCCTCGGCTGGATGCCCTTGCCCCGGGATCCCCGGAACGGGCCATCCGCCTTCTCGATCAGCTGAAACGACACTCCACGCCTGGCCAGTTCGATGGCGAGGGCCAGGCCGGCCGCACCGGCGCCACAGATCAAAACATCTACGTTCAGCTTCATGACAACCTCCAAGTATGTGTAATATGCACACTATTGGAGGAGCCTATGCCACACTCAAAGAAAGTGCAAGATACACATATCTCGGCGCAACTGAAGGAGCTGCACGGGGCGATGCTCGGCATCGTCAGCGTGATGAACCGGCCGCGTAGTAACGACGAGCAATTGATCGAGAACGCTGGCATCCGGCTCGACCAGGCGTTGTTCCGGCTGCTGGTGGTCATCGAGCGGCTCGGGCCGATCGGCGTGGTCGAGCTGGCCGACCGCCTCGGTCGCGACTACACGACGATCAGCCGGCAAGTGACCAAGCTGGAAGGCATGGGGCTGGTGCTCCGCTCGGAGAACGCACGCGACCGCCGCATGCGCGAGGCGGTGGTGTCGCCGGCCGGCAAGGCGATGACCGATCAGATCGATGCGGCACGCGAGCAGATGGGCCGCGAGATATTCAAGACCTGGGACCTAGACGACCTGGACAACCTGGTCCGGCTGATGCGCAAATTCGCGGACGCACTGGAAGCGATTGAGCTCTGAGACCACTGCAAGATCTCAGCTCACCAGCGCAGAGAAACCGATCAACGCGGCACATGACTCTTGCAGCACAGCACCCGTCGATCAGGCCTTCGCGAGACAACAAAAAGCCGGCTTCGAAGCCGGCTTTTTCTTGCTGCGAACTGCCCTGGAATCAAGGCGTCGTATTGGTGGGCGGTGCAGGGTTCGAACCTGCGACCCTTGCCGTGTGAAGGCAATGCTCTACCGCTGAGCTAACCGCCCGGTGTGTCGCGAGCCGCGTATTATATAGCAGCTGCGGCGTGCGTCAACGGGTCTTCACATCGTATAGGTCGGCTTCTCGGAATTGAGCACGCCGGCCAGCAGCACCTCGATGCGATTGCGGATCGCCTCGCCTTCAGTCCCGTCCGGCAGTTGCACGCCGATGCCGGCGGCGCGATTGCCCTGCGCGCCTGCTGGCGTGGTCCATACGACCTTGCCGGCCACCGGCAGGCGCTCGCTGGATTCGGGCAGGGTCAGCAGCAGGAATACCTCGTCGCCGAGGAAGTAACGCTTCGGCGTCGGCACGAAGATGCCGCCGTTCTTCACGAACGGCATGTAGGCGCCGTACAACGCCGTCTTGTCCTTGACCGCCAGCGACAAGATGCCCTGGCGTCCACTCGTCGCACTCATGCACTCCCCCCTTTCCGATTGGCGCGATCCCCATCGCGCCAGACAAGCAGTAGTTCGGTGACCGCCAGGTCGGCGCGCACCGTGGTGCGCAGCAGTTCGCGCGTGCGGTTGGCGGCGTCGAACCAAGCAGCCAGCTTGTGCAATCGTACGGGATCGGTCAAGCCGGTCGAGGCCTGTGCCAGCACCAGATCGGCGGCATGCCCCAGACGCCGTTCGGCCTGCTCGTCACCGGTCCAGCGCAAGGCCACCTCCAGCGCGCTGGCGCGGCCCGACCCGAGCTGCTCCAGATCCGACGCCACCTGCCGGCGCAGTTCCAGCCCGTCGCCACGCAGCCACTCCGCAGCCAGTCCGGGATGACCGCGCGCGGCGTCCAGCGCCTGCTGCGCCGCGCCTTCGGCAAATCCCTGCGCGAGCAGCCACGTCATCGCTTCATGCGCCGGCGGCAGCTTGAATTCCAGACGCTGGCAGCGGCTGCGGATCGTCGCCGGCAGCCGCGCCGGATGCGCGCTGATCAACCACAGGTAACGCCCTGGCGATGGCTCCTCCAAGGTCTTCAGCAACGCATTGCAGGCGGCGCGATTGATCGCATCGGTCGGATCGACGATCACCACCTGCGCGATGCCGTATTGCGGCGTCAACGAAAGCTTCTGCGAAACCTCGCGCACCTGTTCGATGATGATCTCGGTACGTAGCTTGTCGCCGGTGCGGTTCGGAATGAACGACACCAGTTGCAGATCCGGATGGGTGCCGGCGGCGATCAGCTGCGAGGTGCGCTGGCTGGCTTTCGGATCCGGCCCGCTGGTAAGCACGTGCTCGGCCAGCTTCAGCGCGACCTCGCGCTTGCCCAGACCAGCCGGGCCGCAGATCAGCAGGCCATGGCCCAGACGGCCGGCATCGAGCGCGGCCACGGTCTGATCGTAGGCGCGCTGCTGCCAGGGCGAGAACGTGCTCATTCGGCCGCTCCGCGCACGAATTCGGCCACTGCGGCGGCGACGTCGCGCGCTACGTCCTGCGGCGCCTGCCCGGCATCAATCACGCGGAAGCGCCCGGGATGTTCGATCGCACGCTGGCGGAAGCCGGCACGCACGCGTTCGAAGAAATCGTCGTGCTCGCTTTCGATGCGATCCGGCCACAAATCACGGCCACTGGTGCGGGCACGGCCAGTCCTCACGTCGAGGTCGAGCAGCAGGGTCATGCCCGGCTCGATCCCGACCGCGCGCCGCTCGAGTTCTGCGATCCAGCCGCGATCCAGGCCACGGCCCTCGCCCTGGTAGGCGTAGCTGGAATCGGTGAAGCGATCGCTGACCACGAACGCACCGCGCTGCAACGCCGGGCGGATCACCTCGCGCACGTGCTGGGCGCGCGCGGCGAACACCAGCAACAGCTCGGTCTCCGGCCACAGCGGCTCGATGCTCTCGTCCTTGTGCAGCAGCAGGCCGCGCACGCGCTCGGCCAGCGGCGTGCCGCCGGGTTCGCGGGTCAGCACGACCTCGTGGTCGTGGCGCACGAGCCAGTCACGGATCGCGTTGATCGCAGTGGTCTTGCCGGCGCCTTCGCCGCCTTCAAGACTGATGAAGCGCGGATGTCGGAGCAATGCGGGACTCATGGCCTGGCTGCCTCGGCCTGCGACTGGCGCAGCCGCTGCAAGTAGCGTGCGACGGCAGCAGTGTGCTGGTCGTAACTGTCGGAAAACACATGCGCGCCGCTGCCATCGCCGACCGCGACGAAGTACAGCGACTTGCCGTCGGCCGGCTTGACCGCAGCCAGCAGCGCCTCGCGACCGGGCATCGCGATCGGCGTCGGCGGCAGGCCGGTGCGGGTGTAGGTGTTGTACGGCGTGTCGGTTTCCAGGTCGCGCCGACGGATATTGCCGTCGTAAGCGCTACCGAGCCCATAGATCACGGTCGGATCGGTCTGCAGCTTCATGCCGATCCTGAGCCGGCGCGCGAACACGCCGGCGATCTGCGGACGCTCCGCCGCCAATCCGGTTTCCTTCTCGATGATCGAAGCCAGGATCAGCGCCTGCTCGGGCGTCTGCACCGGCAGATCGTCAGCGCGCTGCTGCCAGGCCGCATCCAGTGCCTTGTCCATCGCCACATGCGCACGGCGCAACACGTCGAGGTCGGAATCGCCACGCTGGTACAGGTAGGTTTCCGGCAGGAAGCGGCCTTCCGGATGTTGTCCCGGGAAGCCCAGCCGGGTCATCAGCGCGGCATCGTCCAGGTCGGTGGTTTCGTGCCGCAGTGGTTCGGCGGCGTTGAGCGCGGCGCGCAGCTGGCGGATGTTCCAGCCTTCGACCAGGGTCACGCGATATTGGATCACCTTGCCCTGACGCATCCGCAGCAGCAGCTCGCGCGGCGACAGCGGCGGCGACAGCGCGTACTCGCCGACCTTCAGCTTGCCGGCGGCATCGATCTGACGCGCCAGCAGCTGCCACTCGATATCGGACCCGTTGTCGATGCCGGCCTGGCGCAGCTTGCGCAGCACCCCCTTCAGCGAATCACCGGACGCCACCACCACGCTCGGCTGCGACGCCTGCAGCGGTTCGACGGCGAAATGCTGATAGCGCTGCCACAGCCATGCCGCCGTTCCGGCGCACAGCAGCACCAACACCAATAGCGTCGCCACTACGGTCAGACACCCTCTTTTGCAACCTGCAGCCACGCCTACCTCGTCGATATTTCCGCGCGCGCAGGATACCCCGTAGGAGCGGCGTCAGCCGCGATGGGCTTGCCCATTTGAATCTCCCCACACATGGATGTACGGGCTTTTGCAGAAGGATCCACAGAACGCCCATCGCGGCTGACGCCGCTCCTACGGGACATCCAGCGCACGCAACAGACCGCGCGCCTTGGCCCGGGTCTCGTCCAGCTCGCGCTCGGGCACCGAATCGACCACGATCCCGGCACCGGTGCGGAAACGCACATGCTCGCCGTCCACCTCCGCGGTGCGGATCAGGATGTTCAGATCCAGGTCGCCATCGCGATTCAGCCAGCCGAATGCGCCGGTGTAGGCGCCACGCGCCTCCTGCTCCAGCTCGGCGATGATCTGCATGCAGCGCACCTTGGGGCACCCGGTGATGGTCCCGCCCGGAAACACCGCGCGGATCACCTCGCCCGGCGTGGTGCCGGCGCGCAAGCGCCCGCGCACGTTGCTGACGATGTGGTGCACGTGCGCGTAGCTCTCCACCGTCATCAGTTCATCGACCTCGACCGTGCCCGGCGCGCAGACGCGGCCCAGGTCATTGCGCTCCAGGTCGATCAACATCACGTGCTCGGCACGCTCCTTGGGATGGCCGACCAGCTCGCGGATACGCTCGGCCTCGTCGTCACCGGCGAAGCGCGGCCGGGTACCGGCGATCGGCCGGGTCTCCACCACCTCTCCGCGTACCGACACCAGCCGCTCCGGCGAGGAACTGACCACTGCCCGCCCCTGCGCAACGAACAGCCCCGCGAACGGCGCCGGGTTGGCCGCGCGCAGGCGCGCATGCAAGGCCGCCGGTTCGAGCGGCCGATCGAAACGCGCCTGCCACTTGCGCGAGATATTGGCCTGGAACACGTCGCCGGCCTTGAGGTACTCCAGCACCCGCTCCACGCCCGCGGTGAAGCGCTCCGGCGCGTCCTCGTCAGCCGCCACCGGTGCCTCCCAGGCCGGCAGCGGCGCCAACATCAGCGCGGCCTCGACATCGGCCGCGATGCGCTCCAGCAGCTCGACATGCCCCGGCTCGACCACCGCGAAACACGCGCCGCTGTGGCGATCACGCAGCACCGCCGCCGGACAACGCAGCGCCAGCGCGACCGGCAAGCCATCGACGCGCGGCGGCAGCGTCAGTACCGGCTCAACCTGCGCGGCCAGTTCGTAGTCCAGCAGCAGCGCCCAGCCACCGCGGAACAATGGCGCGTCAGACGATGGCTCCGGCTCGATACGTTCAGCACGCCATACGGCGTCAAGCGCACCCAGAAAATCCCCGGCGACCGCATTGCCGCTCAGATCGCAGGTGCGGCCATCGGCCTGCAGTCGCAGGCCGCTGCCGTCGCTCATCAACAGCAGATCCCAGCGCCCGTGCACGGTGCCGGACGCGGTGGACTCGAACAACGCCGGATAGCGCTGCGGCGCAAGCCGGTGCAGCGCCAGCAGGTCGATGTCCGCGCGCAGGGATCGGGTGAGGGTCATCGGCCTGGGATCGAAACGGGAAAGACAGCAAACCATTTCTTCTCCCTCCGGGACATCAGGGAGAAGCTGCCCTGAAAGGGCGGATGAGAGTACGCGCGAAGCCTCATGCAGCTGACGCAACGCAGGGCTTCGCCCGTACCCTCGCCCCAACCGCTCTCCCGAGGGGAGAGGGGCTCACAAGCATCAAACGCGCTTGAACACCAACGTGCCGTTGGTCCCGCCGAAGCCGAAGCCGTTGGACATCGCCACGTCGATCTTCTTCTCGCGCGCCACGTTCGGCACATAGTCCAGATCGCAGCCTTCGCCCGGCTCTTCGAGGTTGATGGTCGGCGGAATGATGCCGGTGTGGATCGCCATCACCGAGAAGATCGCCTCCGCACCACCCGCCGCGCCCAGCAGGTGGCCGGTCATCGACTTGGTCGAGCTGACCATCGCCTTGTAGGCGTGATCGCCCAGCGCGCGCTTCATCGCCAGCGTCTCGGCCAGATCGCCGAGCGGGGTCGAGGTGCCGTGGGCGTTGAGGTAATCCACCTGGTCGGGGTTGAGGCCGGCATCGCGCAGCGCGGCGCGCATGCTGCGTGCCGCGCCCTCGCCGTCTTCGCTCGGGGCGGTCATGTGGAAGGCATCGGAGCTGGCGCCGAAGCCGACCAGCTCGGCATAGATGCGCGCGCCACGCGCCTTGGCGTGTTCGTACTCCTCCAGCACCAGCACGCCGGCACCGTCACCCAGCACGAAGCCATCGCGCTCCTTGTCCCACGGGCGCGAAGCCTTGGTCGGATCGTCGTTGCGGGTCGACATCGCCTTCATCGCGCAGAAGCCGCCAATCGCGGTCGGCGAAGAGCCGCGCTCGGCACCGCCGGCCAGCATCACATCGGCGTCGCCGTGCTGGACCATGCGCATCGCCGTGCCGATGGAGTGGTTGGAGGTGGCGCAGGCCGAGACCGCCGAGAACGTCGGCCCCTTCAGCCCCTTGATCAGGCTGACCTGGCCGGGAAGCATGTTGATGATCGTGCTGGGCACGTAGAACGGGGAAATCTTGCGCGCCCCGCCCTCATGAAATTTGATGGTCTGCTCTTCGATACCGAGCAGGCCGCCGATGCCCGAGCCGAGGATCGCGCCGATGCGCTCGGCATTGGCCTCGGTGATCTCCAGGCCGGCATCGTCCAGCGCCATGAACGAGGCGCCGATACCGTAATGAATGAACGAATCCATTTTCTTCGCGTCCTTCGGGGACACGAACTTGGTGGGATCGAAATCCTTGATCTCGCCGGCAATGCGCGTGGTGAACTGCGAAGCATCGATCTGCGTGATCGGGCCGATGCCCGAGCGCCCGTTGACGATGCCGTCCCAGCTGCTGGCCAGGTCATTGCCCAGCGGCGACACGATACCCATGCCGGTAACGACGACGCGACGACTCATTCCGATCTCCTCACCACGATGCAAAAATGCGAATCCCTCGCAAGAGCACGGCACATCCATGCACCGGGGTCTGAAAGTGCGAATCCCTCGCAAGAACACGGCACACCCATGTGCCGGGGTCTGAAGGTGCGTTGATTCAAAAACACAGGGCCGCATCAGCGGCCCCATGGGTTGTCGCAAGCGGGCTAGGCTCGCGCTTGCGACAGGAACAACGCATCAGCTCTTGACGTGAGCCTTGACGTAGTCGATGGCCTGCTGGACCGAGGTGATCTTCTCGGCCTCTTCGTCCGGGATCTCGCACTCGAACTCTTCTTCCAGCGCCATTACCAGCTCAACGGTGTCCAGGGAGTCGGCGCCCAGGTCATCGACGAACGATGCGCTGGTGGTGACTTCCTCTTCCTTGACGCCAAGCTGCTCGACGACGATTTTCTTGACGCGTTCTTCGATGGTGCTCATGGGGTTATCGCTCCAGATGGAGTAGTGGTGGTTCAAAATTAAGGACCCCGCACATGGTTGTGCGGTGCACCTGTGAGGGACTCACAAAAAACGCCATCGGGCTGCGATGGCCGCGCTGGATAGTGTAGTGGAAAGCGGCGGATCGATGAATGCCTGTAAAACCCTCTCCGATCAACCACTTGCAACACAATCCCTGCGCCAATGCCGATCAGGGCATGTACATGCCTCCGTTGACATGCAGGGTCTCGCCGGTGATGTACTTGGCCGAAGGTCCGGCCAGGAACGCCACCGCACCGGCAATGTCGGCCGGCTCACCCAGATGACCCAGGGCGATCTGGCCGAGCAGCGCGGTACGCGCCTCCTCGGGCAATGCCTTGGTCATGTCGGTGTCGATGAAGCCCGGTGCCACGACATTCACGGTCACGCCGCGCGAACCGATCTCCTTCGCCAGCGACTTGGAGAAGGCGATGATGCCGGCCTTGGCCGCGGCGTAATTGGTCTGGCCCGGGTTGCCGGTCACGCCGACCACCGAGGCGATGTTGATGATGCGGCCCTTGCGCGCCTTCATCATGCCGCGCATCACCGCCTTGGAGGTGCGGAAGACGCTGGTCAGGTTGGTGTCGATGATCGACTGCCAATCCTCTTCCTTCATCCGCATCAGCAGGTTGTCGCGGGTGATGCCGGCGTTGTTGACCAGGATCGAGACCGGGCCGAACTCCTTGCCGATCGCGTCGATCAGCGCGTCGATCGCCGCCGGGTCGGTCACGTTCAGCTCGCGGCCGTGGCCGCCAATGGCAGCCAGGCGCTCGCCGATCGCCTTGGCGCCCGACTCGGACGTGGCGGTACCGATGACGGTGGCGCCCTGGGCCGCCAGTTCGTCAGCGATGGCGGCGCCGATGCCACGGCTGGCGCCGGTGACCAGCGCGATTTCTCCCTGCAGGGGCTTGCTCATGTGCGATTCCTCGATGGATGTCGGGACGGCGCTTGCGCCATCGGGCGATGCGGTACGAGTTGCATCAGCGCCGAGTGATGTTCAGTTGGACCATTCGTCACGGGCGGCGCCAAACTCGGCCGGCGTACCCAGTGCGCGCGCTTCCAGCGACTTGTCGATGCGCTTGACCAGCCCGGCCAGCACCTTGCCCGGGCCGCACTCGGCGATACGGGTGATGCCCTGGGCCGCCAGCGCCTGCACGCAGCCGGTCCATTGCACCGGCAGGTACAACTGCTCGACCAGCGCCTGACGGATGGCAGGAATGCCGTCATGGACCTTCGCGTCCACGTTCTGCACGATCGGCAGCTGCGGCGCACGCCAGTCCAGTCCAGCCATGGTTTCGGCCAGGCGATTGGCAGCCTCGCGCATCAGCGGGGTGTGCGAGGGCACGCTCACCGCCAGCTTGACCGTCTTGCGCACGCCCTTCTCGGCCAGCAGCGCCAGAGCGCGATCGACCGCCGCCGTATCGCCACCGATCACGATCTGACCGGGCGAATTGAAATTGGCCGGGACCACCACCTGGCTGCCCGCAGCCTGCTCGCAGACCTCGCGCACCAGCGCGTCCTCGGCACCCAGCACCGCGGCCATCGCGCCGACACCGGCCGGTGCCGCGTCCTGCATCAGCTGCCCGCGGATACGCACCAGGTGCGCACCCTCGCGCAGCGACAGCGCGCCGGCGGCAACCAGCGCCGTGTATTCACCCAGGCTGTGGCCGGCCAGCAACGCCGGAGCCGCACCGCCCTGCGCCTGCCACAACCGCCACACCGCCACACCGGCGGCCAGCAGTGCCGGCTGGGTGAATTCGGTGCGATTGAGCATTTCTTCCGGACCGCCCTGCGAGAGCGCCCACAGATCGGCGCCAGCGCCGTCAGAAGCCTCCGCGAAGGTATCGCGCACGCCCGGGTGCAATTCGGCCAGCTCGGCCAGCATGCCCAGCGACTGCGAGCCCTGGCCGGGAAACACGAAAGCAAGTGTGGATTCGGTCACGCGAAGTCAGCCTGCGAAAAACGAGCGGGGATGATACGGGTGAATGAGCCTGATCGTCTGTACTGGCGCGTATGCAGGCGGGGCTGGGAATAGCGGCTGGGAATGGGGAATCACGTGGCGCTCTGGCTTTTCCGATTCCCCATTCCCGGCCTCTCAAACAAACAACTCCAGGATGTCCAGCTGCCCATCGGCAAACCAGTCCACGCAAAGCGCCACCACCAGCAGCACGCCGAACGAAGTCGCCGCGTGGATCACCAGGATCGAATGCGCCAGCGCCCGTCCCGACCGTCCCAGCTTGAGCATGAAGCGAGCCATGCGCTGCAGCCGCCCGGTCACCTCGTGCGCGTGCGCCAGCACCGGCGCGCGGGCTTCGCCCAGTGCGTCCACCAGCAACCGCTGCAGCACCTCGAGCCGACCGTCGTAATACTTGGCCACGCCGTAACCGAACATCAGCCAGTCGCGGGCCTGCGCCTGAGCCAGGTCCATCACTTCGAGCGGATCCTCCTCGAAGTCGATGAAGCCGATCGCATGGCCGTCATAGGTCATGTTGCGCGGCAGCGGCTGGCCGAAATAGGCGCCACGGCAATGCGCCTCGGCGATCGCCGCCAGCGCCAGCGACACCAGCGCATCACGCCCGGCCTCGTCGGCTTCGCGCAGGCAGACCGCCAATGAGCGGCCGTTGTCGCTGAGCACCAATGCGGCATGACCCTCGCCGATCACGTCCGGCACGTTGACGTGCTGCGATCGCAACTCGGCCAATCGACGCGCCTCGATCGCGCGCGCCGCATCACCACCGCGATGCGGCGGCGGACGCAACGCATCCAGACCCAGACGACGGGAGACGAACGTCAACGCTCCCAGTGCAAGTGCACGACTGCCTTCGCCGTACTGTTTAAGCCAGGCGCGCTGCCCGTCGATGACGATAGGTTCCGCCATGAAGATCCACTCCTTTGAAGCCAGCCGGCGCTACACAACAACCGGCGGCGAGCGGGCGCCATGCGCGCCCGCGAACATCAATAGCGCAGCAGCGCCGAACCCCAAGTGAAGCCGCCACCAAAGGCTTCCAGCAGCAGCAACTGTCCGCGCTGCACACGACCGGAACGCACGGCTTCATCCAGCGCCAACGGCACCGAGGCAGACGAGGTATTGCCGTGCTTGTCGACGGTGACCACGACCTGCTCCATCGACATCTCCAACCGCTTGGCGGTGGCTTCGATGATGCGCAGGTTGGCCTGGTGCGGGATCAGCCAGTCCAGGTCACGCTTGTCCAGGCCGTTGGCTTCCAGGGTCTCGTCCACGACCGAGTCCAGCGCCTTGACGGCGTACTTGAACACGTCGTTGCCCTTCATCAGCAGCGCACCGCCGCCGTTCTTGCCTTCGCCGAAGCCGACCGATACGCCGACCGGGTCCCACAGCAGTTCCTTCTTGCTGCCATCGGCATGCAGATGGGTGCTGAGAATGCCGGTTTCCTCGTCGGCCTTGAGCACGACCGCGCCCGCACCGTCGCCGAACAGCACGCAGGTGGTGCGATCGGTCCAGTCGACGATCCGGGTCAGGGTTTCGGCACCGACCACCAGGACGGTCTTGCAATCGCCGGAGCGAATGAACTTGTCGGCCACGCTCAACGCGTAGACGAAGCCGGAACACGCGGCATTGACGTCGAACGCGCCGCAACCGACCACACCCAGCCGCGCCTGCAACAGGCAGGCGGTGGACGGGAAGATCAGGTCCGGCGTGGTCGTACCAACCACGATCAGGTCGATGTCGGATGCCTGCACGCCGGCCGCTTCCAGCGCACGCAGAGAAGCCTCGTAAGCGAGGTCGCTGGTGGTCTGGTCGTCGGCGGCGATATGCCGTTCGCGGATGCCGGTACGGCTGCGGATCCACTCATCGCTGGTGTCGACGATCTTGGACAGATCCTCGTTGGTCAACACCTTCTCGGGCAAATAACTGCCCGTGCCCGCGATCCTGGAATAGACCCGCTTGCTCATATCGCTTCCTGTTGCAGGAGCCACGCGTGACGCGGCTCCGGTGAATCAAGCACCCGCTGCCGCCAGGGAGGCGGCAGACGCCACGACTCAGTCTTCTTCGACGACCGAGGTCTTGGTCTGGATGACCTTCTTGCCACGGTAGTAACCGTCGGCGGTCACGTGGTGACGCAGGTGGATCTCGCCGCTGGTCGGGTCGGTCGACAGCTGCTTGGCGCTCAGGGCGTCATGCGAGCGGCGCTGGCCACGACGGGACGGGGTGACACGGGATTTCTGCACAGCCATGGGATTGCTCCAAACTCGGTTCGATTACTTGCGTCTCGTTGCCCTGACGCAGCACGTCCCGGCATCGATTTTTACGTGGGTCCCTCACAAGAGCACCGCACGTCCATGCACGGGGGTCTTAGTCTTTCCCGCCCTTGCCGCGGCGGTTATTGCTTCTTCAGCGCTGCCAGTGCCGCGAACGGATTGGCTTTGCCCAGTTCTTCCTCGGTCGGGACCCATTCGGCCTCGACCGCTTCGCTGCCCGGCGCCACCGGCACAACCGGCACTGCCAGAACCAGCTCGTCCTCGACCAGATCGATCGCGCGCAGCATGCCGTCGTCGGGCACCAGCAGCGCTTCGTAATCCGGCGGCAACGCGGCCTCTTCAGCCTCGTCGCGAATCAACCCCAGTCGCTGCGTCGCCTGCACCGGCAGCAGGAAACGCTGCAGGCTGCGCTGGCACAGCAGCGGCAGCGCGGTATCGACACTCAGTTCAACGTAGGCCACACCCAGCAGATCATCGCGACCGAATTCCAGCGAATAGACGCACTCGCCCTCGGTATCGACCAGACTGCCGCGCAACCGCTCCATCTGGGCCAGCGGAATACGGCCGTCAAAGCGCCTGCGCGCCGTAACCAACCGCCAAGCATCCAACAGTTCGGGTACGTTTGCGGACATAAGCCGCAGAATGTTAAGGACTCGCAGTGGCCCTGTCAATTCGCCGGGCCGGGGGAGTTGCCGGCCACCGCCCAGCGGCGGGAGACTGGCGCACCTTCCATTCAGGATAGCCCATGCGCCTGGTTCTGGCCTCCACCTCGCCCTATCGCCGGGAATTGCTGGAACGGCTGCGGCTGCCGTTCGAGACCGCGCGGCCCGAGGTCGACGAAAGCCCGCAACCGGGCGAGGCCCCGGAAGCATTGGCGGCGCGCCTGGCTGCGGCCAAGGCGCGCGTCATTGCTGAACGCCTCGGCGCTGCCTGTGTGATCGGCTCCGATCAGGTGGCCAGCCTCGATGGCCTGCCGCTCGGCAAGCCGGGTGACGTAGCAGGAGCCCACGCCCAATTGGCGGCGATGTCCGGCCGCAGCGTGCGCTTCCTCACGGCGGTCCACGTGATTGCTCCCAGCTGGGAAGGCGCTGCACTGGATGTCACCGAGGTCCGGTTCCGGCCGCTCGACGCTGACGAGATCGCCCGCTATGTCGAGGCCGAATCGCCGCTGGATTGCGCCGGCAGCTTCAAGTGCGAGGGGCTGGGCATCAGCCTGTTCGAGGCGATCCGCTCGGACGATCCGACCGCGCTGGTCGGGCTGCCGCTGATCGCGCTGGCCGGCCTGCTGCGTCAGGCCGGCTACCGGTTGCCCTGAATTTCCGGCTCAGCGGGTGACCGGGGTGACCCGGCACCACTGGTAGGGATAGTCGGTCTGCCCTATCCATGAGGACAGCCGCTGGCAGGATCCAGCGTCCAGCACCAGTCCATAGCGCTCCAGTTTCTGCCCCGCGGCCAGCTGGATCGCGCGGTCCTCGGCCGGCACATCGCGCGTCGATCCTGGGCGCGGCAGCAGCCGGCAGACACCGGGGCGTGAGTCGTCCAATCGCTCGCGCAGTCCATGCCCGACCAGCCAGCGCAGGGTCTTGCAATCGGCCTGATCGGCCAGCCCTAACCGCACAGCCCAGGCATTCAGGTTCTCGACGCGCAGTGCCTTCCGGTCCACCACCGCCGGCAACACCGCGTAGCGTTCCGGACGTTCGGCCAGCAGCGCGGCGACCCGTTCGGCGTATGCCGGAGACTCAGGGAAATTGGAGGCCACCGAGAGATAGGTCGCCTCGTCCGGCAGGAACGGGATCCGCCAGGACTGCGGCTCGTCGCCAACCAGCAGCACCGCGCTCCCGCTGGCCTGCACCATCGGCGGGGCCTGCACGGTGAATCCCTGCCGCGCCCAGGGCTCATGCCCCCAATCGTTCGAGCCGCCCAGCGAAATCAACGCACAGAACACGACCAGCGCGGCTGCGACCAGCCGCGCCCGCACCGCCGGGACCACGTATTGGCAGGCGATCCAGATCATCAGCGGCGCCAGCACCTCCAGCACCACCAGATAGCGATGGATGCTGAAAAGTGTTTGCCAGCCCAGATAGGCCACCGCGAAGAACGCCAGCAGCGATGGCAGCGCTTCGAGACGCTCGGAAGGCACGATCCGTCGCCGCAGCACCACACGCACCAGCAGCGCCAGCACCAGCAGGTACAGGACCGCCCATACCGACTGGAACAACGCGATCTCGCTCACCCGCCACGGCTTGAAGGTGAACAGCAGCGGCCACGCCAACCACTCAAGGCCACCGCGCGGAAGCCAGCGCGTGTCGGCCACCGAAACCGGCTGCGCGAGCGGTGCCTGGAAGATCGCATTGAACTGCGGCAGCAGCGGATTGCCGAATGCCTCCCAGACCCGCCAATACCAAGGGCCGGCAAGCAGCGCGAAGATCAGCAGCGCCGACAGCGCCAGCAGTGTCACCCCGCCAATGCGACGCAACCCACCGCCGCCGCCCGCCAATGCCGCTACCGCCAGTCCGATCGCATAGATCGCATTGGTGAGCTTCAGCGAAACCGCCAGACCGAGCAGCAGGCCCGCCAGCAGCCAGATGCCCCAGGCCGTGCCCGATGTCAGTTGCCGCAGCTGCGCGAGCAAGACCAGCGCCAGCGCCGCCAGCACCGGCAGCGCGGTGGTGTTGTCGGCCATGCTGCCGGCGAATTCGGACAGGAAAGCGCCGGTGCACAGTCCCGCCAGCGCCAGCAGCGGCACCAGCCGCTCACGCCGCGGATGTGATCGCAGCACCTGCCAGGCGATTGCTGCGAGCGGCACGAAGATCAGCGCGTGCAGCGCGCCCATCAGGAAACCGGCCAACGGCGCTGGCGACTGTGCCATCAGCAGGTAATGCAGTACGTCCAGCAGCGGACTGAAGTAGCTCTGCATCTGCGCCGGTGCCAGATCCTGGCCCAGCCGATCGTGCAGCCACGCATAGCCGTTGTAGAGGTGGTAGTTGCGCAGGTCCCAGTTCGCGTCCTGCCCGATCAGCAGCGACACCACACCACCAAGCAGCATCACCGTGATCGAAGCGGCAACCGCGTTGGCGCGCGAGCGGAACGCGAAGCGGTGATCCAGCCAACGCAGCGGAGCTGCGATCCAGCGCCGCGTGCGCAGGCGCCCCGCAACCGTCGGCAACAGGCTCATCGCCCATCCCTCGACGAAGTCTCGTCCGAAGGCGCCGGAATCGACAGATAGGCCAGGTGCTTGGCCTCGATCCGGCCGCGCGTGACGGTATCCAGGATCAGCCCGCAGGCCAGCAGCAGGAACCCGACCAGCATCAGCGCCACGCACAGGATCGCGGTCGGGAAGCGCGGCACCAGGCCGGTCTGCACGTAGGTCTCGAACAGCGGGATCGCCAGCACCACCGACAGCAGCGAACACACCACGAATCCGATCGAGAAGAACAGCAGCGGGCGCTCGGCCTTGAACAGGCGCGCGATGGTGGACAGGATCCGCCAGCCGTCGCGCCAGGTATTGAGCTTGCTCTCCGAGCCGTCCGGGCGCACGCCGTAGCGCGTCTCCACCTCGGCCACCGGCATCCGCAGTTGCAGCGCATGCACCGCCAGTTCGGTTTCGGTCTCGAAACCCTGCGCATGCGCGGGGAACGACTTGACGTAGCGGCGCGAGAACACCCGGTAGCCGGACAGCATGTCGTCGAAGGCACGACCGAACAGCAGGCTCGCGCAGCGCGTCAGCAGCACGTTGCCGAAGCGGTGGCCGGGCCGGTACGCGGCCTGCACCTGATCGCGACGCGCGCCGACCACCATGTCGAGCCGCTCATCGATCAATCGCTGCAACAGCTGTGGCGCGGCGCTCGCATCGTAGGTGTCATCGCCATCCACCAATACGTAGACGTCGGCCTCGATATCGGCGAAGGCACGCCGGATCACATTGCCCTTGCCCTGCAGCGACACCCGGTGCACGCGCGCACCGGCGGCGCGGGCGCGCTCGCCGGTATCGTCGGTGGAGTTGTTGTCGAGCACGTGCACGAGCGCCTGCGGCAGGCTGGCGGCGAAATCGCCGACCACCTTGGCGACCGTGGCCGCCTCGTTGTGGCACGGCACGATCACCGCGACGCGCAGCCCGGTGGCACCGGACGCAGGGAGAGAAGGTGTGGACATGGAAACGCCAGAGACAGAAGAGGAAGACATCAGCGCCGCTCGACCTCGAACGGCTGCTCCCACCAGTCCTCGACGCTGCCATCGGTGCCGTGCAGGCGCAGGCCGAGCCAGTGAGTGCCGGCGGTGAACGCAGCGGCATCGAGATCCGCGCTGAAACCGACCTGGGGATGATGCGGGTCGGTGGAAATCTTCCAGTACGGTCGCACGTCCAGTTTGCCGCCATAGGTCGCTTCGGCGGCGACCTTGCCATCGACCAGCACCTCGACCCGCGCCAGCCCCGCGCCGTCCTTGAACGCCCAGCCATTGACGACGAAGCGCCCGCCCACGCGCGCATCCGGGAGCGGCGCATCCACCCAGGCCATGGCCGGGGTCACGCACTCGCCTGTTGCCTTGCGCGCCGGCAGATGGAACAGCAGGAAGCGCTGGTAGCCGTGATCGGTGGATACCACCCTGGGCGGCGGCAGCGGCCCGACCATCGCGCAGATGTCGTGATAGCGCTGCAGCAGATCGCGATAGCGCTGGTCGCTCGGCGACAGCACCAGCAGCCGCGGCCCATTGCGCTCGCCATCGACGAGCAGGTTCCACTCCATCAGTTGCGCGGTGCGCCCGTGCTTGTCGTTGAGCGGTGCCCGCAGCACTTCGATGTCGGGATGTCTCAGTTCGAAGCCCAGTTCCGCGCCGACCTTGAAGTTGTCCGCCAGCACCTGGGTGCCGGCTGGCATCGTCTTCAACTCCGCCTTCACTGCCGTGCCCAGTGACTCCCAGCCGGCGAAGTTGCGCGGGTAGTACTTCTCGCCCGCCGTGCGTTCACGGATCTGCGGGAACGACGCCGCCAGGTAGTACCCATAAGCCCCCAACATGCCGAGCAATGCCAGCAACCAGGTCGCACGCCGCCACGCGCGCGGCCAGCGCCCGAGCACCAGCGGCGCCGCCACCAGCAGCGCCAGATATCCCGGCAGCGGCCAGTGGAAGCTGATCCGCTCGATGTCACTGAAGAAGCCGAACCCGAAGATCGACAGCGTCGATATGCCACCGAGCAACCCGAAATAACGCCACTGCGCACGCGAGCCGCCACCCGTGCGCGTCCCGACCATCACCACGCGCAGCATCACCACCGCCAGCAGCGGCGTGACCAGCAGTGTCTGGATCATCAGGAACCACGCGCCGGCCGACTGGAAGCGCCACGGATGCCGGTCCAGCAACTGGAAACGCAGCCCGGCCTCGTGGTGATCGGAATTCCAGATCAACAGTGGCAGCCACGCCAGCGCGCCGATCATCAGCGCGATCCATACACGCGGGTCGCGCAGCACCGCCCTGCCCTGCGGGATCAACGCCAAGGCGATGAAACCCACGCCGATCACGCCGACGAACCGGTAATGGCTCAGTGCACCGATCACCAGACCGATGGCCAGCTCCAATGCGCTGGTGGCATCGACCTCGCGCAACAGGCGCGCACTGGCATCCAGGCACAGCACCGCCGCCAGCGCCATCGGCACGTCCGGCACCGCGAGGATCCCCAGCGTCGCCGACAACGGCATCAGCAGCGTCAGGCAGCCGGCCTGCCAGCCGACATGCGCGCCGAACCAGCGCATGGATATGTGTGCGATCAGCCACGGCAGCAGCGCCGCGATCACCAGGAACGGCAGCCGCAGCGCGAATACGTGATGCCCACCGATCTCCGTGCCCAGGCGCGCCAGCCAGGCGGTCATGCCCGGCAGATCGGAATAAGCCGCCGCCAGGTGCTGGCCTTCCTGCCAGTAGAACGCTTCATCGACGAACAGCGGCAACCGCGCCGCGATCAGCAGCTTGACGGCCGTGATCAGTGTCCACAGGATCACGAAGGTGCGATGCGTGCGCTGTTCTCCCTGCATTGCCTCTGCACCCGCCCTCAAACCATTGGGAATGTGATGTCGATACCGCTTCGTCAAGGAATGCTAACCGATGCACTGCGCAACGCGCTGCGAAGAGCGCAGGACCAGGTCAATTCGCTGCTGCTCGGCAAGCACCACGAAGTGCGGCTGGCCTTTGTCGCCCTGCTGTCCGGTGGACATCTGCTGATCGAGGACCTGCCCGGCCTGGGCAAGACCACGCTGGCGCACGCGATGGCCTCCAGTCTGGGGCTGAAGTTCCAGCGCGTGCAGTTCACCTCCGACCTGCTGCCGGCCGATGTACTGGGCGTGTCGGTGTACGACGCGCAGGCGCGGCAGTTCCAGTTTCATCCCGGCCCGGTGTTCACCCACGTGCTGCTGGCCGACGAGATCAACCGCGCGCCGCCACGCACCCAGAGCGCGCTGCTGGAGGCGATGGCCGAGCAGCAGGTCACCCTCGACGGCGTCACCCATGCGTTGCCGGATCCGTTCTTCGTGATCGCCACCCAGAATCCGGTGGACCTGTCCGGCACCTTCCCGCTGCCGGATTCGCAGTTGGACCGGTTCCTGCTGCGCTTGACGCTGGGTTATCCCAATCCCGAATCCGAACGCGCCCTGCTCGGCGGCACCGACCGCCGCCACCTGATCGCCCAGGCCGAGCCCTGCCTGGACGAAGCCGACGTGCTGCAACTGCGCGCGGCGGTCGAACAGGTACACGCCAGCGACACGCTCATCCATTACCTGCAGGCGCTGCTCACCCGCAGCCGCCAGCACGCCGGTATCCGCGTCGGCCTGTCGCCACGCGCCGGGCTGGCGCTGCTGCGCGCGGCCAAGGCTTACGCGTTGCTGCTCGGTCGCGATCATGTGTTGCCGGAAGACATCCAGGCGCTGTTCGAAGCCGTGGCCGGACATCGCCTGGTCGCCGAGGCCGAAACCGCCTCCGGCCCGGCCCTGGCCAAGAAGATCCTGCACAGCGTGCCGGTGGATTGAGCACGGTGCAGGCCTGGCATACCTGGACCGAGAGGATTGCGCGGCTGGCACGTCCGCGCGCACCCGAGTCGCTCCCACGCTCGCTCGATCGCCGCCGCATCTATGTGCTGCCGACCCCGTTCGGCAGTTTCATGGCGCTGCTGCTGGCCGCAATGCTGCTCGGCGCACTGAACTACAACAACAACCCCGCGCTGCTGCTGGCGCTGTTGCTGGCGACCGCGGGCATCGCCAGCGCGATCATGGCGCACCTGCAGCTGTCGGGCCTGCGCATCGATGCGCTCGCCGCCGAGCCGGTCGCCGCCGGTACGCCACTGCGCCTGCGCGTGGCGCTGTCCAGCCACGACCATCGTGCACGGCGCGGCCTGCGGCTGGATCTGGAAGGCCAGCAAGTGTTCTGCACGCTGCCACCGTTGAGCAACGCCACCGCCGAATTGACGCTGACCACGTCCGCACGCGGCTGGCGCGACGTCGGTCGCCTGCGCATCTCCACCACCCAGCCGATGGGGCTGGTGCGCGCCTGGTCGTGGATCTGGCCGGAGGCACCGCTGCTGGTCTATCCACACCCGGAGCAGGACGCGCCACCGCTGCCCAGTGGCGAAGGCGCAGTACTGCGCACCCGTCCGGACAGCCAGGGCGAGGAGATGCACCAGCTGCGTCCCTATCGGACCGGCGACTCGGTGCGCACGATCAGCTGGAAGCACTCCGCACGTCGCGACACGTTGCTGGTGCGCGAGTTCGAAACACCGGCCGGCGTGGAAGTGACGCTGGACTGGCGCAGGCTGGCCGCACTGCCCTACGAACGCCGGATCGCGCGACTGGCACGCTGGGTCGACGAGGCCGAACGCCAGGGCAGGCGCTACCGGCTGTACCTGCCTTCCCAGCCGCCACTCGGACCTGCCCAGGGCGCCCAGCACCGTCACCACTGCCTGCGCGCACTCGCGCTGCTGCCGCATGGCTGAGCCCGCAAACCCGCTGCGCGGCACCCGCCGGAGCTGGGTACTCGGTACGGCCTGGCTGTGCCTGCTGCCGCTGCTGCTGCAACTGCCGGGAATACTCGCGCTGGTGTTCGCGGCGGCGGCGCTGGCGACCGGGTTGGCATCCTGGCGCCGCCCGCTGCCGACCACGCTGCGGCTGTTGCTGATCCTGGCGATGCTGGCGGCGGTGTACTGGCAGGCCGGCCTGCGCTTCGGCCGCGATACCGGCTGCGCCCTGCTCGCCGCGATGCTGGCGATCAAGGCCTCGGAGCTGCACAGCATCCGCGACGCGCGCAGCCTGCTCGGCTTCGCGCTGTTCGCGCCATTCGCCGCGTTCCTGCTCGACCAGGGCCCGGTCACGATGGTGCTCGCGCTGGCCGCCGTGCTGGCCGCGCTGCTGTGCATGCAGCAGCTCGCCGACGAGGAAGCGCTGACCGAGGCGCCGCTGCCGGTGCAGTTGCGCGGCATCGCCAAACTGGCCCTGCTGGGCCTGCCGCTGGCACTGGCCGCGTTCTGGCTGTTCCCGCGCCTGGGCTCGCCGCTGTGGGGCATCCCGGAACGCGCGATGGCGCGCCCGGGTCTGTCCGACGAGATGACGCCGGGCGAGTGGATCGACCTGATGGCCGACGACACCCCGGCACTGCGTGTGCAGTTCTTCGGCGCCGCGCCACCGCCCGCGCAACGCTACTGGCGTGGCCCGGTGCTGCTGGATTTCGACGGCCGCCGCTGGACCGCGCCACGCTGGCATCCCGATTCCACGCCGCCCGTCGTGCAATCGTCGCCGACGCACTGGGACTACCAGATCGACTACGAACCCACCGATCGCCGCCTGCTGGTCGCACTCGATCTACCGCTGCAGGCGCCCGCCGACACCCGCCTCGATCCCGACTACACCCTGCGCAGCGAGCGCCCGCTCGGCAACCTGACCCGCTGGCGCCTGCAATCGGCCGCGCCGCGCCAGTTCCAGGCCACGCTTCCCGAAGCGCTGCGCCGCGAAGCGCTACGCCTGCCGCCCGGCTTCAACCCGCGCACGCTCGCCCTGGCCAGGCAGTGGCGGCAGGAAGCCGGCAGCGACGACAACGCGGTCGTGCGGCGCATGCTGAGCTGGATCCACAGCGAGTTCGCCTACACCCTGGACACCCCGCTGCTCGGACACGACAGCGTCGACGAATTCCTGTTCGAGCAGAAAGCCGGCTTCTGCGAGCACTTCAGCTCGGCCTTCGTGGTGGCGATGCGCGCGGCCGGGATTCCGGCGCGGGTGGTGACCGGCTACGTCGGCGGCGTGCGCAACCCGCTCGGCGGCTACTGGATCGTGCGGCGCATGGATGCCCACGCCTGGGCCGAAGTCTGGCTGGCCGGACGCGGCTGGGTGCGTGTGGATCCGACGGCCGAAGTCGCCCCCGAACGCATCTACGACACCCTGGAAGACCGGCTCGGCCAGGCGCGCGGTGCCGGCGGCGACACCATCGACTGGCGTGTCGGTGACCTTGGCGACTGGCTGCGCCGTGAGTGGAACGACCTGGTGCTGTCCTTCGACGCCAACCGCCAGCAGCAGTTGCTGCGCCCACTCGGCATCGATCGGCTCGAACCCGCGCAACTGATCGGCCTGTTCGCCGGCTTCGCCCTCGCCGCACTCGGCTGGATGGCCTGGCTGCTGGCGCGCGGCGAACGCGAGCGCGACCCGCTGCTGCGCGCCTGGCACCGGCTCGATCGTGGCTACGTGCGACACGGTTTGGCACGTGCGGCACACGAACCCGCGCTTGAATGGGCGCAACGCGTACATGCGCAGCGTGGCGACCCGTCCCTGATTACACTCAGCCACCGTTTCGCCGAAGCGCGCTACGCTGCCGCCGACGCGAACCATCTGCGCCTGATCAAACAGCTCATCAAAGACCTGCACCGTCATCGCCCGAGTACCGGAGCCTCGCCATGAAGACCCGCTTCATCCTTCCACTTGTCGCCGTGCTGTCGTTGGCGGCCTGCGCCACCGCCCCCAAGCCGCTGCAAGGCCAGTTCAGCACGGTGAGCCCGCGCGACGCCGTCACCGGCCAGCCGGTCGGCACCCAGGTCCGCTGGGGCGGCCGCATCATCGAGACCAAGCCGGCGCAGGGCGAGACCTGTTTCCAGTTGCTGTCGCGTCCGCTCAACGGCAGTGGCCGCCCGCAGACCAGTTCCTCCGACGCCAGTGACGGCCGCTTCGTCGCCTGCCGTGCCGGCTTCTACGATCCGGCGGTGTTCGAACCGGGCCGTGACGTGACCTTCATCGGCCACATTGCCGGCTACGAAAACACCAAGATCGGCGAGTACGAGTACCGCCTGCCGAGGATCCAGGCCGACGTGGTCTACCTGTGGCCGGTCGTGCGCGACGTGGACGTCGTGCCGGCCTATCCGTACGGTCCGTGGGGCCCAGGCCCCTGGGATCCGTGGGGCCCGCGCTGGGGCCGCTGGGGCTGGTGGTAATCGCCACGTAGCCTGCGCATGACCCACACAACGCCGCCTTCGGGCGGCGTTGTTGTTTCTGCAGTGCTGGCGAATCTGTAGGAGGGACTTCAGTCCCGACGCTTTACCGGTAAAGCGTCGGGACTGAAGTCCCTCCTACAAGGTCATCACCGCGCCTACGGCGTGCCGAAGTGCCCCAGCGGCGCACCGGCCAGCAGATGCAGATGGATGTGGAACACGGTCTGCCCGGCGTTCCCACGGCAGTTCATCACGATGCGATAACCCTCCTGCGCCAGCCCTTCGCGACGCGCGTACTCGGCCGCGGCCATCGCCAGCTTGCCGATCAGATGCGCCTGCTCCGGCTGCACGTCGTCCAGCGTCGGAATGGCCTCGTGCTTGGGCACGAACAGCACATGCACCGGCGCCTGCGGCGCGATGTCCTTGAAACCCAGCACGTCCTCGTCCTCATAGACGATGGTGGCGGGGATTTCGCGGCGAATGATCTTGCCGAAGAGCGTGTCGGTCATTGGGAAGCCGGGATTGGGGATTAGGGATTGGAGATTCGAAAGAAGGCTATGGGAGAGCTGACAGCTTTTGCAAATCCCCAATCCCCAATCCCCAATCCCCGCCCTCAAGACATCTCGGTCCGACT
Source organism: Pseudomonas sp. GW821-FHT07E12 (assembly GCF_058986605.1). Lineage (NCBI taxonomy): Bacteria > Pseudomonadati > Pseudomonadota > Gammaproteobacteria > Pseudomonadales > Pseudomonadaceae > Pseudomonas > Pseudomonas sp. GW821-FHT07E12. Next base: position 14,971 of record NZ_JBYSVX010000008.1, on the reverse strand, counting down.
GCCGAACGCATACGACAGCGTGCCGCGATCGACGTACTCCAGCTCGCCGCCCAGCGGCATGCCCTGGGTAAGCCGGCTCGGGCGCACGTGGTGCTGGCGTGCCAACTGCGCCAGGTAGTGCGCGGTGGCCTCGCCCTCGACGGTGGCGTTGGTGGCGATGATCAGTTCCTGCACTTCGGCCTGCGCCAGACGCTCGGCAAGCCGGTCCAGGCCAAGTTCGCGCGGGCCGATGCCGTCCAGCGGCGACAGCCGGCCCTGCAGGATGTAGTACAGCCCGCGATAGCCGGTCGCATGCTCGATCGCCAAGCGATCGGCCGGCGATTCCACCACGCATAGCTGCTGGCGTTCGCGACTGGCGTTGGCGCAGATCGCACAGACCTCGGTCTCGCTGAAGTCGCGGCACTGCACGCAATGACCAATGTGCTCGACCGCCTGGGTCAACAGCTCGGCCAACCGCTGCCCACCTTCGCGCTCGCGCTCCAGCACGTGATAGGCCATGCGCTGGGCAGTCTTGCGCCCCACGCCCGGCAGCACGCGGAAGGCTTCGATCAGTTGTTCGAGCAGTGAGGACATGTGATTCGTGATTCGGGATGGGTGATTCGCAAAGGCAAGAAGCGGAGCTGCTTCTTCCAATCACGAATCACGAATCCCGAATCACGGCTCCTCAGAACGGCAGCTTCATCCCCGGCGGCATCGGCATGCCGGCGGTCAGGGCGCCCATGCGGGTCTTGGACTCGGCTTCGACCTTGTTGCAGGCATCGTTGAAGGCGGCTGCGATCAGGTCCTCGACCATTTCCTGGTCGGACAGGATGCTCGGGTCGATGCGGACCTTGCGGCACTCCTTGGCGCCGGTCAGGGTCACGCTGACCATGCCGCCGCCGGCGCTGCCGGTGATCTCGATCTTGGCCAGTTCTTCCTGGGCGCGCTGCAGGTTTTCCTGCATCTTCTGCGCCTGTTGCATCAATTGGGCGATGTTGCCTCGCATCGTCGTATCACTCGTCGTAAGGGCGGATGGAATCGGGGACCACGCGCGCGCCGTGCTGCTGGATCAGCTGCTGCACGCTCGGGTCGTTCATGAAGGCCTGCTCGGCGGCGCTCTGGCGCTCGCCCTGCTGGCGATTGGCGCGCTCGTGCAGCGTCTCGGCCGCGGCAGCTCCGGTCTCGATCACGATCTTCGGCGCACCGCCGAGCGAACTCGTCAGCGCCTCGGCGAGATCGCCGACCGCGCGCTCCGACTGCAAGTATTCGAAACCGGGCGCCAGTGACAGGCGCAGCACGTTGTTCTGGTGACTGATAAAGGCAGCGTTGGCGGCAAGCTGGCGCGACGGGCCGTTCAAACCGCTGCGCGCGACCAACTCGAGCCAGTGTTCGGCATCGGCGATGGCTTCGGCCGCTATCGGTGTCGCTGCCACGACCGGCGCAGGCGCAGCTACAGGCGCGGGTTCCGGACGCGGCTCGGGCGGCGGCACCATCGCCATTTCCGGCATCGCCGGACGTGCTGGCGGTGTCGGCACGGCGACCGGGTGATCGTCGGTAGCCCACGGCGGTACGTCATTCGTGGCGACGCGTGGCGGCGTCACGGCCGCTGCGGCCACGGGGTTCGCCACGATGACAGGCGCACTCGGCGCTTCGATCCTCGTCGCCACCGGGGCGGCGACCACAGGTTCGGACTGAGCCACAGGCGCGGCGGCTGCCTCCACCGGCGCCGCCTGCACACCGCCGGCACCGCTCGCGACAGGCGTGGAACGCTGACCACGGCCATCATCACCACCGGTACCCGGCGCCACGCTGCCGGCCGGACGGAACGCCAGCATCCGCAGCACCGCCATCTCGAACCCGGCACGCGGGCTCGGCGCCAAGTGCAGATCGCGACGGCCATTGAGTGCCATCTGGTACCAGAGCTGCACCACTTCCGGCCGCAGCTGCCCGGCGAATGCCACTGAATCGATGCCGTCGCCGGGCAACGTCGCACCTGGCACCAATTGACTGACCTGGATGCGGTGCAACGCCTCGGCCAGCGCTTCCAGCACGCCGCCCCAGTCCGGCGAGAACTCCGCCAGCGTCGCCACCACCTTCAGCAGGCGCACGCCATCGCCGTCGGCGAGCGCGCCCAGCATCGCCCCGACCTGGGTGCGGTCGACCGTACCCAGCATCGTGCGCACCACGTCCTCGCGCAGCGCGCCGCCGGCATAGGCGATGGCTTGATCGAGCAGCGACAGACCGTCGCGCAACGAACCATCGGCCGCCTTGGACAGCTCCACGATCGCGGCCGGGTCGGACTCGATCTGCTCGGCCGCCAGGATCTTGGTCATCTGGCCCTGGATCTGGCCTTCGTCCAAACGCTTGAGGTTGAACTGCAGGCAGCGCGACAGCACGGTCACCGGCAGCTTCTGCGGGTCGGTGGTCGCCAGCAGGAACTTCACGTGCTCCGGCGGCTCCTCCAGCGTCTTCAGCAGCGCGTTGAACGCCGCCTTGGACAGCATGTGCACTTCGTCGATCAGGTAGACCTTGTACTTGCCGCGCGAGGGCATGTACTGCGCGTTCTCGATCACCTCGCGCACGTCGTCCACACCGGTGTTGGAGGCGGCGTCGATCTCCAGCAGGTCGATGTAGCGACCGACGTCGATGTCCAGACAGGCCGGGCACTGCCCGCACGGATCAGCGCTGGTGCCCTGCTCGCAATTCAGCGATTTGGCGAAGATGCGCGCGATCGTGGTCTTGCCGACACCACGGGTACCGGTGAACAGGAAGGCGTGATGAACCCGGCCGCTGTCGAGCGCGTTGCTGAGCGCGCGGACCACGTGTTCCTGGCCCACCAGCTCGGCAAAACGCTTCGGGCGCCACTTGCGGGCGAGAACGAGATAGGACATCAGGCAACCGTCTTCATCTGAACCGCCATTGTGCCATGCCGCGCCAAGTTGATCGTTCCGCGGCGGCAGCGCCCGGGCCGCCGCCACGGGCCGGATTCATGGCTGAGCGGCGCTTTTCCGCGCCCTGGATCCGGCACTCACGCCAGGTCCCCGCTCCCGGAGCTGGGTTCACCTTGTGAAACCGGGCGACGGCGGCTAGAATTCGCCCCCTTGCGCAGGCCAAGGCCAGTGCAGGATCCGGAGAGGTGTCCGAGCGGTTGAAGGAGCACGCCTGGAAAGTGTGTAAGCGTCTAAACCGCGCTTCGGGGGTTCGAATCCCCCTCTCTCCGCCAGATTGAACAATAAAACCCCCCCCTGACTCGTCAGGGGGTTTTTTATTGGGTAACGGAGGTGCTGCAAGCCCACTTGCACAGCCCCCCGGCCGCTGCCGGCCGGATCGTTCCGCCTGGTTGATCAGACGGAGAAGCGGTCGATCACATGAACCGTCCGTAGACCGTCTGCACGATCTCGCCGGTGGTGGTGTCGATCAGCAGCGCATCCGGCCCGTAACGGACCCATTCGTAGCCCATCGGCGGAATGCTCAGATCGAACAGCCAGAAGTCGCCGATGATGAAACTCGACGCCCAGAACGCAGGCGGCAACCTTTCGCCGTAGTGCCAGCGACGGTAGTTGTAACCTCGCGGCGCCGAGTACGGACCGATGCGATAGGCACGATCAGCCCGGAAGTTGTGCCGGTAATCCTGTGACAACGCCTGCGGGCGGTTCTCGATGCCCTGCGGCCGTTGCATGCGCTGATACCCGACAGGCCCTGCCCATCGTTCCTCGCGCGGTGCTCCACGCTGCTGCATGCGCTGCTCACCCGGCCCGGCCGGCGGATGGTGCTCCTGCGCATTGGCGACACCTCCTGCCGTCAGCAACGACAGCCCCAGCAACGCGCCACCGCAGACCCGGCGCGACCGATATAGCGAAATGTTCATGAGAAACGTCTCCTACCTGTTCAAACAACCGAGGACACACTTCATCGAATAAAGCCTTGGCAACGACGACGGCGGCGAACATGCGCCTCAAGCCGTGAGTTGCGTTGCCTGGCGAGACCGGTTCATTGGCTTCGTCGAAAGGCAATCGACGGGTGCCGACGATTTGAACTTCAGCCACGTGAAGTTCCGGTATGCGCAACTGCCACACCAGGCCACACGGACCGGTTGTGTCGAGGCTAGCGGCCACCGCATCCGACCAGTTACAATCGCCGACCGCGAAACAGGTCAATCCCTGGTTTGCGGTCGACTGGGAAATCAAAGGGTTAGGTCATAACTGACTCGTTCCCTACTCTCCGTCGGTAGTCCCTCTCGAATCCGCACATCCGTTGTGCTGACTTTCAGATTGGGAATGGCGCCGCGCCATGCGCGGCCCACGTCTTATGGTGGCCCTGTCGGCCCCTCGCGACGCTAGGTCGAAAACCCCGCCAGGGCCGGAAGGCAGCAACGGTATCGATCGACGCGGGCGCCGAGGCAAGCCGGCAGGGCCGCCGCCTTTTCTACCGCGCACTTTCCCGCCAACAGCCGGTTATTCATTGCATGGGCCCGTGGCGACGGGCCAACCTTCCCCTCAACGGTTGATTTCGCCTGGCGCGGTCGAAAACCCCGCCAGGGCCGGAAGGCAGCAACGGTATCGATCGACGCGGGCGCCAAGGCAAGCCGGCAGGGCCGCCGCCTTTTCTGGGGTGTGCTTTTCGGTATCGCCCCCCAAGAAGCTCAACACTGTCATCCCCGCGAAGGCGGGGATCCAAGGACGTAGCGCGTTGATGGATCAGGCGGTGCATTTCGAATCCAGGCGTTCCGGCACGCACCGCCTGATCGGCACGAAAGTCCCTGGATCCCCGCTTTCGCGGGGATGACGTAGGAAGGATTTACTGGCCCAAGCAACGCGTTTCAAAAATCGCGCTTGCCACCCTGCTTGCCCAGCAACCGCACATCGCCAATCACCATGTCGTGGCTCAACGCCTTGCACATGTCGTAGACCGTCAGCACGGCGATGCTGGCGCCGGTCAGCGCCTCCATCTCCACGCCGGTGCGGTGCACGGTCTTCACCTCACAGGTGATTCGCAACGTGGTCTGGTCCGACCACTCGACCGAAAACCGGCAACCGTCGATCGGCAGCGGATGGCAGAACGGGATCAACTCGTGGGTGCGTTTGACCGCCTGCGTGCCGGCGACGATCGCTGTCTCCACGATCCCGCCCTTGGCGCTGCGCAAGCCACTCTCGTGCAGTTGTCGTGCAACCTCGACCGGAAAGCGCACGCTGGCCTCGGCCAATGCTTGGCGCGCAGTCGTTGCCTTGCCCGACACATCCACCATCGCAGGCAGGCCGGCTTCGTCGAGGTGGGTCAATCGTGTGTTCCGTGTCATGAGTAGCATCGAGATTCAGATCGGGAAAGCATGGCATCCACGGCTCACCCCCCAATCAGAAACATTTCCACCGGCCGGCCGCTACGTCGGCCCTGCTCGGCGCGCAACTGGCTGTAGCGATCGGCACGCGCGCGCCACACCTCGGCCAGATGCTCGGCGAACGCGTTCTCGCCCGCCTCCAGCGCCGGCCGCAGGTCCAGACCGGTACTGGCGAACAGACAGGTGTACAGGCGCCCGTCGGCGCTCACCCGCGCGCGTTGGCAGTCGCCGCAGAACGCATGCGAGATCGCGCTGATGAAGCCTATCTCGCCCTGCCCATCGAGAAATGCATGACGCGTGGCGACCTCGCCGACGTAGTGCTGCGGCAGTTCACGCAGCGGCCAGTGCGCGGCGATGCGCCGACGCAATTCGTCCGACTCGACCACCTGTCCGCGTCGCCACTCGTTGCAACTGCCGACGTCCATGTATTCGATGAAACGCAGTACATGCCCGCTGCCGCGAAAATGCGCGACCAGCGGCAGCACCTGGTCCTCGTTGACGTCACGCTGCACCACGCAGTTGATCTTGAGCGGACCGAAACCCGCGCGCTCGGCGGCGTCGATCCCGGCCAGCACCTGCGCCACCTCGCCACGCCCGCCCGACATCTGCGCGAAGCGCTGCGGGTCGAGCGCATCCAGGCTGACGGTCAAGCGATGCAAGCCGGCCCGGCGCAACGCGCCGGCCTGGGCGGCGAGCAGACTGCCGTTGGTGGTCAGCGCCAGATCCTCGATACCGTCGATCCGCGCCAGACGTGCTACCAGTTCCGGCAGACGCTTGCGCAACAGCGGCTCGCCGCCGGTCAGGCGCAGCTTGCTGACGCCGAGCCGGACGAAGCCGCGCACCAGCGTCTCGATCTGATCGAAATCCATCCGCCCGGCCGCATCCAGGCCGTAATCCGCCGGCACCTTGTCGGCCGGCATGCAGTAGCCGCAGCGGTAATTGCAGGCCTCGATCACCGACAGGCGCAGGTCGTGCAGCGGCCGCCCCAGGCGGTCGCTTACCGATCCGAGCTGGCGCGGCAGCGCGTTCACAGCGATCCCGCCCGTGGCGCAGTCGGCTCGCGCAGCGGCAGGCACTCGCCCGGCGTCGCCACGCGATGGCCGCGCGCGCGCAGCGCCTCGGCGTCAGCCGTACTGGCGTAGTGGTAGAGCACCATCCTGCGCACCAGATCCTCCGGGTATTCCCGCTCCAGATCGTCCACGCCAGTATGCGACGGGTTGCCGTGAAGGCCGCAGTCGTGGGCGACCAGTTCGTCCTCGTCGGCAAAGCGCGCCAGCATCTCCGGGATCGGCCGGGTATCTCCGCTCCAGGCCAGCGAACCCTTCAGACGCAGGCCGTAGGCGGTCTCCGGCCAGTGATGCCGGGCCGGGAACACTTCCAGGCGCACGCCGTCATGCCAGAACGCATCGCCAACCGGGATCAACCGGAACGCATCCCAGAAGTTCGCTCCGCCCTCGGCCAGCACGTTCGGGTAATCGGCCACGCGTCGCTGCAGCAACGGCACCACCGGGGCCGGCACATACAACAGGGTCTGGCCGCGCCGGGCGGAGAAATAGCCATCCACGAACAGCCGCTCGAAGCCGCCGACGTGGTCCAGATGCACATGGGTGACGAACAACGCCTGCGGCATCGCGCCGTAGTGATCGCGATAGCGGGTCAGGCCCTCGCTGCCGCAATCGATGGTCAGCCACGGCCGGCCATCGCGCTCGATCGTGGCCATCGGCGAGCCCAGCTCGACCGCCGAGGCACTGCCCACGCCGTGGAAGCGCAACGCCCAGGGGTTCATCAGTAACCCCGGTTCCAGGCCATGTCGTAGGCACGGCGCAGACGGGCGAAGTCCTTGTCGACCTCCTCGCGGCTGCGCTCGCCGCGCAGTTTCAGCAGCGAGCGCTGCAGGCGCGCCAGGTTGCGTTCGCGCCAGCGCGTGGCCGGGATCCGCAGCACGCCGCGGTCGAAGTCGATCAGCCAGCCACGGCCGTTGGCGTCGAACAGGATGTTGTGGGCGTTGAGGTCCGCATGGTCCAGGCCGGCGCGATGGAAGCTGGCGATCAGCCGCCCGGTCTCCTCCCACGGCGCGCCACGACCGGCCACCTGCGCGCGATCGGCCAGCGAGCGCACGCCCTCCAGCCGTTCCATCAGGATCGCAGCGCGGTAATGCAGCCCTTCACGCAGGTAGCAGGCGGCGATCGGGCGCGGCACCGGCAGCTTGCGCGCGATCAGCGCGCGCATCAGCCGGAACTCGGCGAAGCTGCGGGTACGGTTGGCGCCCTTCCACAGGTAACTCTGGCGACTGATGCGGGCGACCATGCCGCCGCGCAGGTACTGGCGCAGCACGCAATGCCCGAACGGCGCGTCGACAAACCACGCACCGCCGCGCCCGCCTTCGTCGACCGGGCGTGCCTTGTCGCCCCAGCGCGACGGCGAGAACAGCCCGGCATCGGCTTGCCGCACGCGCTCGCGGTCGAACAGAATGGCTCCGTATCCGCGACCCTCGCGGTACGGCGTCAGCGCTTCAGTGGCGTCGAAGGCAACCATTCCGTCGAGTCTAACAACGCATGGCTTCAGCGTCGTCCCCTTCCTTGTGCCTCCTGCGCTTGTCCGCCCTCGGGGACGTTACCCACGTGGTGCCGCTGGTGCGCACGCTGCAGCGCGGCCTGCCCGGCGTGCGCCTGCACTGGGTGATCGACAAGGGCGGCCACAAGCTGCTCGATGGGCTGGAAGGCGTCGATTTCCACGTCTACGACAAGCGCAGCGGGGTGGCCGGGATGCGTGCGCTGCGGCGTGAGCTGACGCCGGCCGGACGCTTCGATGCGCTGCTGCAGATGCAGGTGGCGCTGCGCGCCAACGTGCTGTCAGCGTTCATCCCGGCACGGCGCCGGATCGGCTACGACCGCAGCCGCTCGAAGGACCTGCATGGCCTGTTCATCAACGAACGCATCGCCGACCGCCCCGGCATCCACGTGCTGGACGCGATCGGCAGCTTCTGCGAGCCGCTGGGCCTGAAGCAGACCGAGGTGGTGTGGGATCTGCCAGTCCCCGACGATGCCCGCGCCTGGGCTCGCGCGCAGTGGGACGACGATGGCCGGCCGGTGCTGATGATCTCGCCCTGCTCCAGCCACGTGCGCCGCAACTGGTACCCGGATCGCCACGCCGCGCTGGCGCGGCATGCCCAGCAGCGCGGCTGGCGGGTGGTGCTGTGCGGCGGCCGCAGTGATCTGGAGCGCAATACCGCCGATGCGATCCAGGCCGGGCTCGATACGCCGGCGCTGGACCTGGTCGGCAAGGACACGCTCAAGCAACTGCCGGCCCTGCTCGAACGCGCCGACCTGCTGGTGACGCCGGATTCCGGCCCGATGCACATCGGCAACGCGATGGGCACCAAGGTGCTCGGCCTGCACGCAGCCAGCAATCCGCGCCGCAGCGGGCCGTACTCGGACCTGCGCTACTGCGTGGACCGTTACGACGACGCGGCACGCAAGTTCCTAGGCAAGCCCGCCGCCGAACTCAAGTGGGGCACCAAGATCGAGTTCGATGACGTGATGGCGCTGATCACGGTCGAGGATGCGGTGGCCGCGTTCGAGCGGTATGTCGCCGATCACGGCGGTTAGACCACCTCTTCGTAGGAGCGGCTTCAGCCGCGATGAGGCTTTCCCGGGAAAGCTTCATCGCGGCTGAAGCCGCTCCTACAAAGCGCGTTTCTCAGCTTGCCCGGTAATCCTGATAGGACTTTTCCTCGACATAAGCCGAGCCCAGCGCCAGGTTGATGTCCTTCTTGATCCGCGCGCGCTCGTCGTTCTCGAAATAGACGCTGCGCGCCAGCTGGATGAACTCATCATCGAAGGCCTGCGCCTTCTCCTTGATGCGGATGTCGTCCTCGATCACCCACAGCCGCTCGTTGACCGCCTTCAGCTCGGCGCGCAGCTTGGCGATGTCGCCCACCGCGGCCGGGTGCGCCAGCCAGGTCTTGTCCAGTGCGGACAACTCGTTGCGCACGTTGGCCAGCTTGGCCTCGTCGCTCATGCGCTCGGACTTGATCTGCAGGATCGAGATCTTGTCGAGCAGTTCGCCGAAGGAGACCGGCACCAGGATTTCGGACATGGCAGACACCTGCAGGAATAAAGAGCGGATTTTAGCCGTATCCGGTCGTGTGCCCGACAGACCCGCGATTCAGCATTGCTCTTCCCGGGCACGTGCCTCGAACCATCCGTTCAGCGCGGCCCGGGCCGTACCCGTTGCCGCCTCCAAAGGCTCCCCCTTGGCCAACGCGGTGGCGATCAGGCTCGCCAGCAGGCAACCGGTGCCACGCATAGCAAACGGGTAACGCGAACCGGCGAACTCGCGCATCGGCCGCTCACGCTGATAGAGCTGATCCACGACCAGAGCCGCTTCCGGCGCATGTCCGCCCTTCACCAACAGCGCTGGCGTGCGTGCCAGCAGGGCCTCCACGGCAGCCACGCCTCCTGCCTGTATCGAGCCAATGCCGTAACGGGCCGCCAGAACCATCAACTCCGGCAGGTTCGGCGTGACCAGCCGGGCCAACGGCAGCAACGCGTCGAGCAGGACCTCCACGCCTTCTTCATCCAGCAACGGCACTCCCGAACTGGACGCCAGTACCGGATCGACCACCCACGGCAGCTCGCGCGGCAACCCGGCAACCACCTCACGGACCGCCGCCGCAGTACCCAGCATGCCGATCTTCACCGCCGCTACCGGCCCCTGCTCCAGGGCGGCGCGAATCTGGGCACGCAGCGTGGTGACGGGGACCGGATGCACGTCGAGCACGGCACGATCGGTCTGTGCGGTCACTGCCGTCACTGCCATCCGCGCCACGCCGCCGAGCCGCGCCACCGCCTGTGCGTCGCGCAACACGCCGGCACCGCCACTGGAATCCAGTCCACCGATCAGCAACACCACTGGGCGATTCACGCCGCGCCCTCCCAGGCATCCGCCACCGCCAGCCACTCACGAGTGCGCGCCTGTGGATCGGCCGCCTGCTGGATATCCGTCACGACCGCCGCACTGTCGGCACCTGCGGCCAGCACCCGTGGCATGCGTTCGGGGGTGATCCCGCCGATCGCCACCAGCGGCACCGTGCCGGCACGCGTCTTCCAGGCGCGTACGCGGTCCAGCCCCTGTGGCCCCCAACGCATCGGCTTGAGCAGGGTCGGCCAGACCGGACCGAGCGCGACATAAGCCGGCGCCGACGCCAACGCGCGCTCCAGCTCGGCCTCATCGTGCGTGGACAATCCATAGCGCACACCGGCACGACGCAGCGCCGGCAGGTCGGCCTGCTCCAGATCCTCCTGACCCAGATGCACGCAATCGATGCCCAGTTCGAGCGCCAGCCGCCAATGATCGTTGAGCACCAGTTGTGCGCCATGCCGACGACAGCAGGCCTGCGCACGCAAGGCCTCCGCGCGCAGCGTCTGCAGCGGCAGATCCTTGGCACGCAACTGCACCAGTCCGACGCCGAGCGGAACCAGTCGCTCCAGCAGATCCGCAGTGCCGGTGATCAGATAGAAGGGCTTCAATCGCATCGTCATCAGCTCATCCCAACTGCGCCAGGCCGAACGCCGGCGTGGACGCCTGCGCCATGTCCCGACGCGGCATCGGCCCGGCCTGATACGCCATGCGCCCGGCTTCGATCGCCAGCGCGAACGCGCGCGCCATCGCCACCGGATCGCCTGCCTGCGCCACCGCAGTGTTGAGCAGCACCGCGTCGAAGCCCAGCTCCATCGCCTGCACCGCCTGCGAAGGCGTGCCGATACCCGCATCGATCACCATCGGCACCTCGGGGAACTGCGCCCGCAGCGCACGCAGACCGTCGCGATTGCGCAAACCCTGGCCGGATCCAATCGGCGAACCCCACGGCATCAGCACGCGACAACCGGCTTCCAGCAATCGCTCGGCCACGACCAGATCCTCGGTGGTGTACGGAAATACCGCGAAGCCCTCACTGACCAGTATCCGCGCCGCTTCCACCAGTCCAAACGGATCAGGTTGCAGCGTATCGGCATGCCCGATCACCTCCAGCTTGATCCAGTGCGTACCGAACAACTCGCGCGCCATCTGCGCGGTGGTCACCGCCTCACGCACACCGTGGCAACCGGCAGTATTCGGCAACACGCGCCGACCGATCCCCGCCAGCCATTCGCGGAACGCCGCACCACCGCGTCCCTCGCGCCGCAGCGACACGGTGACTACCTCCGCACCGCTGATTTCGACCGCTTCAGCCAGTACCGCTGGCGAGGGATATTGCGCCGTACCCAACATCAACCGGGACTGCAACTGCACGTCGTAGAACATCACTCAGCCCCCCTGCATCGGCGCGAGCACTTCGACCTTCGCACCATCGTGCAGCGCAGTCGCTTCACGCTGCGAACGCGGCACGAAATGACCGTCCATTGCCGTGGCGAACATGTCGCCGTCCATGCCCTGCTCGACCAGCAGTGCCGCCAGCGTGTTCGTCGCCGTCTGCAACAGTCGGCCGTTCAATTCGATATGCATGATCCGATCTCCTCCTGCAGGATGCCGACGACCTCGCCGGCCAACGCCGGCGCCATCAAAAACCCGTGGCGATACATGCCGTTGACGTGCAGACGCTCGCCGTCGCGGCGGATGCCCGGCAGGTTGTCGACGAAGGCCGGGCGCAGGCCGACGCCGGTCTCCACGATCCGCGCATCGGCGAAGCCCGGATGCACGGTCCATGCCGCCGACAACAACTCCATCGCCGCGCGTGCGGTGATCGGGCCATCGTCATCGCTCTCCAGCATCGTCGCGCCCACCATGTAGCGACCATCGCCGCGCGGCACGATGTAGCAGGGAAAACGCGGATGCAGCAGTCGCACCGGCCGCCCCAGCGACAGCTCTGGCGCATGCACGTGCAGCATCTCGCCACGCACTGCACGCAGACCAGACAACTCGCCGCGCGCCCACGCGCCACGGCAATCCACGATGCGTCCCGATGCCTGCCCGGCGTGGAAACACACGCCGCGTGCACGTAACCGATCCATCAATGCCGACAACGCCTGACGTGGATCCAGATGTGCTTCCTCGGCAAAGAACAGGCCACGGCTGAAACGCCCCGCCAACTCCGGTTCCAGCTCACCCGGCACCACCCACGCATGCCCGTTGGTCACACGCGCAAACCGATCCAGTTCGCCAACATCGCGCGCCGCCGCCAACACCAGCGTGCCGCGCCGGTTCACCTGCGCGCCATGCGCCATCCACCACGCCGCAGCACGCTGCCCATCGCACCCCACCTGTGCCGGCGCATGTTCGCCCTCGCAGAACGGCGCCAGCATGCCTCCGGCCCAATGCGAGGCCGATGGCACGCCGATCTCCGGTGCGATCACCTCGACAGCGAAGCCCGCCTCCATCAATGCCGTCGCCACGCACAGGCCGGTCACGCCAGCCCCCAGCACCGACAGCGTCATCCCGCCGCCCGCTCCACCGGCACATACAGCTCGCCGTCCTCGCGGAACTTGTCGGCCATCTGTGCCATGCCTTCCTGACGCTGCGCCTCGGCGCGGATGTCGTGGCTGATCCGCATCGAACAGAACTTCGGCCCGCACATCGAACAGAAATGCGCCACCTTGTGCGCCTGCTTCGGCATCGTCTCGTCGTGGAAGGCGCGCGCGGTGTCCGGGTCCAGCGCCAGGTTGAACTGGTCTTCCCAACGGAATTCGAAACGCGCGCGCGACAATGCATCGTCACGCGCACGCGCCGCCGGGTGGCCCTTGGCCAGATCGGCGGCGTGCGCGGCCAGCTTGTAGGTGATCACGCCGGTCTTGACGTCGTTGCGATCCGGCAAACCCAGGTGTTCCTTGGGCGTGACGTAGCACAACATCGCGGTACCGAACCAACCGATCATCGCCGCGCCGATCGCGCTGGTGATGTGGTCATAACCCGGCGCGATGTCGGTGGTCAGCGGCCCCAGCGTGTAGAACGGCGCCTCGTGACAGTGCTTCAACTGCTCGTCCATGTTCGCCTTGATCTTGTGCATCGGCACATGACCCGGCCCTTCCACCATCACCTGGCAATCCTTCGCCCAGGCGATCCTGGTCAACTCGCCCAGCGTGCGCAGCTCGGAGAACTGCGCCGCATCGTTGGCATCTGCAATCGAGCCGGGGCGCAGTCCATCGCCCAGCGAGAACGACACGTCATAGGTGCGCATGATTTCGCAGATTTCCTCGAAACGTTCGTAGAGGAAACTCTCGCGATGATGGTGCAGGCACCACTTGGCCATGATCGAACCGCCGCGGCTGACGATGCCGGTGACACGGTTGGCGGTCAGCGGGATGTAGCCCAGCCGCACGCCGGCATGGATGGTGAAGTAATCCACGCCCTGCTCGGCCTGCTCGATCAGCGTGTCGCGGAACACCTCCCAACTCAGGTCCTCGGCGACACCACCGACTTTCTCCAACGCCTGATAAAGCGGCACCGTGCCGATCGGCACCGGCGCATTGCGCAGGATCCATTCGCGGATGTTGTGGATGTTGCGGCCGGTGGACAGGTCCATCACCGTATCCGCGCCCCAGCGGATCGCCCAGACCATCTTTTCCACTTCCTCTTCCATCGAGGACGTGACCGCGGAATTGCCGATGTTGGCGTTGATCTTCACCAGGAAATTGCGGCCGATGATCATCGGCTCCAACTCGGGGTGATTGATGTTGGCGGGAATGATCGCGCGCCCGGCAGCGATCTCGGCGCGCACGAATTCCGGCGTCACCGCATCGGGAATCGCCGCACCGAAGTCCTCGCCATCGCGCGCGGCGTGCACCGCCGCACGACCAAGATTCTCGCGGATCGCCACATACTCCATTTCCGGCGTGATGACACCGGCACGTGCATAGGCGAGTTGCGTGATCGCACGCCCACCACGCGCACGCAGCGGCGAGCGCGTGATCGGGAACGCCGGCACACCCTCGGCAAAACCGTTGTCGACGGGCAGCACCACACGCCCGGCATAGGCTTCGGCATCGCCACGCGCACGCAGCCAGTCACTGCGCACCGCTGACAGACCGCGTGCGATGTCCAGCGACGGCAGCAGCGCAGGATCGGTATAGGGGCCGGAACTGTCATAGACGTTCAACGGCGGCTCGCCGTCGAGACTGATCTGCCGCATCGGCACGCGGATGTCGTCGTGCAGTGCACCGCGCAGATGGATCTTGCTGGACGCCGGCAGGCCACCGGTGGTGATGCGCGGGATGGTGGAAGCGTTCGGGCTCATGGTGTCTCCTCAAGATGACTTGATGAGACCCAGGTAATGCCTTGAAGCAGAAAGGCGGCCGACGGCCACCGCGCGCGAACGCATGGGAGGGCCGCAAGGCCCGAAAGAACGGTGTCCATCGCTGAATCGACGGCGCGTCCCTCGGTCTTCCTACGCCAGTATCAACTGGGTCAGGTTCGAAGGGTCGCGTCACCGGGAAGGCCATACGGCCTGCCCTGTCAGCCTCTCAGTCCCCTAGGTGGGACTCCCCCGACGTGCGGCTAAGCTCGCAGCAGAGGCATGCGCCTGTCAAATGCAGGTGGCTCTTCTGTGGCAGGTGGCGCTTCTGTTGTGGCACTTGGCTCTTCTGTGGGAGGGACTCTGGGTGGCCTCGGGCCATCAGTCCCGACGGGGGTTGCCCCAAAAGCGTCGGGACTGATGGCCCG
>NZ_JBYSVX010000007.1:0-147290 GCF_058986605.1 Pseudomonas sp. GW821-FHT07E12 | reverse complement strand
GGCTTCAGCCGCGATGAGGCTTTCCCGAGAACGCCTCATCGCGGCTGAAGCCGCTCCTACAATCCATGGCATCCGTTATCACCGGTGCTGGTTTCTGCCTGGGCCATCGTGGCAAATATCAGCGGGTCTCCTCGGCCGCATCGGCCACCGGTGACGGCGGTTGTGCCGGAACTTCAGCAGGAACCGCCACTTCCAGTGCATGCGACGTCGACGTCAGCATGTGGGCACTGCGCCAGCCGCCCCAGCGGTAGTAGGCCAGCGACATCAGCATTGCGCACAGCGAACTGATCGGGAAGCTCCACCAGACCGCATCGGCGCCGAACCGGGGCATCAGCAATTCGGCGAGCGGCACCCGGATGCCCCATAGCGCCAAGGCCAGGATCACCAGCGGTGGTATCACCGCGCCGGTCGCGCGGACCACGCCGGAAATGACGAAGGTCACGCCGAACAGCAGGAACGACCAGATCGCGATGTGATTGAGGTGCCGCGCCGTCTCCAGCGCCACGCTGCCGGGCGGCAGGAACAATGACAGCGTCCAGCGATCGAGCAGGATCAACGGTGCAATCAGCGCGCCGGTCAGCAGGAAATTGAACAGCACACCGCTGCGTGCGGCAGCCCCGACCCGATCCCATTGGCGTGCGCCGACGTTCTGCGCGGCCATCGACGAGCATGCCGCACCGATCGCCATTGCCGGCATCTGCACATAGGTCCATAGCTGCAGCGCCGCCCCGTAGGCCGCCGCGGTATCGGTACCGAAGCCGTTGACCATGCGCATCATCGCGATCATCGCCAGCGAGATAAGCACCATCTGCAGGCCCATCGGAATACCCTTGCCGATCAGTGCCCGCAGGATCGGCAGGTTGATCAGGAACATCGCCGCATCGCGCCGGCCCAGCCACAGCACGTGGCCTCGACTGCGCATGTAGAGCAGCAGGCCGGACAGTGCGATCGCCTGGGCGGTGAGGGTCGCCCAGGCAGCGCCGGCGATCCCCAGTCGCGGGAACGGCCCGAGGCCAAAGATCAGCAGCGGGTTCAGCGCGATATCCAGCACCACCGACAGCAACAGGAAACGGAAGGGCGTGCGCGAGTCGCCAGCACCACGCAGCGCAGCCGACAGGAACGCGAACATGTACAGCAGCGGCATCGCCAGGAAGATCACCCGCAGATAGGCCTCGGCCAGCGCCAGCGAATCGTGGGGTGTCCCCATCGCCGCCAACAGGTGCCGGGCGAGCCAGACGCCGAAGATCGCGACCAGGACCGAGATGCCGACGAAGAACGTGGCGCTGGTGCCCATCACCCGCCGCGCCTGGACGACATCCTTGGCCCCCATCGCCTGGCCGATCAGGATGGTGGCCGCCATGCCGATGCCGAACACCGAGCCGATCAGGAAGAACATGATGTTGTTGGCATTGGCCGCCGCGGTCAGCGCGGCCTCGCCGAGGTAGCGCCCCACCCAGATCGCGTTGATCGAGCCATTGAGCGACTGGGCAATGTTGCCGGCCAGGATCGGCAGGGCAAATAGCAGCAAGTTCTTGCCGATTGGGCCCTCAGTAAGCGAAGTTGGACGCTGCATCGTGGCCAGGGCAGTTAAATTGAGGTGCAATCTTAACGGGGGCGCGCTCGTTAGTCGCTGCTGTGCGCTGTGTGGCTGCATGTCGAGAATTTGTTAAAATTAGACAAGAGGCACATATTTTGGTGTAGGTTTGACATGCGCTGACCCCCACAGCGTTTGTGTTTGTCCCCAGGAACGGGGGCAAGGTTCTGGAGGACTTGGCTTTGTTACATGGATCAGTTCGCGAGCTTGCCTTGAATGAGGCAGGTCTTCGCCATTCGCCAGGGGCATTAGCGGCAGTGGGTCTGTGGCTTCGGGTCGCGGATGTTTCCGTGCTGCTCGTAGCTGTTGCAGGCGCACACGTGCTGCGCTTTGGTTGGGTTGTGCCATCTGCGGTGCAGCGCATGTCGATCGGGACTTTGCTGCTCTACGCGCTTCTCTGCTTTGCCGTCGCGCCGCTGTATCGCCATTGGCGCAGCCGCAGCTTCGTGCGCGAACTGGCCATGCTTTCGATGTGCTGGCTGGCGATTTTCGCGGCCTTCTCCGTGCATTCGCTTCTGGTCCAGATGGCGGATGACGTTTCCCGGATCTGGCTCGCCTACAGTTTCCTGATCGGTTATTCCGGCATGGTGGCGGTGCGGTTCGGGGTAAAGACCCGGCTGCATATGCTGCGTCGCCAGGGCTGGGGGCAGCAGCGCGTGGTGGTGCTCGGACTCAGGCCGCCGGTGCTGAAGCTGCACCGCTATCTGATGGCATGCCCGGGCCTCGGTGTGGGCATCGCCGGCTACTTCGCTTCGCCGGATGACACCCGCTTCGGCAGAAGGAGTGATCTGCCGCGTTGCCTGGGGGCTCTCGATACCCTGGAAACCTACCTCCAGACTTCCCGGCACGAGATCGACCAGGTCTGGATCTCGATGCCGCTGACCGGTGAGGGGGGCAGGATGAAAGCGGTCCTCAAAATGCTGGAGCGCTTTCCGGTACCGGTCAAGCTGGTTCCGGACATTCGCACATTCGGGATGCTCAACCCCAGCGTCGAGCAGATCGGCAGAGTGCCGGTTATCAATCTGCGGCAGGGCCTGGCGAAGGGCAATTACCAGGTTCGCAAGCGGATCGAGGACGTCATCCTGGCACTGTGTGCGGCGATCTTTCTGTCGCCGTTATTGTTGCTGGTGGCGCTTGGCGTCAAGTTGAGTTCGCCGGGTCCTGTGCTGTTCCGTCAGCGTCGCCATGGATTGGGCGGGAAGGAATTCCACATGCTCAAGTTCCGCTCGATGCACGTGCACCAGGAGGAGTCCGGCAACGTGACCCAGGCGACGCGTAACGACCCGCGCGTCACCCGTTTCGGTGCCTTCCTGCGTCGTACCAGTCTCGACGAGCTGCCCCAGTTCTTCAACGTGCTGGGCGGCAGCATGTCGGTAGTGGGGCCGCGACCGCACGCGGTGCAGCACAACAATCATTACGAACACCTCATCGACCGCTACATGCATCGCCACTACGTGAAGCCGGGCATCACCGGCTGGGCCCAGGTGCACGGCCTGCGTGGTGAGATTCACGAGTTGCGTTCAATGCGAAAGCGCGTGCAGTACGACATCGATTACATCCGCCGTTGGACGCTGTGGCTGGATCTGAAAATCGTCGTGCTGACGGTGCTGAAGGTGCTTAGGCAGAAGACGGCGTACTGACATTTTGTTGTCGTATGCAGCGGCAGGGGACGGTTGAATGCTGTGGTGTAAGGCACTAAGGTTTGTTCAATCGTTGAACAAGGATGGCGCGTGTGCAGTCTGACGAAGTACGTCACCGATTGTTGAAAATGATCGAGGAGCGCCCCGAGCTGACCCAGCGCGAGGTCGCTATCGAGCTTGGTATCAGTGTGGGCAAGGTGAACTATTGCCTGCGTGCGCTGGTGAACCGTGGCTTCGTCAAGCTCGACAACTTCCGGCGCAGCGCCGACAAGCGCAAATACCGCTATTGGCTGACGCCATCCGGTATCGAGGAAAAGACCCGGATTACCTTTCAGTTTCTGCGCCGCAAGCTGGACGAATACGAGCGTCTCAAGCATGAGATCGCAGTATTGGTGGCCGAGCTCGGAGAGCTGAAAGCGGAGTCCGAGCGGCAGGAGGAGTTCAGCTGATGCGCGGCTGGCATCTCGTTCTCACTCGCCCAAAGCAGGAGCGGGTGGCTTTGGTGCAACTGGAGCGCCAGGGGTATGAGGCCTGGTTGCCGTTGGCACACGATCGCGCCGGCAATCAGGATTCCACACGTGTGATGCCACTATTTCCACGATATCTGTTTGTCAATGTGGATAGTGAAACCGACAACACAGCCCCGATTCGCAGCACGATCGGCTGCTGCGGGCTGGTGCGATTCGGAATGACGCTGGCCATGTTGCCGGTGCAGGTGGCAGAGGCCATTCGACTGCGCTGCGATGACCAGGGGTATGTGCGCACTGGTTGCGACTGGGAGCCGGGTGCTCGATTGAAAGTTCTGGATGGTCCGTTCTCAGGCTTCGAGGCGGTGTTCCAGGCGCGCTCGGCTGGTGAACGTGTCTCGGTCTTGTTGCATTGGCTGGGCGTAGCCCGGCCGGTCCAGATGTCGGCTGGGAGTCTGAGACTCGCCACCGACTGACGCTGCGGGTGCAGCACCCGCAGCGCACACCATTATGCGTGACCCCTTGGGCGAACGTAGGGCGGTAGCGTGCCTGAGGGGGGGGGGGCGATCTATTGTCGAGCAAGGTAGTGGTTCCATATGAAAATCGCACTTCGCGGATGACAGGCTGTGCCGGCTTCTCCAGCGTTGTATTGCGGGTGCAAAGATCGATTCCGGCGTGAAGTGCCTGAGCACCGGCAAGCATCCATCGCCTGATCGATTAAGGTGGCTTCAAACCATTTCCCCATCTCCCGTATCCAACCGGGGCATTGTGAAGAGCATCATTGGAAAGACCGGCGCGGTCATTTGAATGTTCCAAG
The DNA here is from genome assembly GCF_058986605.1 of Pseudomonas sp. GW821-FHT07E12. Lineage (NCBI taxonomy): Bacteria > Pseudomonadati > Pseudomonadota > Gammaproteobacteria > Pseudomonadales > Pseudomonadaceae > Pseudomonas > Pseudomonas sp. GW821-FHT07E12. The sequence goes on along the minus strand of NZ_JBYSVX010000007.1, from coordinate 142,772 downwards.
GAGCTTGAATTTGTGAGGCGGGGCACCTTTTCACGGCGGATATTCCGGTGAATGTGCTTCAGTTGCACGCGACCCCTGTTTGGTCCGGTGTGCAGCCAGTTGGGGTATGCTTTAAGGTCACGTGCGACCAGAGGTCGCTTGAACAAGGGCCTACACTAGGGCCATGGACTCATCGGGATTTTTAGTAGGTGTTCAAGAACATTTTGTTCGTATGTATCGGCAACATCTGTCGAAGCCCTTCGGCCGAAGTGATGATGCGCCACGCGTTGCAGGGGCGGGACATCCAGGTTTCTTCGGCAGGTCTCGGCGCATTGGTTGGCCGTTCGATCGATCCTACGGCGCAAGAGTTGCTGACGGAGCATGGCCTTGACGCCAATACACACCGAGCTCGTCAGGTCGATTCCAGCATTCTTGCGATGGCCGACTTGGTGCTGGTGATGGAGCGCAAGCACCTGAAGGCCATCAGTGAGCAGGCCCCCGAAGCCTCAGGAAAAAGTTTCCTGCTGGGCAAATGGCAGTCCGACCGGGATATCCCTGACCCTTATCGACAGCAGCGCCCCGCTTTCGAGCATGTCTACCGCCTTATGGCGGAAGGTGTCGAAAGCTGGCGGCGCTATATCTAGTTTCGACTTTTCCATTTTTTCCCATTCTTCATTAATTCTTTCGAGCCATTCGCCTGCCATGACGAGCCAAGATCCACGAACCACCACTGCCGTTGACACGGATGAGATCGATCTGCGGCAACTGTTGGGAACCCTGATCGATCACAAGTGGTGGATCACCGGCATCACCGCGACTTTCTTCGTCATGGCGGTGGGCTATGCATTGCTGGCTACCCCCATTTACCGGGCCAATGCCATGGTGCAGGTGGAATCCAAGATTCCGTCGTTGCCTGGGCTGACGGATCTGACCCAGACCCTGGGGGTGGGCGGCAGCTCTGAGGCGACGACCGAGATCGCGTTGATCACCTCGCGTGCTGTGGTCGGCAGTGCCATGGACGAACTCAAGTTGGACGTGAAGGCCGAGCCCTATCGTTTTCCTTTGCTGGGGAGCTATCTCGCGCGCAAGGCGGAGAGAGCAGATCCGGACTCGATCGCCAAACCCTGGCTGGGGCTCAACAGCTTTGGCTGGGGAGGGGAGAGGCTGGACATTTTCCAACTGGAGATGCCGGCCCGCCTGCTGGAAACGAATTTCACGCTGACGGCTGGCGATAAGCCGGGAAGTTTCATTCTGTCTGCCGATAACGGGGACTTGCCCGCGTTGCAAGGACAGGTGGGAGAGCCTGTGGAGGGGCGCGGTATAAAGATCCAGGTGGCTCAGCTGAAAGCCAATCCAGGGACCCGCTTCCATGTGGCCAAGCTGCGTCGGCTGAACGTTGTTTCCAACCTGCAGAGCGACGTCGTGGTTTCCGAATCCGGCAAGGACTCGGGAATCCTGACATTGAGTTACGAGAATGCCGATCCGGCCTTGGCACAGGACTTCCTGCAACATGTGGCCCAGGCCTATGTGCGCCAAAACGTAGAGCGCAATTCTGCTGAAGCCTCCGCGCAGCTTGTTTTTGTCAAAGAGTTGTTGCCGAACGTCCGCAAACAGGTGGATGCGGCCCAGGAAGCACTGAGTGCCTATCAAACCAAGGCCAATTCGGTCGACCTGAGCCTGCAAACCAAGGGATTGCTGGACCAGGCTGTTGCGGTGGAAACCAGCATCCAGCAATTGCGCCTGCAGCAAGCTGAAATGGACCGCAAGTTCACCCGCGACCACCCGGCTTATCAGGCGTTGATGCGGCAGCTCGGTGAACTTGAAGGGCGCAAGGCCGGGTTCCAGGGGCAGGTCAAACAGTTGCCCGAAGCACAGCAGGAACTGCTCAAGCTGACTCGCGACATGCAGGTTGGCAATGAGATGTATACGGCGCTGCTGGGCCAGGCTCAGCAATTGGACGTGGCGCGTGCTGGCACCGTAGGCAACGTACGCATCGTCGATGCGGCGGCAGTGGACGAGACTGCACCGGTGAAACCCCGCAAGGGATTGGTCGTACTGGTAGGTGCATTGCTTGGGGCCTTCCTGTCCGTCGGCATCGTATTGCTGAAGCAGATGCTCAATCGGGGAATCGAGGATCCTGCGCACATCGAGGAACTGGGATTGCCGGTGTATGCCTCCATCCCCGTAAGCCCGACCCAGGTAAGCGACTCGGTGCGTGGCCGTTTTCGCGGCGACGGTAAACTCCATCTGCTCGCGGTCAACGAGCCTGCAGACCTGGCGGTGGAGGCCATTCGCAGTCTGCGTACAAGCCTGCATTTTGCGCGGCTGGAAGCGAAGAACAATGTTGTGCTGATCTCTGGTTCCAGCCCCAACGCAGGCAAGACCTTCGTGTCCTCGAACCTGGCGACGGTGATCGCACAGGCAGGGCAGCGAGTACTGATCATCGATGCAGACATGCGCAAGGGAACGCTGCACAAGGCATTGGGTGCTTCGCAGTCGCCGGGATTATCGGATGTGCTGGTTGGCGACGTTTCCGTTGAACGGGCTACTCATACGCTGCCGGGATTGGAAAACCTGCAGTTCATCGCGCGCGGCGATGTGCCGCCGAACCCCTCCGAACTGCTGATGCACGAGAATTTCACCCGTCTGCTGGAGCGGGTGACGAAGGAGTATGACTTGATCATCATCGATACCCCGCCGATTCTGGCAGTCACCGATGCGGCTATCATCGCCCATCATGCGGGGACCAGCCTGCTGGTCGCGAGGTTTGGCCTGAATCAACCCAAGGAGTTGGCGCTGGCGAAGAAGCGTTTCGAGCAGAATAACGTCAAGCTCAAGGGCGCGATCTTCAACGCCGTCGAACGACGTTCGACAGGCTATTACAGCTACGGCTACTACGAGTACAAATCCAGCTGAGGCATCTGTCGTTCCTTTGCCTGTCGGGAGAGGGGACGGGCCTGCTCCGGCATGTTTGATTCGTCACGCCATGGTTTTCTTGCGCCGGTTGGCGATATGGCCTGCATGACATGTGATGTTCCGCAGGTATGCGGCCTTGATCGCGTGGATTGATTCTTGGCCACGGGGGATGGTTACAAGGGGCTGCCGGAATCGGGCTTGTCATTTCGTTGGCACGTTGCCTGTTCCCGGGCAAGCCCTGTTTGCACCACGGCTTTCCACGGTTTCTATAGAGCCAAGCTTGCCTGGTTCTATTGGCTCCATGGCGCAATCCGTGCTGCTTGGCATCCCGAGGCCAGCCACTGTCGATCGCCTCTTCCACATCAGACAACTACATGAAAATTGCAATCGCCGGTACCGGCTACGTCGGGTTCTTCATCGTGGTGCTGCTTGCCCAGCACCATGCTGTGGTGGCGCTCGACGTCGACCCGATCAAGGTCCGGAAGCTCAATGACAGACAGTTCCCCATTGAGGACAAGGAAATTCAGGATTACCTGAGCAATCAGAGTCTCGATTTTCGCGTCGTATCGGACAGGCGCGAAGCCTACGAGGCCAGCCGCGTCACCGGCAACATCCGCGATGTGGCCAGCAAGGTCCACGGCCGCGATTTGTTCGGGGTGGATTGAACGTGATGGATATAACCAAGCTCAGAATCGCCATCGTGCATGACTGGCTGGTCGTGTATGGCGGTGCTGAACGGGTGCTCGAAGAACTCATTGGCCTGTTTCCTCAGGCCGACATTTTCAGCACGGTCCACGATCTGGACGACAGCAACAATGCTTTCCTGAAGGGCAAGGTCCCCACGACCACCTTCATCCAGAAGCTGCCGTTCGGCAGGAAGAAATACCGCAGCTACCTGTCACTGATGCCCCTGGCCATCGAGCAACTGGACCTGTCCGCCTACGATCTGGTGATCAGCTCTTCATCGAGTGTGGCCAAGGGAGTCATCACCTCGCCAAATCAGCACCACTTGGCTTACGTGTACAGCCCGGCACGCTATGCATGGGACCTGCAGCACTCCTATCTGAAGGAGGGGGGCATCGAGACGGGCGTGAAGAGCTGGCTAGCCCGTATTCTGTTGCACTACTTCCGCATCTGGGACGTGCGCACCGCCATGGGGGTGGACAAGTACGTGGCCATTTCCAAGTTCATCGGTGCTCGCATCCGCAAGATCTACGGCCGCGAATCGCAGGTGGTGTATCCCCCGGTTGACGTGGAGCGTTTCACTCCCGGCGGTGAAAAGGAAGACTTCTACCTGACCGCCTCGCGGATGGTGCCTTACAAGAAAATCCCGCTGATTGCCGAGGCATTCTCGCGCATGCCGGGCAAGAAGCTGGTCATCATCGGCGAGGGCCCGGAGATGGAGCGGGTCAAGGCGCTGGCCGGCCCGAATGTGAGTGTGCTGGGCTACCAGCCTGGCGCGGTGATGCTCGATCACATGCGCCGTGCCAAGGCCTTCGTGTTCGCCGCGGAGGAGGATTTTGGCATTGCCCCGCTGGAGGCGCAGGCCTGTGGCACGCCTGTCATTGCCTACGGCCGTGGCGGCGCGCTGGAAACGATTGTCGGCAATGGTGATTCGCCCACCGGCCTGTTCTTCGGCGAACAAACGGTGGATTCGATCTGTGCGGCCGTGGCCCGCTTCGAAGCCAGTCCTGCCGTCTTCCTTCCGGAGAACTGTCGTGCCAATGCGATGCGCTTTTCCACCGATGCCTTTCGCAGGAACTTCCTTGCCCAGGTTCACGAGTTGCTGCAGGGAGAATGACCCGCACATGCATGCCGACGACTTCGCCAAGCAAAACAAGCCACGCGTGACTGGAGGGTGGTCATGAAAAAACTGGTGCTTGTCCAGATCATGTTCTTCCTGTTCGCCATTGTCGGCGCCTTTGCAGGCTTGTCCGCGATCATCGAACTTGTCTATCTGCCATTTGCACTGGTCCTTGGCCTGTATTTGTTTCGCGCTTCGTCGCCCAACTACCTGGGCTTCTGTATGTGGTTGTGGATGCTGACGCCCTTCGTGCGGCGCGTGGTCGATTTCAATACCACCTACCACGCCGAGAGCCTGGTGATGCTGGCGCCCTACCTGGTCAGCTGCATCGCGGCCACGTCGATGCCCAAACTGCTGCGCAGGCGCATTTCGGCCTATGTCCTGCCTTACCTCGGGATCATTGCGATCGTGCTGTGGGGTTTCGTCATCGGCTTGTTCCAATCCGGCTTTTTCGCCGCCGCCTACGCAGCGCTGACCTGGTTGGGCCCGATTTTTATAGCTTTGCATATCCTCGGCCACCCAGAATTTATCGAAGCCAATACCTCGCAAGTATTCAAGGCTTTCGAATGGGGTGTGCTTATTATCGGCATCTATGGCCTTTACCAGTTCTTCTTCTATCCTGCATGGGACAAGTACTGGGTGACGAATGCGGAAATGGGGGCCATCGGTTTTGCCGAAGCGGGCAATGTTCGCCTGTTCTCGACCATGAATTCGCCCGGTGTATTCGCTCTCTTCCTCACCGCAGGGCTAATCACGATATTGCCCAAGCAGGGCATCTTCAAAAACATCGTGTTCGCCATCGGCCTTGCCGCACTGATGTTGTCGCTGGTGCGTTCGGCGTGGTTGTGCTTCCTGATGGGCTTCATCTTCATCCTGTTTGCCATGCAATGGAAGCGTCGAATCCGTTACATCATCGGGGCGCTGGTGCTTGCCGTTGTTTCCCTGCCATTGTTGCTGGTTGGTCCCATCGCAAATCAGATCCAATCCCGTCTGCAGACCTTCAGTAACCTCAGCCAGGATACTAGTTTCCAGTCACGATCGAATCTCTACGATCAATTCTCGCAATTCGCCTCAGGCTCCCTGTCCGGCAATGGACTTGGCAGTACAGGCGCTGCATCAAAGCTGTCATCCAGTGACTACAATTCCCTGGATAGTGGCCTGTTGGACCTTGTCTACACATTCGGGCTTTCCGCAATCGCGTTTTTTCTTTGCCTGCTAGGCCTCGCTTATTTCTGTTTCAAGAAACGAAATAATGGAATTCACGCACAAACAGCCATCGCCATCACGTTCGCGCTGATCTTTCAGTTGCTGATCGCAAACATTCTTTACGCGCCGACGGGTATATTGTTCTTCGTGTTCTCCGCCATTGCCATGCTTCACAAGCAAAGAATATCGAAAGCCCCCCATTTCTCTGACTTTTAACTTCAGAATCTTCAATTTCCTGCCATGCTAAAATTTCTGTGGGAAAACAGGGAGAGGCCAGCGATATTTACCAAGCGTTGGCTGGTGGTTTGGTTAAAAAGGGCATTGATGTCATGGAGACTCCTGAAAATTCATCTTGCACGAAGAAAGCTGCGAAGGGATGGCGTGCAATTGGGCGAGCTTTCCATTGTTCATAAGCTCGACATCAATGGCAGGCGCCAGAATATCCAGATCGGCTCGCATACCTTCATCGCCGATGGCGTGCATATCACATCCCATGGGGCGGTGAAAATAGGTTCTCGTGTGGCCATCAATAGCGGTGTCCGCATCCTTGCCGCAAGCCACGACTTGTCCGACCCCAAATGGAGCATGTTCTCTCGTCCGATCAACATCGGCGACCATGCATGGATAGCAACTGGGGTCATCATCCTTCCCGGTGTGAGCATCGGAACCGGTGCAGTCGTCGGAGCAGGCGCCGTGGTTTCGATCAATGTGCCGGATTACGCATTGGCAATAGGTAATCCCGCCAGCATCGTGCCTGATAGAAGATCGAAAAAGCTCGATTACAACCCTGTCCTCTTCACGGCTCCCTATGAGGCATGGCTAGGGAAAAATGCGCAATCTTGCACCACCGAACAAACAAGGCCGTAGGCATGCGAGTCACCTGGTTGGCATTGGAATGGCCCCGGATGGGTCACCATTCGGGAGGCGTGGGGCGTTATGCCGCGCGTCTTGCCGAGCGTACCGCGCAGTTGGTGGACCTCACTGTGGTGACCTATGAAGGCGCCGAACAGATTCCCGGCATTCGTTACGTGCTGCTGCCTGCCCCCAATGGACGCATCGACCGTTATTACGTATCGGCAGTGCGCGCACGCGCCGCCGTGCACTCCACGCAACCGGATGTGATCCACGCCCATGGGGACGATTTCCTGCTCGCCGGTGGCGTGCCCATCGTCCGCACCTTCTACGGTTCGTCGCTGAGCGAAGCCCGAGCTTCGCGTGGCCTGCGCCGTGCCAATCATTACATCTTGGGCGCGTTGGAATGGTGGTCGGCGCGATGCGCCTCGGTGCGCCTCGGCATCGCGCCGGAAACCATCGACCTGTTCGATTGCGAAGGACTGTTCCCGCCTTTTCTTGGCTCCACGCCGGTCGCGCCAAGGCAACCTGCCACATCACCCACGATTGTTTTCGTCGGCAGTTTCCATGGCCGAAAACAGGGCCGGCTGGCACAGCAGGCCGTCGCCCATTTGCGCGAACACTGCCATACAGATGCAAGGCTGGTGGTCATCGGCCCGCAGGATGATGCTGCCCGATGGGAACCATGGGTCGAACACCGCAGCGGTCTCTCCGATACGGAAGTATCGGCACTGCTTTCAACGGCGTGGTTGCTGGTGTCGCCTTCCAGCTATGAAGGCTTCGGTATCCCCGTTGTCGAGGCACTGGCGCATGATGTCGCCGTGGTCGCACTGCGCAATCCAGGGAGCGACTACATCCGCAGCCAAGCGGACTCCGATCTGCCATTGCAACTCACCGATGCCGAAGGCTTCGCAAACCTAGTTGCCACGCGAATTGCCAGTGGCCCAAAACTCTCCACAGTAGAATCGACAAGTGCACAAACTGTCGTTTCCAAACTGACTTATGCAGGATCACCCGGGCGACTGGTCTCCATCTATCGAAAAGTACTCGATCAACGGGGCGAATGAAATGAGTTTCATCAAACCTCGCCCCAAGGGCGCTATAACGACACGGTCTCCTGTAAAGCTTCCCCCAGCGCATCCAAACTCTTTCCAGTTGGTCCTGCAAGCTATTCGTCGCCGACTGGCAGATGGCCCCATCGGTCGCTTCATGCGCTTCGCAGTCGAACGCACCCCCTACATCGTCGGGGAACATGGGCCGGCTTGCAAAATCCATCCTACCGCGCATGTTGGGAATGCCGTTCTCAATGCAACAAGCGGCGTCATCATCGTAGAAGAATTTGCATTCTTCAGCCATGGCGTCAGCTTGTTGGCAGGGACTCACAACATAATGAAAACGGGCGCCGAGCGCCAACGCTCGATACCGAATTCCGGTCACGACATTATCATAGGGCGTGGTGCTTGGATTGCCACCAATGCGACCATCATCGGCCCTTGCCATATAGGTGAGAACGCCGTAGTCGCCGCCGGCTCGGTAGTAATGAGCGATGTGCCCGCGAATGCACTGGTCGCAGGTATTCCCGCACGGGTGATCAAGATCCTGGAATTTCCATCCCCATGAGAATTCTGATCATTACCCCACATTACCCCCCATACCCTGGTGGAACCGCTGACTACACCGCACGGATGTGTGTTGAGCTTCGAGATCGTGGTCACCTGGTGCGCGCAATCACACGCCATGGGAATCCAGCAAGCGAGCCCATCGAAGTTACCGCAATGCGGGATCCATGGTCACTACGCTCTCTTCGGCGTTTACTTGGCGAAATCAATCGAGATCGCCCTGATGTACTTCTGGTCCAGTACGGCCCGTACTCGTTCAATCAGCGCGGCCCAGGTATCCCAGTTGCCTTGCTGTTAATAGCAGCAGCCCGAATATCCAGCATCCCGATGGTTGTTTATGGGCATGAGCTGTATGCGCCATGGCACCAATCCTGGTTACGGGTCCCGTGGTATGTGACGCAGCGCGTGGCGGTAGGCATGCTGGCTTGGTTTAGCAGGAAGCTTGTTTTAACCATTGAGTCCCGACGCAGCAGGCTGATGCAGGTTCTTCCTTGGCTGCACAACCGATTGGACGTGATCCCGATTACGCCAACACTTGATCTGGAGTCAACAGACTCCGTTTGGCGCTCGAACAAGAAAATAGATGACGATGCAATCTTGCTTGCAGCCATGGGGACGGATGATCCAACCAAAGGTGCGAAAATATTGGGGGAGATAGCGAATGGCCTGTTGGCAGCCGGCATAAAATTCCGATTCGTCACTATCGGTGGACTCAAGCCCGACCATCCCTCCATCGAATCATGGGGTTATGTGAGTGCCCATGACGCGTGGAACCTGCTCTCAGCCGCAGATATTTTCGTGATGCCCTACGGCGATGGCATTTCCGCGCGCCGTACATCTGCAATGAATGCATTAACCGCAGGAACTGCAATATTGACTACTCGCGGCAGGAATACCGACTCCAGCCTATTTACCGATGCCAGCTTGGCGATGGCACCCGCTGGCGACTCTGAGGCGCTCGTCAATAAAGCCATTTATCTGGCTCATCATCCAGAGGTAAGAAGCAGATTGCGCGCAAACGCCAAACTGTTGGCGGAGTCATCATTTTCATGGAAGACCCATATCAAGCGATGGGAGGAGCTACTTGGCAGTGCGGTAACTTCTCCTTGAATGCATTCTACTTCCGAGCCATCAATGAATGGATGAATCTGAAATCTTCAGCTCTTGGCACGAGATATGAGCTCCACGATTCACCTGATGAACGTCCAGCCGCGATAACAAGGACCGCCAATGTAGTGACATAACCAAATGAGCTTCCGGCAGCGGCGCCTAATACTCCAGCTATTCGTGCCATGCCTATCATGGATGCCACCATTACTATAAGCCCCACAAGCTGCGCAAGCGCAGCCACCTTGGGTTTACCGGCCAGAGAGGTGGCGTACGCCAGAAAATTGGAGCCTGCACCGCAAACTGTCCCAAACAACAGTGCCCAGGCAATCGGAACAGATCTGGAAAAGTCGCTCCCGAAAAGCAAGGGCACCACCAACGGCGACACCAGCGCAATTGCCACGCTGGTTAACACCGTTATCGCCAACAACAAGCGTGATGCCCTGGCGGTCGCACTGCCGAGATTATCCAAAGATAGTCGCTTCGAAAACGACTGGCTGGCGGCACTCGCCAGCATCATTGGCATTCCAGCCAAGGTGGCGCCAACAACATAAAATCCGGCATCGCGAAACGATAGCATTTGTGCAACGATCAGTGCATCGGACCGATTATTCCCAATCGTGACCAACGTGGTCAGCATGGCAGCACCGCCAAACTTCCACATCTCCACAGTAGTAGTGTAATTGCGTTTGAGAGGGCGCGATTCCATTAGCGCCTTGATTGCCGGTGCTGCGGAAACTACATTGCCTATGAAATAGGCTAAACACGCAGTCGTCAGAGTCAACCGATCTGTAACAAATAGAAGCGTAAGGCCAATTACGGGGATAATCGCGCTACTTAGACGAATAGTCATCATCGTCTTCCAGCGTTCCTCTCCAAGCGCAATACCACTTCCCAGTTGAATCATTGCTGAGAACGGCAAAACCATCAATTGCGCGACGATAAGAATTTTAAGAAGAGAATCATCTTTGCCGAATATGGTCGCAATCGGCCATGCGGCTAGCAACCAAACGCCCAAGGAAATGATAACTATTGGCAGCGCAGAGCCAATCAGTTCTCCTCTGGTTCGCCCATGAGAACGCTGTCGAATGATATAGCCGAGTGCGCCAAAATCGACTAGAAAAGAAGCCATCTGACCAATAATTAGAACGACAGCAAGCCGACCCCTGCCATCCACACCCAAGCCACGTGCTTGGATCGGTCCGGACATCAAGGAAAGAATGGCTACCGTTACTTGGACTCCAGTGGTGGCGAACAAGTTTCGCATCAATGAACCGGTAGACGACTTCGAGTTCATGTCAGCCCAATTGGTTATTCAATTTTCTGATTGTACCTCACGGTAAGCCACTTATTGATTCATGGCCCAGTGATAGGTTTCTTTCAACCCTTCAACGAAGGCCATTTGTGGCTGGAATCCCAGCGTCTGCAACGAACTGATGTCCGCTTGCCAGCGTACTGGGTCGCCAACCCGGACTTCGCCGGAGAAATTGACTTCGGCCTGCAAGCCGCTGGTCGCAAGCAACGCTTCGGCCAGCTCGCCCAGCGTGGTTTCGTTGCCGGAGGCGACGTTGTAGCTTTCGCCTGCAAGGGCGCCGGTGTGCGCGATGGCAATGAAGGCCGCGACGGCGTCGGCTACATGCACGAAATCGCGCGACACTTCCGGGGCGCCGAAGAAGGAAAGGTTGCTTCCTCCTGCCCCAACCTTGCGCGCCCAGTCGTAAATGACCTGCTTATCCTGGCCGGGGCCATAAACCGAGAATAGCCGCGCCGATGCACCCGGTACGCCGAATGAATCAGCGTAAAGGCGCACATAGGCCTCTGCAGCAAATTTGGAAACGCCATAAGGCGACAGCGGATTCAGTGGATGCGTTTCGTGCATCGGTCGCATACGTGCGGTGCCATACACCGCCGCCGAAGATGCATAGATGAAGCTGGTCGTGCTCCGGCACTCACGCAAAGCCTGCAAGATGCGTACTGGTGCACGCAGGTTGCTCTCCAGATCTTCAAGCGGTGACTGCACGGAGGCTGGCACCGAAGCAATTCCGGCAAGAAAGAATATTGCATCGCACTCAGGTAGGTAATTTCGCGGGTCTTCGTTGGCAACATCTGCCTGAATCCATGCGTGTGGTGCCAGCAACCGTTTGGGCAACACGCGTTTTTCCCGTCGCGAAATGCCCGTAACACGCACTCCGTCCCTTGCCAATCTATCCACCAGCCAAGAACCAAGGAACCCGGAGGACCCGATCACGACTGCGTGGTTCAAGGGGCGACTCATGCTTCGTGTTCCTCGCTTGCCTCTCGTAACAGAGTTTCCAATTGTGCGCCGACATATTCCCAGCGGAAACTCTGCTCGACGCGTTCGCGTGATTGCGCCCCGAGACCCGCAGCATAAGCCGGATCGGACAACAGGCGAATCAGGGCCTGCGCAATTTCGGCGCTGCTTTCCGGGTCCACCGACAAGCCGGTCTTGCCGTCGAGCACGGCCTCGCGTGGGCCGCCGACATTCCCGGCGATTGCAGGCAGTGCCCATGCCGCTGCCTCGAGATAAACTACGGGGAACCCTTCGCCGCCGATTTCATCCTTCGGGTAGCGCGCCGGCATCGCGAACACGTGCGCGGCATCCAGCCAACGGTCGCGCTCGTCATCATCGACCGCACCGAGGAACTTTACCGCATCGCCCAGGCCAAGCTGTAATGCGCGCGCCTCAAGTTCGGGCTTGATGCGACCATCGCCGATCACCACCCATTGCGCATCCGGCACTACTTTGAGAACGGTGGGCAAGGCTTCGATGATCTTGTCGTGGCCCTTGTACCAATCGCGCAGGCGCGCCGTGGTGAGGACGGTAGGTCGCGATGCCGACTTGCTACCCGCCCGGGGCGGCACTTCCACGCCTGGATGGATCACCGACACCGGCGCCGGCAGCTGGCCACCACAAGCATCGACCATCAGGCCGCGGGTGAATTCACTGACGGCCACACCGGCATCGGAACGGCGCATCGTCCAGGCAGTCATGCCGGGACGACCCGCGACTTCCTTGCCGTAGGTGTAAAGCACATTCGCGGCGCGATAACGCCTGGCCAACCATGCCGCCGCAGGCCCGGACACGACATGGCCATTGAGAACCACGTCGGGCCGCCAGTCCGGCGCCCGCAGGATCGCGAAAACGTTGAACAGCGCATTGCGCACAACTGCCCGCTTGCTGATGGCAGGCACGCGAGTGATGACCTGATGCTGGCTCGCGTCGAAAACTGATGCGTCGGGATCATCCAGGGTGAGCACGCGTACTTCGGCGCGCGGCATGGCCATGGTGATGCGATGTAAGAGGCGCTGGATGCCCCCATGCGCTGGCGGGTAATCCGGAGTGACGAGGAGAACTCGCAGCGCGCGATCCTTCAGGGGAGTATTCGACATGAAGCCTCGGAAGAAAGTACTTTTGCTCTGCAGTATAGTCCAAGCATTGTCTTCATTTCCTGTATTCCCGCTCTCTTCACATGCCCAATCACATGCAATACCCATCCATCCTTTTCGTCGATCAAAGTGGGGAAATGGGAGGGGCAGAACTGTCGTTGTTCGACATCGCCCGTCACCACGCACGGGATGGCAAAGTCGTCCTGCTGTCCGACGGTTTGTTCCGCGAACAGCTGTGCGCAGTCGGCGTCGATGTTGAGGTGCTCGCATTGGGATCGGCGGGCAGGATCGAACGCGACAGCCGGTTGAGCAATGCGCTTTTCGCCATTCCGTCGCTGCTGAAAACCGCACTGGGCCTGGCCAGGCGAGCCCGTTCGCATGACCTGCTTTACGCCAATACGCAGAAGGCTTTCGTCGTTGCCGCACTCGCCTCGGCCATTGTGCGCAAGCCGCTGGTCTGGCATCTGCGGGACATCCTCACCGCCGCGCATTTCTCTCCCGGCTTGCGCAAGCTTGTCGTCGTGCTGGCCAATCGTTTCGCGACCTGCGTGATTGCCAATTCACAAGCCACCGCCGATGCCTTTCATTCTGCGGGCGGAAATTGCACCGTTCACGTGGTTCACAATGGCATCGATCCTGCGCCTTTCGATGCCATTGATCGTGATGGAGCGAGACAGGCCTTGCGCACGGAACTTGGCAGCGGCCCCGCGCCGCTGGTCGGGCTGTTCAGCCGCTTGGCCGAATGGAAAGGGCAGCACGTGCTGGTCGAGGCGATGCGCGACCTGCCTGATGTGCATGCAGCCTTCGTCGGCGGCGCGCTGTTCGGCGAGGACGCCTACGAGACCAAGCTCAAACGACTTGCGATGGACCTTGGCGTATCAGAGCGTTGCCATTTCCTCGGCTTTCGGCGCGACATTCCCGCTCTGATGGTTGGCATGGATATTGTGCTGCACACTTCGATCACTCCCGAACCCTTCGGTCGCGTGGTGGTCGAAGGCATGTTTTCGGGCAAGCCCGTGATCGCTACCGAAGGAGGCGGCGTCAACGAGATCATCGATGACGGCAACACCGGGCTGCTGGTACCTCCGGGCGATCAGCAAGCATTGCATGCCGCCATCCGGCAACTGCTCGATGCGCGCGATCGTGCCATGGCACTGGCAGAGCGCGGCAAGGCCGAGGCGCATCGGAAATTCTCGCTAAGTGCCTGTCTGGCGGGCGTGGATGCTGTCGTTGCCGGGATCATGCGCGCGCCGCGCGCCAAGCCTTGATCGAAAAGTATCCAACGCAGCGTTTCGCGCAACACTGGCAGCTCCCAGTCGCCGAGCAGCTTGCGCAAGCGCGCGTTGTCGCCGCTGAGCGTCTTCACTCCATTGGTGTGCACGAAGGCCGAATTACCCCGTAGTTCGATGGCATGGCCGCTCAGTTCCTCGCACGGCGCTATCACTCCGCGCAGCGACCATGCCTGGCCGGAGCTGATGTTGACCGTCCCGCCGGTGGCCCGGGCAGGTGTCGATACAAATACACGACAGTGAGCATGTCGTTGAATTCGCGCGCCACGTCGAGCTTGCCCAGTTCGATCGTTTCGGCGCCACGCTTGAAGTGATCGATCAGCTTCGGGAGCAGGAAGTTGCCGGCCTGGCCAGCGCCGGCGGCGCGCTTTCATCGAGTACGCCTTCCGAGGCATTGCCGCATACGTTCGCGCTGCTGGCCAGCAACATACAGTCCGCGTGGGGAAGGGCAAATGAAGAGCAGATGACCCGACGGGCTTCGCCATGGTTCCGCTCCCGGCCGATCATCGGTAAAGTCGATGGGGCGCAATGCAGCAAGTGCTCCATCGAGTTTGTCATAGAGCAGGCATACGGCTTTATCCCAACGCTTAAGGGCGGAGGATTTCGCGATGACTCGCAATTCCATCGTTGTGTGCCAATGCATGGGGGCCGCCCTGCTGGCCGCAGTACAGCTGACTTTGTTGTCTGGCAGCGCCACCGCGTACGCACAGGAGTCCGCTTCTGGTCGCCTGCGCCCCTATATCGTTCCCGATCAGCTCGATCTCCCCATGCCGAAATGGTCCGCGACCATGCAGCCATGGCGAGCCTATGCGCAAACGGTCCCCGCCGTGAACTACCTGCACGGCCTGGGCATCATGTGGGGGAGCATGCCGCGCAACATGACTCCGGACGCGATGGCCGGCCTGCTGCAAGACGCCGGATTCAGCCGCGTGCGCTACGAGTTGCAATGGGGCGCCGTCAAATGGGATGAGTCCGGTTTCGCCCCCGATCAGCAGGCCACACTTGATTCCTCGATGGCCGCTTTCCGCGCGCACAAGCTGCGGCCATTGATTCTGCTCAACGCACATCATCTGCGGCCCTGCCCGATAAAGGACATTCGTACTGTCACGTTGAAGCAAGCCGCGCCAGCGGGTGCGAAGAACCTCGAACTTGTCGATGATCTTTCCGACATGCCCGTCTGGAAGACCGAAATCCTGTCGCTCACTACTTCCAGGCAGGCAGGGCCGTTGCTCACTTCGCTGGACAAATCCGGCCATGTCGAACTCTCTCGTGCTCTTGCCAACGCCTTGCCGGCCGGCACCAGAATCACTGTCGGCACGCTCAAATACCTTCCGCTCTATCCGATGGGAACTCCGCAGTACAACGAGACCCTGGAGGGCTGGAACAAGTACGTCGCACTAGCCGTTGATGCGGTTGCCAAGGCTTATGGCAGCAATGATTTCGACGTCGAGATATGGAACGAGCTTGGCTTTGGTTCCAACTTCCTGGACATCAACAACTACACAGACGGAAATACCATCCCCAAAGCAACGAAAGATCCCCTGCGCCGAGGCGGATCGGACTGGAACCTGGCCAGCAATGCGGTGGACATAATCGGGAAGAGCCATCCAGGAGTGAAAGTCACCTGGGGATTTTCGAGCATCACTTTTTTCCATACTCCGATAGCCGAGTTGCCGCCCGGAATTGCGGGCCAGAGTTATCATCCATATAACGCAGGCCCAGGCTGTGTGCCTAAGGCCGCGGAAACCCGCCTGCAATACAACGCAGACTCGTTCGTGCCGAACTTCTGCTTGGCGATTCCCGAAGGCATTACCGCTACCTTCCAGAAAACCGAGTCGCTGCTTCGACTGATCAATCCAATCGCGCGCGAGACAAAACCGCACGGTTCGGCGGCATTCGACCACTACATCACCGAGCATGGTGAAACCGCATCCGATTTCGGCCTCGATGGCGCCCAAGCGCAGCGCATGAAGGCCAAGTTCGAACTGCGGGCACCCGCTTTCTGGCTGAACAAGGGAATCAAGGCCTTCTACACCTATCACGCCTACGATGATGCCGATACCGGCTTCGGCCTGCTCTCTGCTGGCAGTCTGCAGAGTTCCATCGTGCTGGCCTCACTCAAACGGATGACGCATGAATTCTCGGGCGCTATCGATATTGGAGCACCGCGACAGCTTGGCTTCGAATATTCCTCGGTGCAGGCTTCCCCGGCGGCCATCACATACGATAACGGCCAGGCGGCGTTGACGAATCAGGACCTTGTCCAGGTTCTTCCCTATCAGATCGATGCCAGTCACTTCGTCGTGCCGATGTACGTGATGGCATTCGGATTCCCGGCCGATCTGCCGCCGGAAAGTTTCGACTTCAGGATCAGTGGAGTACACGGACAAACCGTCAAGGCCAGACTTTACGATCCGTTGCTTGACAAGGATGAGCCCGTTTCCATTACGTCGCGATCCAGTGATGCGATAACGGTGCGCCTCGCGCTCACCGATTCGGTACGCTTGCTCAAGCTTGCAGAATGATCCTGCCGCGTACTGTAATGGCCCGCTGGTTTCTGTGCAGATCATCCGGTTAGGAAACGGGCCATTGAGACGATGCAGCGATAGGGCGTGCAGATCGTCATCCCTTGCCATTCAACGCGCAAAATACAGGGTGACTACGACCGGGCGCTATACAAACACCCCCTTGATCGGGAACTTCTTCGCCAAGCTCAAGCAGTATCGGGCTATTGCTACCCGATACGACAGGATCGCCTGCAACTTCCTTGGAGCCATCCACTGGATTGGCCTCGATCATCCTGCTCAATTGATGACACGCCCTGCTGGCTCGGTTCCGGGATTTTGAGTTACCTATCGATCTTGTCCAGATTCTCGTAGAAGAATCCCTCGTCACGCTCGCTCGTAATTGGGTACAGCGAGTACTTGCGGGCGAGCATTGCTCCGCCGTCGCGGATCAGGGGTTGCCACATTATGGTGGCGCGGCCTCGAGTCGAGCGTGGCAGGATCAGGTCGAACGGGATCGAGAAATAGATCCCCTTGTCGAAGCTGCCCTCGCCGAATTCGGTCGAAGAAACGTTGGTCTTGGTGGCATAGGCACCCATCGTTACACCATTGGAGAACGTACGGGCGACATCGAGCGTGGCGCCCCAGTCCCCTGCCAGGTAGCGGCCGGCACTGAGCGCGGCCACCACACGTTGTTCGCGACCAAAGGTGTAATAAAGGGTCGTGTGGCCCGTGGTGACGCTGTAGTCGCGCAGTCCGAAATGTTGGTTGTAGTCGCGCTGCTTGACCCAGTTGACGTTGGCGCCCAGGGCCCAGCGCTCGCCCATCGGGCGATACAGCATCTCACCGCCTGCGCCTGCATACATCCATTCCAGATAACCTGCATAAGCCATGCCGTACAGGTCGTGGCCTAGTTGGCCGGCCGTGGTCAGTTGGAAGTTGGGTAGGGTGACGTCCGAGGTCGTCATGTATTGACGCAGATCGGTGCGTACGCGCGGCATGTTGCTGGGAGCGTCGTACTTGAACTTGTCGTAGTTGTTGAGCAGGTTGCCGCTGATCGTGCCGGTAAGCCAGGTGTTGCGATTGAAGAACCAGCTGCCTGAATAGTTCGCGGAGATGCGGTACAGGATGAAGCCATCCGGACCACCCAGGTTCTGGTTGTAGCTCAGGTTGAAACCACCACCATAATGTTCCACTGGCGCGGTATAGAGCACATCGGTCTCACGCTTTGCAGGGGCATTGAGTTCTGTGCCTAGCTTGAGTTGATCCAGGTCGATGCGATGGTTGGCGTAGTCGACGAACTTCTCGCGATTGATGCTGGTTTCCGCGATGGGCATGCCCACACGTTTGTCGACCAGGGTGAACCACTCAATGTCCGCTGGGGCGACGTTGTCCAGGATACGGGCGCTGCGACCCAAGCCTTGCGTCGGATAGAAGTAGCGCAGCTGCTGGCCGGTGACGAACAGTTCCGATCCACGTCGCGAGATTTCCTCGACACGTATACCCGCGTTGTTGCGCAGCCGGCGAGCCACGTCTTCCCAATCCGGAGTGGTGGACGAGGAGGGAGCATCGACGCCTGGGGCGTTGTTGACCACGATAGACGTGTTCACGCCGGGTTTCGTGCCTGCGCTGGACTGCAACGGCTCGGGAGCAGGATCGAACGGCTTGGGCGCTACCGGCGAATGCCCCGGGTTGCTGCGGAAGGTAATGGCGAACATCGCGGTATTTCCGCGCTCCCAACCGGTGGTCAGCTGGATGTTGCGATTCAGGGTGAACACCGCGCCGATGTTGATGGGCGTGTCTTGCTTCTGATTGTTGTTCTGCGGCTCGTGCTTGTAGTCGTTGCCGTCGTACTCGAGCTTTAACTGCAGACGGTCCCACGGTGTCTGGTAGACGATGCCTCCGAAGACTCCGACGGGACCGTGGAACATGTTTTTACTGCTCAAGTTGCCCCATTCACCGGTGGCGGTTGGGCGAATCTTGTAGTCCTCGTCGGCCCAGCCCAGCGGATTGCTGAAATCCCCGCGGTTACCGATATAGCCGGTCGCCAGGCCCAGGCTGGCGTCCACCGGACCGAAGCGCTTGTTGGCTACAAGGTATTCGCTGGAAAACAAACCTGTGCCGCCAAAGTCACGGAATCCCAAGGCAATTTCCGGAATCCAACGACTTTCTTGCCAGAGCCGGAGTTTGAAGTCGATCGACTTGTCCTTGTAGTTCTGGTCGCCGCTGAGTGATTCGGCGCCGTAACGGCGATTGCTCACGTTGATATAGCGGAATGCGCCTTCCAGCCAAGGGAACGGCTGCAATACCACGTTGTAGCGGCTATACGGTGAGGTGTGCGAGGCCGTGAAAGAGATGTCGCCTTCTTCGGCCATGCGCGCGGTCGGGGTTTGCAGCAGGCCGATGCCACCCCAGTCACTGGCTGTTGGAGCAGGCGCTTCCTGGGCATGCACGGTGAAGGCCGTGGCTATCGCCAGAAGGCTCAAGGTGCAGCGAGTCAGGTCGGACGTGATGCGATGCGGCTTCAAAGGGTCACTCCGGGCGCCGGCAGCGGTTGAGTTGCCAGGAAGTCAGCGAGCAGGCGGTTGAAGTCGGGATCCACGTCGTGCAAGGCGCGCTGCGCTACCGGTACATAGACAACGGCGCCAGGTGCCAGTGGCTGTGGAGAGCTTCGATTCCAGGCAGCAATGCCCAGTTCCTGTACGTGGCCGTCAGGCTGGATCACGTAGAGCAGATCGCGATCCGCGATGGCTGACCCTGGGCATGCGGACAAGTAGGCCTTGACGTCCTGGAGGGGCACGTGTGGCAGTTGGCAGGGAGCCTTGACCGTGCCAACGACTTGGATGTGTTCGGGGCGGGTCGGATAGATCACGCGATCGCCGGATGCGACTGGCCGATTGAGCGCGGCATTGATTTCCAGCAGCCTCGGTTCCAGCTGTTGTGCTACGCGTCCAGTGACGGGAAGGGCGGCCAGCCATTCCGCCATCGACGAGGCTGTCGATGCAATGTCCGCGTCATTGCTGCCTCGCAGGGCTTGCAAGTCATAGAGCAAGCCTGCCTTGAGTCGGGTCTGTTCGCTCAGTGCGGATTGGCGTAGCAGTGCCGCACCCAGTGGATAGGCGGAAGGCATTGGGCGGGCGGCCAATACTGCCTGACTCAGGCGTGCTCCCCCAGGCAGAGGAAATTGACCGGCCGATTGAACCGCGCCTTCGACGGTGACGGTGATCGGCGCCGTGGAAGTCTCGGCCGCCGCCGGCAGGATGGAGCCGAAAAGGAAAAACAGGAGCGTGGCCGAACGTGGGAAAGTCATGCGGCTAGGACTTCGCTGGGAAATAGGGCTTGAGCTGAACGATCTCGACCGCTTGTCCCGGGGCGAGATACTGCTTGCTCTTCCAGATGAACCCGGTTTCGGGATCAGCCCAATAAGAGTTGGTGCCGGACAGGCCTGGGCCGTCCAGTGTTTCCTCGAAGCGGGTTAGCTGCAGCGTGTGCCCCAGGATCGTGACGGCTTCCGATCCAATCCGTCGTAGGCTGCCGGTAGCCGGAACGCCGTAGCGGTAGCCCGGCATCCAGTCATAGCGACGTTGCACCGTCACCGGACCCTGTACGGATTGCAGGTGCAGGAATGGGTTATCGCCCTCGATCCGGATCGAGGCGCTGCGCGCCTGGCTGACCGCGCCAAGGAGTAGGCCATTCTGCTGCAGGTAATAGATAGCGTGATGGCCGGCGTACCAGACTTGGCGCCCGTCCTCGACATGTCCCATCACCAGCACGCCGTTGACATCGGGTGCGTGCAGCAGAAGTTGCGGATAGGGCAATGCGGCGACCTGTGCAGGCGTCGGATCGGTCGATTTACCCTTGAAGAGCAGGCTGATCGCATCGGTAGTGGAGCGGCTGACCGTGGTGCAACCGGCGACACCAAGTACCAGCCCGGCTGCCAGTAGCAGCCGGGTATGGCCGGGCGTCGATCGTCGGGCCGTGCGCGAACGCTCGACTCTCATGGGTCAGTCCTGCAGATCGTTGCGGGCGCTGGCAGCATTGCTGATGATGCTGGTGAACGGCAGCAACTGATTCACGAAGCGGCTCCAGCGGGTAACGCCGGCGGCGCCGACGAAAACCACATCGCCCGGTCGCAGCTGGAACTGGCTGGCCACCGCGAAAGCAGTCGGAGAGCGTGCTTCCAGGTGATAGATCACTGACGGCTCCTGCTGGAGGTCATGAGCACCGCGAATGACATAGACCGCGTTGCCGTTGGCCGTGGTTTGCGCCAGACCGCGCGCGCGGCCCAACGCCTGACTGAGCGAGATATCGTTGGTGCGGAAGTTGTAGGCGCCGGGCAGCGTCACTTCGCCGACCACGAAGACTTCCTTGCGGTCCAGGTACGGTACGTAGATGCTGTCGCCGTCCTTGAGGTAGATCTGCTTGCCGTTGCTTTGCCGCGCCAGCTTTTCCAAGTCGATGGTGTGGGTGTGGCCGTCCCGGGTGAGTTGCACACCGGAGAGGTCGGCTTCGAGCTGGTTCAGCCCGGCCTGGCTGATGGCGTCGCCAAGGGTTATCGGCACCACGGTAAGCGGCACGGTTGTCGAGCGCTCGGCTGCACCGGTGACCCAGACGCGCTGGCTGGCGTAGGTCAGGATCGAGATGTCAATCTGCGGAGACTCGATGTACTTGGCCAGGTGCTGGCTGAGTTCATCGCGGAGCTGGATGGGAGTTTTGTCGAGCGCCTGGATCTTGCCGATATAGGGATAGAACAGGCTGCCGTCGGCCTGCACCTGGCGGCCGGCCATTGTTGCTTGTTGCTGTGCGCCCGCCGGTACGGTCAGTTCCGGATGATCCCAGACGGTGATGTAGAGCACGTCGCCTTTGCCGATGCGATAAGGCTCGGGCTGGTAGTCGAGCAACTCGGCTGGCAATGTCTGATGTGCCTGTGCGGCCTGATCCATCGCGATCAGCTTGGGCGTGATTGGGATCATCTCCATGCGGCCGTCATCGCTGGCGCGATCGGCGCTGACGTCGCTGCTGCGCAGATGCTGGCCAGGTGCCCAGATGCATGCGGAGAGGGAAAGGGAGGTCAGCAGGGCGGCGAGCAGGCGTGTGTATTTCATCGACATTCCATTAGTGAAAGTGCTCCAGGCATAAAAAAACCCTCGCCAAGCTTCGCCCGGCGAGGGCTCTTACACACCGGGTCAGGCCGAATTAACCGCCAGTGCCGCCAGTGCCACCCGTACCGCTGGTGCCACCCGTACCTGGACCACCCGGGTTGCCCGGGCCGCCTGGATTACTGCCTGCGTCGTTTTCGCCGCTCGAACTGTCGCCGGCAATGCTGTAGACAACTGCGGCAGCTGCGACACCCGCAGCAACCCAAGCTGCCGTGTTGACAGCGGCGTATTCCGCAGCTGCGCCATCGGCCGGCGTAGAGCTTCCGGCCGGAGCCGTCTGCGCCCATGCTGGCGACGTGAGAGCCAAGGCAATGGCCGTTACGATCAACTTCTTCATGGGACGCTCCTAAAAAGTCCATGTGAAAAGGAAGTCACAGGCAGGATCCTGTCGGAAGATGGCGGACTTGTCAATCGGTTTGGTTCATGGGGGATGACCGATTTCCGATTGCTTTCCAGAGGTTACGTGACCCCGATGCAGCCATTCACGTTGGTAGATCTTGTCGTGACCAGAGAGATATTTGGCAAGCATGACAACAAGCTGGTGTGTGCTGGCCTGGGGAGGAATGGTATGCAGGCCGAGTGCCAACAGTGCCGGGACAAGCCATTTCCAGGCCGATAACGGGGCGATCCGGGCCGGCCAGGCCGACAGGGTCAGCGCTGAGGCCAGGCCTCCGATGAGCAGTCCGCTGGCGATTTCGGAGACGGAGTGCGCATTCAGCGGGAGCCGGGAGTAGGCGATGGCCAGCGCAAGTACCCCACCGCTCGCGATGAGCCAGCGGCGCGAAATCTTCGAGCCGGCGCCCAGGAGGACGGCCAGCGGGGGATAGATGCTGGCTGCCATGGTGGCGTGGCCGCTGAAGCCGGTGAAGTCCAGTGCGGCTGATCCGATGCCCCAGCCCATGAACGCGATCTTGGAGGCCAGCACGATCGTTGCTGCAATGGCGATCGCGGCGGCCCAGCGCGAGGCGGCGCGCCAGGGCAGGTTGCCGGCGGCGGCGGATACGAGCATCAGTGCGGCGGTTGCGGGCAGCAGCCATTTGCTGTTGCCCAGCTCGGAGAGCAGCGCCCAAGCATTCGACATGAATTGGTTTTCTTGCGGGGGAGTGGAGGGTAGGTGAGGCGGGATGGCTGGGAGATGACCGGCCAACGGGAGGGGCGATCGTACCGGGGCCGAGGCGATATGCCACCGATTAAGGTCAAAGGAGAAAATTCTGCCCTGACGATTCGATCTTCGCTTCGGTCTGCGATGAGATAGAGCGAACGCCTGTTTGACCTGGGCTGTGACGGGCGAAGTTGGTGGCGTGGCGTGCTCGTCTTTACAATGGCTGAGGCGGATGGCGGCGCCCGTTTTTTCGTATCCGTCAGCGTCCGGGCGTGAGTTTCCGGCAGGTGGCCGGTCAGGCCGAATTTCGTGGCGAGTAGGTGCAGGGTTGGTGGCAGAGGTATGACGATCGAGTCCGTTATCGCACCGTCCGCGGTGCGTCTGGATGTGTGGCTTTGGGCTGCGCGCTTCTTCAAGACGCGTAGCTTGAGCAAGCAGGCGATCGAGACCGGGAAGGTGGAGGTCGATGGGCAGCGGCCGAAATCCTCGCGCGCGGTGCGCATGGGTGAGTTGTTGCGCATCAGCCGGGGCGATGAGGTGTTCGAAATCGTCGTGCGTGCGCTCAGTGAGCAGCGCGGGCCTGCGCCGGTTGCTCAACAGCTGTACGAGGAGAGTGAGGCTTCCCGGGCGAAACGAGCCGAGGTGCGGGCGCTGCGGGCTGCACAGCGTACGGGTTATCAGCCGCCGGAGCATCGGCCGGACAAGCGTGCGCGGCGCTTGATTCGTGCGTTGGGTGATATCGACGCGATGTAGTGTTTGCAGGGTGATAAGAAAAACGCCCCGACCAGGTCGGGGCGTTTCTGCTGCTCCCTTTGCCAAGGGATTCAGGGGCGTCGATCCGGACCAGGCGCCGGGCCGACACTGTCGGCATGCGTCCCGAAGGACGCATGCCGTGACGATCACGCCAGGTCGAAGCGATCCAGGTTCATCACCTTGGTCCAGGCGACGACGAAGTCGCGAACGAACTTCTCCTGGGCGTCCGCGCCTGCATAGACCTCGGCGACCGCGCGCAGCACCGAGTTGGAGCCAAATACCAGGTCGGTACGCGTGCCGGTCCACTTGAGCTCGCCGCTCTTGCGGTTGCGGCCTTCGAATACGTCGCGAGCCTGCGAAGCCGATTTCCATTCGGTATTCATGTCGAGCAGGTTGACGAAGAAGTCGTTGCTCAGCGTCTCCGGGCGGGCGGTGAACACGCCGTGCTTGGAGTCGCCGACGTTGGCGCCCAGCACGCGCAGGCCGCCGATCAGGACCGTCAGTTCCGGCGCGGTAAGGGTCAGCAACTGGGCGCGGTCGATCAGCAGATGCTCGGCCGGTACCACGTAGCGACCCTTGAGGTAGTTGCGGAAGCCGTCGGCGACCGGTTCGAGCGGCTCGAAGGAGGCGACGTCGGTCTGTTCCTGCGAGGCGTCGGTGCGGCCCGGTGCAAACGGCACTTCGATCGCGGTACCTGCTTTCTTCGCGGCCTGTTCGACACCGACGCCGCCGGCCAGCACGATCAGGTCGGCCAGCGAGACCTTCTTGCCGCCGCTCTGCGCGCCGTTGAACGTCTTCTGGATGTCTTCCAGCGCGCCCAGCACCTTCGCAAGCTGCGCCGGCTGGTTGACCGCCCAGTCCTTCTGCGGGGCCAGTCGGATGCGTGCGCCATTGGCGCCGCCGCGCTTGTCGCCGCCACGGAAGGTCGAGGCCGATGCCCAGGCGGTCGAAACCAACTGCGCAATCGTCAGGCCCGAGGCCTGGATCTTCTGCTTGAGCGAGGCGATGTCCTGCGCGTCGATCAGCGGATGCTCGGGGGCGGGAATCGGGTCCTGCCAGATCAGTTCTTCGGCCGGGACTTCCGGGCCGAGGTAACGCGCGCGCGGGCCCATGTCGCGGTGGGTCAGCTTGAACCAGGCGCGGGCGAAGGCGTCGGCGAACTGGTCGGGGTTTTCCAGGAAGCGGCGCGAGATCTTCTCGTAGGCCGGGTCGAAGCGCAGCGACAGATCGGTGGTCAGCATCTTCGGCCGGTGCTTCTTCGACGGATCGTGTGCGTCGGGCACGTCGGCTGCGGCGTCCTTGGCGACCCACTGATGCGCGCCAGCCGGGCTCTTGGTCAGCTCCCACTCGTGCTTGAACAGGTTCTCGAAGAAGAAGTGGCTCCATTGCGCCGGTGTCTGGGTCCAGGTGACTTCCAGGCCGCTGGTGATCGTGTCGCCGCCCTTGCCTGTGCCGAACTTGTTCGACCAGCCAAAGCCCTGGGTCTCGAGGTCGGCGGCCTCGGGCTCGACGCCAACGTTGTCGGCGGGGCCGGCGCCGTGGGTCTTGCCGAAGGTGTGGCCGCCGGCGATCAGCGCGACGGTCTCTTCGTCATTCATCGCCATGCGCGCGAAGGTGTCGCGGATATCGTGCGCGGCGGCGATCGGATCGGGGTTGCCGTCCGGGCCTTCCGGGTTCACGTAGATCAGGCCCATCTGCACGGCGGCGAGCGGGTTTTCCAGGTTACGGGAATGGCCGGCGTCTTCGGCCTTGTCGTCGGTCACCAGCACGCCTTCGTTGCCGGGGTTCTCGACGCCTTCCGAGCCGCGCGCGTAGCGCACGTCGCCGCCCAGCCAGGTGGTCTCGCGGCCCCAATACACGTCCTGGTCGGGTTCCCAGGTGTCCGGGCGGCCACCGGCAAAGCCGAAGGTCTTGAAGCCCATCGATTCCAGCGCGACGTTGCCGGTGAGGATCATCAGGTCGGACCAGGAGATTTTCTGGCCGTACTTCTGCTTGATCGGCCACAGCAGGCGACGTGCCTTGTCCAGGCTGACGTTGTCCGGCCAGCTGTTGAGCGGGGCGAAGCGCTGCTGTCCGCGACCGCCGCCGCCGCGACCATCGCCGATGCGGTAGGTGCCGGCACTGTGCCAGGCCATGCGGATGAACAGCGGGCCGTAGTGGCCGAAGTCCGCTGGCCACCAGTCCTGCGAGTCGGTCATCAGCGCGTGCAGGTCCTTTTTCAGCGAGGCGTAGTCGAGTTTCTTGAATTCCTCTGCGTAGTCGAATGTTTCGCCCAACGGATCGGACTTGTTCGAGTGTTGGTTCAACAGGTCTACGCGTAGCTGATTCGGCCACCAGTCCTTGTTGCTGGTGCCGCCACCGGCGGTTTGGTGGAAGGGGCACTTGGCTTCGGTTGTCATGACTTGTTTACCTGGGTTCGTACGCACTGGGTGACTGCTCGTCCCGATCTGGAGTTCGAGCACCGATGAAGGGATGTTCCCGTGGCGGAGTTACCGCTGCGCTGCATCACGCGGCAGGGTGCGGTGCGGGGGCGACATGGGCTGGGCCGGCTGTGCCGCGGTGTCCCGGGTGTTCGGGAGGCTATCGACGGTGGGCTTGCGCATGGCGGGCTCCTCACGGGGTTTGGACACGATAAGTAGCGTCGATCGTTTGGTGAATTCGAATTATTTGAATATTTCAATAGTCAGGGGCTATGGATTGGGGCGTGACGTGTCTGCCAGCCGCATGCGAGGCGTTTTCAGCGGGAGCCGCCGAACAGGTTGCCGCCGAGCTTCAGGAGATCACCGACGCCGAGCTTGCCGTCGCCGTCCTGATCCAGCACCTGACCGAGCAGGCCGGAAACACCGCTGTCGGCGCTGACTTGCTGATGTTCCTGTCCGAGCACCTGGCTCAACTGGTTGGCATTGGCGGGCGCACTGGTATCGGCATTGCCGCCGCCGAGGAAACGATGGGCAAGGAAGCCGAGCACGATCGGGGCGAGGATCTGCAGCAGCTGTCCGGACTTGCCGCTGTCCAGGCCGGTGGCCTGGCTGAGTCCACTGGCTGCCTGCGGGGTGTTGCCGCCGAAGATGTGGCCGAGGATGCCGGTGCCGTTGGTCTGGGATGAGCCGCCGCCGCCGAACACGGAACCGAGCAGGCCGCCCAGGTCGAAGCCGCCGCCGGTCGCCGCGCCGGCATGATCGTTCTGCAGGGCACCCAGCAATGCCTGTGCACCTCCCGGTTGCTGGGTGTTGTGGCCGAGCGCGCCGAGCAGCAGCGGCACTGCCGAGGACACGGCCGATTCTGCCTGGGTCGGATCGATGCCCAGCCGCGAGGCGATCTGTTGGATCCCGGGACCCTGGAGCTGCTGGAGCAGACTGCTGGTAAGGGTGTTGTCCATGACCTTGTCCTGACGAATTGCCGGAGCGGCGGGATGCCGAGCCTAGCAGAGGCATCCGTTGTCAAAATGCGAGCAAGTGCGCGGCCCGGCATCAGAGGGAGGGGCGGTTTGAATGGCCGCTCGGGTCTGGCGATGGCGGCGCGCTCGGGGTGACAAAACCCGCAGCGAAGGGGCTGGATTGCTGCGTCGCATCCAGTGATGGCGGTGTTCTCGCCAAGCGGTCGCAGCCGTTGCCGTTACGTCGGGGAATGCGTGGATGGTGCATCGCTGGGATCGGCGGGATTCGTGGCAATCGCGCCTGTAGCTGGCGTTATGCTGACCGACCTGTCGCCGAGTCCACGGATGACCATTCGCGCCGCCCGCCTGTTGCACTTGATCGACGAACTGCGCCGTCGGCGCGGGCCTGTGCGCGGGGCACGCTTGGCCGAGCTGCTCGGTGTGAGCCTGCGCACGCTGTATCGCGATATCGAATCCCTGCGGGAGCAGGGCGCGGATATCGTGGGTGACCCGGGCGTCGGTTTCCAGTTGCGTCCTGGCTTCCTGTTGCCACCGATGATGTTCTCGGCGGAGGAACTGGAAGCACTGGCGCTGGGCGCGCGCTGGGTTGCTTCGCATGCGGATCCGGAGCTGGCCGGCGCAGCGGTGCGTGCGTTGGATCGTGTCGTCGGCACGCTGCCGGATAACCTGCGTCTGCAGGTGGAAACCAGTGGCTTGTTCGCGCCGGACTGGAGCCCGAAGGTTCCGGAGCCGTGGTTGCCGGTGTTGCGCCGCACGATTCGCCAGGGTCATGTGGTGCGGATGCACTACCGCGATGCGGAAGACCGGACCACCGAGCGTACTGTCTGGCCCTTCGCGATGGCGTTCCTCGATGACGTGCGGCTGTTTGCCGCCTGGTGCGAGTTGCGCGCCGATTTCCGGCATTTCCGGGCCGATCGTGTGCTTTCGCTCGACGACACTGGCGTGCGCTACCCGAATCAGCGCCATCATCTGCTGCGGCGCTGGGAACAGGCGCGGCCGCGCGTCGATGGCGGATGATCGACTGCTGACAGCAGGTGTCAGCAGGCCATGCCCACACTGCAGCTTCTTTCAACGCAGGAGCATGTCATGGGCGCTACGCTGACCTTCTATACCCATCCGATGTCGCGCGCCCGGATCGCGCGCTGGATGTTGGAAGAAACCGGCCTGCCGTACGAGGAGGTGGTGCTGGATTTCGGTACCACGATGAAATCGCCCGACTATCTGGCGATCAACCCGATGGGCAAGGTGCCGGCGATACGGCATGGCGATACCGTCGTCACCGAGAGCGTGGCGGTGTGCGCCTACCTTGCCGAGCTGGTGCCAAGAAAAGGATTGGCGCCGGCTTATGGTTCAGCAGAGCGGGGCGCTTACTTCCGCTGGCTGTTCTTCCTCTCCGGGCCGCTGGAGTCGTTGATGACCGCAAAGCATGCCGGCACGTTGGCTCCGGCGATGCACGCGGGCTACGGTCGCGAGGAGGACGTGCTGCGCACGCTGGAACAGGCCGTGACCGGCAAGGAGTATCTGGTCGGCAACCGTTTCACCGCCAGCGACCTGATCATGGCCGCGTTTCTCAACTACTACATGATGATCGGTGTGCTGGAGAAACGACCGGCTTTCGAGGTTTACGCGAGCCGGCACGTGCGGCGCCCGGCCGCGCTGGCTGCCAATGCGCGCGATGAAGCGTTGGCGGCGATGCATGCGAAATCTGCTGCGTGAGCCGGCACGGATCCATTGTCTGAAGCAAGCCGTCTTGCCACGGGAACTCCCGTGGCAAGTGCGGCGATCCATCCATGAGTTGAACCGGCGGGACACGCCCTGGCGGGCGTCGCTGCGCTACAGCAGCGACCTGAGCCGGTAAAGCGCCTCCATGGCCTGCTTCGGT
Organism: Pseudomonas sp. GW821-FHT07E12; assembly: GCF_058986605.1. Taxonomy (NCBI): domain Bacteria; kingdom Pseudomonadati; phylum Pseudomonadota; class Gammaproteobacteria; order Pseudomonadales; family Pseudomonadaceae; genus Pseudomonas; species Pseudomonas sp. GW821-FHT07E12. The sequence goes on along the minus strand of NZ_JBYSVX010000007.1, from coordinate 113,795 downwards.
GTCAGCTCGTCCGGGTCGAGCGCCTGCAGCGCGTCCAGGGCGGCGGAGTTCGCTGCGAACAGGCCGAACTGCTGCGGGGCATCCAGCGACTGCGGTGCCATCTGCGCGGCGTGGCTTTCGCCACCGCGCTGTTCCAGCTCGGCCAGCCGGCGACGTGCCTGTGCCACGGTGGCCTTGGGCAGACCAGCCAGTGCGGCGACCTGCAGGCCGAAGCTGCGGTTGGCCGGGCCGTCCTTGACCGCGTGCATGAACACCAGCGTGTCGCCGCCGTTCTTGTCGGTATGTTCGACTGCGTCCAGGTGCACGTTGGCGATACCGCTGGGGCCGCCTTCGACCGATTCGTCGGCCAGTGCGGTCAGCTCGAAGTAATGGGTGGCGAACAACGTGTAGCAACGGTTGGCCTGGGCGAGATGGCGCGCGACCGCATCGGCCAGCGCCAGGCCGTCGTAGGTCGAGGTGCCGCGGCCGATCTCGTCCATCAGCACCAGCGAGTGCGCGGTGGCGTGGTGCAGGATGTAGCTGGTTTCGGCCATTTCGACCATGAAGGTCGATTGGCCCTTGGCGAGGTCGTCGCCGGCGCCGATGCGGGTCAGGATGCGGTCGATCGGACCGATCAGCGCGCGCGCGGCCGGCACGTAGCTGCCGATGTGCGCGAGCAGCACGATCAGTGCGTTCTGGCGCATGTAGGTCGATTTACCGCCCATGTTCGGGCCGGTGATGACCAGCATGCGGCGCTCCGGATGCAGGTCCAGATCGTTGGGCTCGAATGGCAGATCGCGCACCGCCTCGACCACCGGGTGGCGGCCGCGTTCGATGCGCAGATGCGGTTCGCTCTGCAGTTCCGGCTGCGACCAGTCCAGCGCCTGCGCGCGTTCGGCGAAGCAGCCCAGCACGTCCAGTTCGCTGAGTGCGCCGGCGCAGCGCTTGAGCGTTTCCAGTTCCGCGCCACTGAGTGTGTCCAGCAGTTGTTCGTACAGCAGCTTCTCGCGTGCCAGCGAGCGTTCGCGTGCGGACAGTACCTTGTCCTCGAAGGCTTTCAGCTCCTCGGTGATGTAGCGCTCGGCGTTGGTCAGGGTCTGGCGGCGGGTATAGTGCACCGGCGCTTTTTCGGACTGGCCCTTGCTGATTTCGATGTAGTAGCCGTGGACGCGGTTGTAGCCGACCTTGAGGGTCGGGATGCCGCTGGTCTGGCGCTCGCGGGTTTCCAGGTCGATCAGGAACTGATCGGCATGCGTGGACAGGCGCCGCAGTTCGTCCAGTTCGGTGTCGAAGCCTTCGGCGATCACGCCACCGTCGGAGAGCTTGAGCGGCGGTTGCTCGGCGATCGCCGAGGCGAGCAGGTGGGCGGTGGCGTCGTGTTCGCCGAGTTCGGCATGCAGCGCTTGCAGGCGTGGCGAATCCAGCGGCTGCAGGATCGCGCGTACCTGCGGCAGCAGCGCCAGACCATCGCGCAGGGTCGAGAAGTCACGCGGGCGCGCCGAGCGCAGTGCCACGCGGGTGAGGATGCGTTCCAGGTCGCCGAGTGCGCGGAAGGTCTCGCGCAGTTCGACATCGGCGCCATGGTGGATCAGCGTGCCGATTGCGGCGTGACGCTGCGCGAGCACATCGCGCAGGCGCAGCGGGCGATGCAGCCAGCGTCGCAGCAGGCGCCCGCCCATCGGCGTCACCGTGCTGTCGAGCACGCCGAGCAGGGTGTTGCGGGTGTCGCCATCGACGCGGGTATCGAGTTCAAGGTGGCGGCGGGTGGCGGCGTTCATCGCGATCGCTTCGCTGGCCACTTCCATCGCGATCGAGGTCAGGTGCGGCAGGCGCTGCTTCTGGGTTTCCTCGACATAGCCGAGCAGAGCGCCAGCGGCGGCGGTGGCGCGCGGCTTGTCGTCGATGCCGAAGCCGGACAGGTCATGCAGCTTGAAGAACGCCAGCAGCTGGCGACGGCCGCTGTCGGCGTCGAACAGCCACGGTGCGCGACGGCGCACGCCGCTGCGCTGGCGCAGGAATTCCGGCCAGGCCTCTTCGTCGGGGATCAGCAGCTCGGCCGGCTCCAAGCGTGCAAGTTCGGCTTCCAGCGCATCCTCGCTGTCGACTTCGTTGACCATGAAGCGGCCGCCGGCCAGATCGGCCCAGGCCAGGCCGTAACCGCTCTTGTTGCGCGAGAGTGCCATCAGCAGCGTGTCGCGGCGCTCGTCGAGCAGCGCCTCGTCGGTGACGGTACCCGGGGTGACGATGCGTACCACCTTGCGTTCGACCAGGCCCTTGGCCAGCGCCGGATCGCCGATCTGCTCGCAGATCGCCACCGATTCGCCCAGCGCCACCAGCCGCGCCAGATAGCCCTCGTAGGCGTGCGCCGGCACGCCGGCCATCGGGATCGGCGCGCCGCCGGAGCTGCCACGCTGGGTCAGGGTGATGTCGAGCAGGCGCGCGGCCTTGCGCGCGTCGTCGTAGAACAGCTCGTAGAAGTCGCCCATCCGGAAGAACAGCAGCAGCTCGGGGTACTCCGTCTTGGCGGCGAAGTACTGCTTCATCAGGGGCGTATGTTCCACAGAACCCTTGTCCTGCTTGCTTTTTGCGGTTGAATCCAGGTCTTGCAAGTTCTTGGCTTCCGGCGGTTGGAAAAGAGCGCTTAGCGCGGCGGCCATGATAAGGGAGAGCGCTGACCATGTATTGCAACAGGTCCTTGGCGCCCGGCGCATGGCCGGTGATGCCGTCGTTGCCGGTGCACAGCTGCCGGGCCAGGGCGCCGAAGCCGGGGGCTACAAATTCACATGCGCGGAATGCCTGGGGATACCCGGTAAATCACAGGCAGGACCAGGCAATTGGAATGCGTTTGGCAGATCGATATGGCGGCCATTGACGTCATTGTCGGGGCTACCAAGAATCGCCAGCGCAGCAGGGGATGCTGACCACACTTAATTCGAAGGCTGCTCCTTGAAGGGATCGGTCTCGTTCCATGTTGTTTCTGTCCGGAATCATCCATGAGCAATAAGTCTCGTATTCCTCCCCGCTCCGTCCTGGCCGACGCCGTATCGAACAAAAGCATCGAGATGGGAGTGCTCGATGAGTTGCCTGCCTTGACCCGGCGAGGCTTCATGGTCGGCCTTGCGGGAATGATGCTTCAAGCCACGGCTACCGGCTTGTGGGCGGCGGACAGCAGCGATGCGGACAGTTCCAGTACCACGCAGTCGACGACCGGTTCCACCAGCACGGGATTCGTGCATCCCGGGCTGCTGCATACGCAGAATGACTTCTCGCGGATGGCGGAGATGGTGGCCGCCGGATCGTCTCCATGGATCGACAGCTGGAAGATTCTGATTGCGAATGGCACCAGCAGCGTGGACTGGGTTCCGCTACCCCAGGAAATGATCTATCGCGGCAGCGATGGTACCCATGCGGAGAATTACCCGCTGCTCTATCGCGATGTCGCCGCGGCGTATGCGAACGCGCTGCGCTACAAGATATCCGGTGACACCGCCCATGCGGATGAGGCGATCAAGATCATGAATGCCTGGGGAAGCACCTTGAAGGGCATGGGCGGAAGTTCGGATATGTGCCTCGCCGCCGGCATCTACGGCTACGAGTTTGCCAACGCGGCCGAGATCATGCGCGATTACAGCGGTTGGGCGGCAGCGGATTTCGCACAGTTCCAGCAGATGATGCTCGATGTCTTCTATGTGCGGAACGCGTGGTTCCTGGAGACGCATAGCGGGCGAGCAAATACGCATTACTGGGCCAACTGGGATCTGTGCAACATGGCCTCCATGCTCGCGATCGGTGTGCTCTGCGACGATCAGGACGTCTTCAACGAGGCCGTCAGCTACTTCAAGTCGGGTATCGGTACCGGATCGGTGATGCAGTCGATCTACTACGTGCATGACGGCCACCTCGGGCAATGGCAGGAGAGCGGCCGGGATCAGGGGCATGCGACCCTCGGCCTCGTCCTGATGGGGGCGTTCTGCGAGATGGCCTGGAATCAAGGCCTGGATCTGTACGGTTATGAGAACAACCGGTTCCTTGCCGGCGCCGAATATGTATCCAAGAGCAATCTGATTGAATCGGGCACGAGCTACTACACGATGCCCTTCGCGAAGTACAACAACGCTGATAACGTCAATCAGACGGCCTTGTCGACCGCAGCGCAAGGCACGGTGCGGGCATGCATGGCCTTGATCTACAACCACTACGTGAGACGTAAGGGGCTTGCGGCGCCATACACGGCCAAGGCTATGGCGATCATTGCCCCGGAAGGGGGCGGGGGCAACTATGGTGGAAACAGCGGAGGCTACGATCAGCTCGGATATGGCACGCTGACCCACACGCGCGCAGCTGAAGTGAGCGGGATCGCGCCCAGTGGCCTGGTGGCGCGCACCAGCGCCGGCAACGTGATCCTCTCCTGGTGGGGTGTCGCGGAAGGGCTGAGCTACAACGTCAAGCGAGCGGCCAATGATGGAGGTTTCACGACCATTGCCACCGGTATTTCGGGTCTGTTGACCTATACCGACACCACTGTCGTTGCCGGCACTTACCAATATGTCGTCAGTGCCAATACGACCGATGGCGAGACGGCAACCTCGGATCCGGTAACGGTGGTGACCGCAAAGCAGTTGCACACACTGCTCAAGCTCAACGAAACCAGCGGCGATGTCGCCGCGGATGCCACCGGCAACGGCCATGAAGCGATTCTGTCCGGCGGGTTCTCATGGGGCAGCGGACGGAGTGGAAGTGCATTGTCCCTGGACGGAACCAGCGGATTCGCCAGCCTTCCAGATGACATCACAAGAGATCTTTCGGATTTCACGATCGCGGTGTGGGTTCGTTGCGATGCAGCCAAGACCTGGGCTCGGATCTTCGACTTTGGGGCTGGCTCCAACCAGTACATGACGCTGGTTTCCAGGAATGGAAGTCAAAAACTGTGTTTCCTGATGACACTCAATTCGGGGCCGGGAGAGGAGGTCATTGTGGCTCCGAATATTCTGTCGGTCGGCGTATGGACTCATGTGGCGGTCACGCTGTCCGGCAGCGTCGGCTCGCTGTATGTCGACGGTGTTCTGGTAGCGACCAACACGGAGATGCGGTTCGCTCCTTTCAGGTTCGGCGCGACGACGAACAACTGGCTTGGGCGGTCGCAGTACTCGGGCGATCCCTATTTCAACGGCTTGTTGGAGGACTTCCGCATCTACCACAACGCCCTGTCGGCGGATGAGATCGCCAGTCTGGCTTCGAGCTGAGCGAGGGCCCCGTGTGTCGGGGATGGCCTGTAACGGTGACCGCGTCGCCATTACGGGCCATTCCCGGTATCGTCCAGGGAGCTCTCTGCTCAGAAGGTGTATTTGACAGTGGTCTGGAAGCGCTCCAGCTCACCCTCCGCATCCCCGGCGAGCTGGCGTTGCGCCCAACTGATCTCGGCGCCGATGTCGAGGCGGGGAATCGGCGAGTAGATGAGGTTGGCGCGCCACGATTGGGTACGCTTGGTGGCCTGTGAGGTCACAGCACGCTCGTCGGTGTCGATGTAGGCGGCCGAGTAGGCGAGGGTGCTGCGCAGTTGGTCGCTCCAGTTGTGCCGCCAGGCGGCGAAGCCGGCATACATGTCCTGTGCCTTGAGACGGCCGTCGGTGTCGATGTAGGCATCCGGCACCAGGCCGAAGCCGATGTAGCGCCCCAACCCGGGGCCACCGCTGAAGGTGTATTGCAGCAGGTCTTTCTCGCTCAGCTTGAACGAGCCGGCCACGCTCAGCGCATAGCCGGTGGCACTGTCGTTGTCGGTGCGCAACTGGCGGGCAAGAGCGCCGATGCTGAAGTGACCCCAGTCGCCGCGCGTCTGCCAGCGTGCGGTGATATCCGGCACGTTGTTGTCGCCCGAGCTGACGTGGGCCGGCGTGCCGTTCTGGTACCAGGTCTGCGGGTTTTCCAGCGAGAACGACCAGTGGCCGGTGCTGTAGCGGATCTGCGCCTGACGGGCGAACAAGGTGCCGTCGACGATGCCGACGAAGTCCACGCTTTCAGGCAGCGAGCCGAGATCCATCAGGTTGGTCCAGGTCTGTCCGGCCAGCCAGTTGTTCCATTGCACGTAGGCGTGGCGCAGGGTCGGCGGATAGCCGTTGGAGAACTTCTCGTTGCCGACGTTGTTGTTGCCGCCGCCGAAGAAATCGAACTCGACATAACCCTTGAGCTTGTCGCCGGCATCGGTGACGCGATCCACACCAAACCAGATGCGCGAGAACTGAGCGTGGAAGTCGAGGTAGTTCTTGCCGTTGCCGGCATTCACCGGTGTGGCTGCGGGGAAGTAGAACAGCCGGCCGGGCGTGCTGTCGGCGATCGGGCCATCGCTGGTGCGGGTGGAGAGCATGTCGAGCTTGATGAAGCCGCCGAAATTGAAGCGGCTGTCGCCGCTGACGATACCGGTGGCCTGGATCGGCGCGGGCATGGTCACCGGTGGCGTGTGCGCGATGACGCCGCTGGCGACGGCGCCTGGGCCAGCGAGCGTGGTGGTACCCGCCGGAACGGTAGGCAAAGTGGCTGCCGCAACGCCGGTGTCGGCCGCTGAGGGCGTGTGGGCGGGCAATGACAGCTGCTGTTGCAGGGCTTGTTTCAACTCCTGTACTTCGGCCTCGAGCTGCTGGATGCGCTGGTCCTGTTCGGCCTCCTTGCTCGACTGCGCGAGTGCAGTGTGTGGAGCGAACAAGGCGACGGTGATGGCGCACGCGAGCGATGCGCGCCGGATGGCGACGACGGGTGATGGCATGTTTCCCTCCCAGGAACATGGGTGGATCGATGTGATGGCCGCAGATCGCGGCATGAGGACAGCTACGGGGTTTCGGAGTACGGCGGATTGAAGCCGGCGGAACGATTCATCGGGAGGTCTGACCGATCGCGATGGCCTCGCGCGCACGGCGCCGACGCAGCAACAGGTGGACGGCCAGACCGAACAACAGACTCCAGAACGCAGCGCCCAGGCCGAACAGCGACATCCCCGAGGCGCTGACGATGAACGTCACCAGGGCCGCGTCGCGATCGCTGGAGTTGGCCATCGTGGTGCCCAGCGCATTGCTGATGGTCGGGAACAGCGCCAGTCCTGCGAGGGTGGCGATCAGTTCCTTCGGCAGCGTTGCGAAGAGCGCCAGCACGGTGCCGGCGAAACAGCCCAGCACCAGATAGACCACGCTGCCGGCGACGCCAGCCACGTAGCGGCGTCGCGGATCTTCATGGGCATCGGGACTCGTGCAGATTGCTGCGGTGACCGCGCCCAGATTCAGGCCATGGCAGCCGAACGGCGCCAACAGCGCCGAGCCCAATCCTGACCATGCCAGCAGGGCACCTGCCGGTGGTTGCGAGTAGCCGCTGGCACGCAGCAACGCGACGCCCGGCATGAACTGGCCGGTCAGCGCCACCACCACCAGCGGCACCGAGATGCTGACGACGGCCTGCCAGTCGAAGCGCGGTGTCACCCAGACCGGTACGGTCGGATGCAGCGGCGGCAAGGTGCCGGCGATCTGTCCGCTCGACAGCGCCACCGCAATCCCGCTAATCAGCACCGCCACCACGGCATAGCGCGGAAACCAGCGTCGACCGACGAAGAACGCCGCAAACATCGCCAGCACCAGCAGCGGTTGTGAGCCCATGCCGACGAACAGCCTGGTGGCGAAGCCGAACAGGATCCCGGCGAGCATGGCCGAGGTGATCGCCGGGGGCAGTCGCGCCACGATGCGATCGAAGGCGCCCGACAACCCCACCGCCAGCACCACCAGACTGGCGATCACGTACGCACCCACCGCGACGGCGAAATCCACCGTGGGCAACATCGTGACCAGCAGCACCGAGCCTGGAATCGACCACGCGATCACCACCGGCACCCGGTAACGCAGGCTCAGTGCCAGACCCAGCACGCCGCTGCCGATGGCGATCGCCCATACCCACGATGCCAGCAGCGGTGCCGGCAACCCGGAGGCGGCCTGGAACACGATCACCAGCGGCCCGGCGAAGGAGATCAGCGTGGCGATCGTGCCGGCCAGGATCGCCGGCAGCGATGCATCCCTGATGAGTTGGCGGCTCATGGACATGGCGGCAGTCAGGGATTGGCCGCCGCGATCACCTGCGTCGGCCGCGCCGCACGCTGGTTGAGCACCGCGAACACCACCATCGCCAACGTGGACACGGCCGCCGGCACCGCGAAGATCAGAAAGCTCTGCTGCAACGGCAGTTCGCGCGCCAGCAACACGCCGCCCAGGGTCGGGCCGACGATCGCGCCCACACGTCCCACGCCGGAGGCCCAACCCAGTCCGGTGGAACGCACCGACAGGTTGTAGAGCTGGGCGACGCTGGCGTACAGCAGGATCTGCGTGCCGATGGTGGTGGCACCGGCGATGAACACCAGTGTGAACAGGATCGCGGTCGGCGGGTTGTAGCCGATCAGCATGATCGACACCGTCGCCGCGGCGAAGAAGCCGACCACCACCTTGGGCAAACCGAAGCGATCACCCAGCCGGCCGCCGATGATGGCTCCGACCATGCCACCGAAGTTCAGCGAGAACAACGTCAGCAGGCTTGCCTTCTGCGCATAGCCGGCTTCCTGCATCACCTTGGGCAGCCACGAGCTGAGCAGGTAGACCAGCAGCAGGCAGCAGAAGAACGACAACCACAGCATCAGCGTGCGCAGGCTGCGATCGTGGCGGAACAACTCGGCCACCGAGGCCGCCGCGCCCTTGGTCTCGTTGAACACCAGCACGTCCTGCATGCCGATCGGGCTGATCCGCGCGAAGATCGCGCGCGCTTCGTGTTGGCGTCCCTGGCGGATCAGGAAGCCGAGCGATTCCGGCAGCCGCCACAGGATCAGCGGCAGCGCCAGCAGCGGCACTGCCGCGACCCAGAACATCGGTTGCCAACCCAGGCTCGGAATCATCCAGATGCCGAACGCGGCGGCGACCATGCCACCGACCGAGTAGCCGCTGAACATCAGCGCCACCATCGTGCCGCGCAGCCGCTTGGGCGCGTACTCGTTCATCAGCGCCACCGCGTTGGGCATCAGCCCGCCGCAGCCAAGACCGGCGATGAAGCGGAACGTCTTGAACTGATCAGGATTGCTGGCGAAGCCGGTGAACACGGTCGCCACGGTGAACAGCGTGAAGCTGATGGCGATGCCTTTCTTGCGGCCGATCCTGTCGGCCAGCGGGCCGAACACCAGCGCGCCGAACATCATGCCGAACAGGGCCCAGGCCTGCAGCACGCCGGCCCCGGGTTTGCTCAGTCCCCATTCCTTGATCAGCGTGGGCAGCACCGTGCCGGCCACGAACACGTCGTAGCCGTCGACGATCAGCAACAGCGCACACAGCGCCACTACCGACCACTGAAAGCGCCCGAAACGGGCGCCGTCGATTTCCTCACTCACGTCGATGCTGCGCATGATCTCCCTCCCAGGATGTGTGCACTGCGGTGATAGAACGCGACCGTCCCCCCCGGACGGCCGCGCGTGGGCTTCAGCCCAGATCGCCCCCGGCCACCGGCAGGATCGAGCCGGTGATGTATGACGCTTCGTCGGAGGCCAGGAACAGGATCGGTGCGATCTGTTCGTCCAGCGTTGCGTAACGTTTGAGAAAGCTGGAGGTGGTGACCTGTTCGACCACCTCGGCCATCCACGCCTGTTCCTGCGCGCTGTCGCCCTCGGCATTGCGCGGCACCCGACGTGGCGGCGCGGTGGTGCCGCCCGGTGCGGTGGCGACCACGCGGATGCCGTGCCCGGCGTATTCCATCGCCAATGATTGGGTGATCGCGTTGATCCCGCCCTTGGCCGCCGAATACGGCACGCGGAAGATCCCGCGCGTGGCATTGGAAGACACGTTGACGATCGTGCCGCCGCCGCGCGCCAGCAGGTGCGGCAACACCGCGTGGCAGCCGTACAGGGTGGGCATCAGCGAGCGGCGTACTTCGGCGTCGATCTGTGCCGGTTCGAACTGGTCGTACGGACGCATGCGGATCGCGCCGCCGACGTTGTTGATCAGGATGTCGATGCCACCGAAGTGGCGTGCGCCAAAATCCATCGCCGCTGCGTTGCCGGTGTGGGTTTCCAGATCGGCATTGAAGGCCAGTACCCGGTCCGGCGCGTTGGCGTCCGCGGCGATCGCTTCGGCCACCTCGCCGACGAAGTCCGCGCGATCCACCAGCAACACGCTGCCACCTTCGGCCACCGCACGCGCGGCGACGCCACGGCCGATGCCCTGCGCGGCACCGGTGACCACCAACACTTTGCCGCTGAAGCGCGTGACGCTCATGCGGCGCGCTCCTGCGCGGGCAGGCTCGGGGTGAATTTCTCGTAGTGGAAGCTGGCCGGCTTGACGCCCACTTCATCGAAGTGACGTCGCACTGCATCCACCATCGGCGGCGGGCCGCACAGATACACGTCCATGTCGCCGGCGTTGAGCGCTTCGGCCGCCATGTGCTGGGTTACCCAACCCTTGCGTGGATGGGACGAGGCGGCGTCGGCCACCACCGTGCAATAGCTGAAGTTCGGCAGACGTGCGAGGTAGCTGTCGATCTGCTCAACCAGCACCAGATCCAGATCGCGGGTCACGCCGTAGATCAGGTGCACCGGCTGGGTGGAACCGGATTGCGCCAGCACTTCCAGCATCGACAGGAACGGCGCCAACCCGGTACCACCGGCCAGCAGCAACAGCGGACGCTGCACGGGGCGCAGGTAGAAACTGCCGAGCGGGCCGGTCAGTTCGACCATCGCACCGGGTTCGGCGCGCTCCAGCCAGTGCGTCATCAAGCCACCCGGTACCCGCTTGATCAGGAACGACACGCGCGTCTGGCCCGGCATCGAGCTGAAGGAATAGGAGCGGTGCTGGCCGCTGCCGGGCACATTGATGTTGACGTACTGACCGGGCAGGAAATGCGGCGCATCGCCGTCCACGTCCAGCTCCAGCACGATGGCCGCGTCGTTGTGTGCCTCCAGGCGTGCCACGGTGGCCTTGAAACTCGACTGCCCGGTCTTGCACGTACTCGATGCGGTCGGTACCGCGATCACGCAATCGCTGAACGGCACCATCTGGCAGGTCAGCACCAGTCCGTCGGCGGCTTCGTCCGCGCTCAGTGCGTCGTCGATGTAGTCATCGCCCAGCGCGTACTGGCCGCTCTCGGCGCGGCACTTGCAGGTGCCGCACACGCCGTCGGAGCAATCCATCGGCAGGTTGATGCGCTGGCGGAACGCGGCGTCGAGGACTTTCTCGCCGTCCTTGCAGTCGATGAAGCGGGTGACCCCGTCTTCGAAGTTCAGGGCTATGCGGTAACTCATGGTCGTCTCCTGCGGGCTCGGCGTCGGATTCAGATGTGGTAGACGTCGATGACCTGGCGGATGTAGTCGTTCTTCAGCACGATCTTCTTGCGGCTGATCAGCAGGTTCTCGCCGGCCTTGCGCAGGGTGACGAAGCTGGTGCCGAAGAACTGGTCGGTGACCTTGTAGCGATGGCACAGGGTGTGGAAGTTGTAGCGGACATCGATCTCGTCGCCGCGCTCGGCCAGCACTTCGATATTGCTGACGTTATGGCTGGTGCGCGGTTCCGGCGTTGACGCACCGGAGCGCTCGGTCTTGATGCGGAACACGCGGTCTTCCAGGCCGTCGCGGCTGGGGTAATAGATCAGCGAGATTTCCGACTGCGGGTCTTCGGTGAGCTGATCGTCGTCGTCCCAGGCCGGCATCCAGTAGCTGAGGTCTTCGGCATACAGCTGCAGCCATTCGTCCCACTGGCGGTCGTCGAGCAAGCGTGCTTCGCGGTACAGGAACGCGGCGATCGTGGCGTACTGCGTGGTCATTCGATCTCCCCGCGCAGCTCGCGTGCCAGCGCCTGACGCATCGCCTTGGCCCAGTATTCGTGTTGACGCACGAACAAGCCTTCGTCCTCGCTACGGCCACCGCTGAGCAGCGGTTTCATGCCCATCCGGGTGGCGTTCTCATCCGGCCCTTCCACCCACAGCGGTGCGCCACGGCTGAGATCGTTCCACTGCGCGGCGGCGCCGGCATAACCGGCCTGGCAGGCGCGGAACTCTTCCAGGTCATCGGCGGTGCCCATGCCGGAGACGTTGAAGAAATCCTCGTACTGGCGGATGCGGGTGGCGCGGTCTTCGGCGCTTTCGCCCTTCGGGCCGAAGCAATAGATGGTGACCTCGGTCTTGTCCACGCTGATCGGGCGGGTGACGCGGATCTGGGTGGAGAACTGATCCATCAGATACACGTTCGGATACAGGCACAGGTTGCGGGTCTGGCGAGTGATGAAATCGGCCTTGTCCTGGCCCACGCGTGCGGCGATTTCCTCGCGGTGGTTCCACACCGGCCGCACTTCCGGGTTGAGCGAGTTGGTCCACAGCAGGATGTGGCCGTTCTCGAAGCCGTACACGCCGCCGACGCTCTTGCTCCAGCCGTTGGCGTCCACCGCCTTGGTGCCGGTGTCCTTGCGCCGGCCCATGGTCGCCGCGTAGTTCCAGTGCACGCTGCTGACGTGATAACCGTCGCAGCCGTTTTCCATCTGCAGTTTCCAGTTGCCGTCGTAGATGTACGACGAGCTGCCACGCAGCACTTCCAGCCCATTCGGGGCCTGATCGACGATCTGGTCGATGACGACCCGGGTTTCGCCGAGGTAATCCTCAAGCGCTATCGCGTCCGCATCCAGGTTGCCGAACAGGAAGCCGCGATAGCTCTCGAAGCGCGCAACGCGCTTGAGATCGTGCGAACCGTTCTCGCCGAACTGCGGCGGATACTCGGTGGTCTTCTCGTCCTTGACCTTGAGCAGCTTGCCGCTGTTGCTGAAGGTCCAGCCGTGGAACGGGCAGGTGAAGCTGCCCTTGTTGCCGTGCTTGCGTCGACACAGCATCGCGCCGCGATGCGCGCAGGCGTTGATCACCGCGTGCAGCGTGCCGGTCTTGTCGCGGGTGATCACCACCGGCTGGCGGCCGATGTAGGTGGTGAAGTAGTCGTTCGGATTGGGGATCTGGCTTTCGTGGGCCAGATAGATCCAGTTCGACTCGAACAGGTGCTTCATCTCCAGCTCGAACAGATCCGGGTCGGTGAAGATGTCGCGGCGGCAACGGTAGATGCCGGCTTCGGGATCGTCCTGCAGCGCGTTGGCGAGCAGATGGTCGATGTCGGAGGCTTTTTCTAGGATCGTGGACATGGCGGGCTCTCCCGATGGGGCCTGATGCGCGCCGGGGTGTGGCGCGGTGATGCGATGACGTGGGTGTCGAACAACACGCTGACGGCGCGCACGGCACCATCAGCGGGCATGACTCAGGCGGCGACGCGCGGGCGCTCGACCACCTGGTTGTCCTTGCCTTCGACCAGCGCCGTCAGGTGGAAGTCGAAGCGGATTTCCGCGAACGGTGCGTCCAGCCCGGCGGCGTGGATGGCGTCGGCATCGCGGTGTTCGACGATCTCCGGCACCAACCCGTCGCGAGTCGCGTAGGCGAAGTCATCGTTGACCAGCGGATCGCCGGCGATGTTGATCTGCGTGGTCAACTTGCGATGCTCGTCCGCGCCAACGAAGAAGTGGATGTGCGCCGGACGCTGGCCATGCCGACCAAGCGCGAACAGCAGCTTCTCGGTCGGGCTGCCCGGTGGCACCCCGTAGCCCTTGGGCACGATGCTGCGGAAGCGATAGCGACCCAGATCGTCGGCGATGATGGTGCGGCGCATGTTGAACGGCGCCTGCGCACCGGTCGGATCGAAGTGCGAGTAGAAACCACGCGTATCGCAATGCCACACCTCCACGCTTGCGCCCGGCAGCGGCTTGCCGTCGGTGCCATAGACGGTGCCGTGCATGATCAGCAACTGGCCATCGGTATCGCGACCGTCGTCGAGGCGGGCAAAACCATGCTCGACCGGCGCACCGGCCACGTACAGCGGCCCTTCGATGGTGCGCGGGGTTTCGTTGTCGATGCCCAGCGCAGCGTCCTCGGCATCCATGCGCAGGTCCAGGAAGTGGTCCAGGCCCAGCCCGGGCGAGATCAGGCCGGCCTGGCTGGCCGCACCGAGTTCGTTGAACCAGGCGATGCCGGCCCAGTATTCGTCCGGGGTGATGTCCAGATCGTCGATGGCCTTGAACAGGTCCGACAGCAGGCGGTGGATGATCTGCTTCACGCGCGGATCGCCTTCGGCCTTGTCCAGTCCGCTGACGGTTTTCAGGAACGCCTGCACTTCGGGCTGGGCGAAGATCTTGATGCTCATGGGATGTCTCCTCTTGGTGGCGAAGGCTGCCTGGACGCGTCCCCTCCCAGGGAGCGCACCGGATACGGTGGGTGCTGTCAGCTGTCGTCGTCGCGGATCGACGAGGGGTGACGGCACAGCGGGGTAACGGAGATGGTCATGTATGGAAACAGCGGCAGGCTGGTGAGAATGCTGTGCAGCTCTTCGTTGCTGGAGACATCGAAAAGGCTGTAGTTGGCGTACTCACCGGCGATGCGCCAGATGTGCCGCCACTTGCCCTGCTGCTGCAGCTGATGCGAGTACGCCTTCTCGCGTTGCTTGATCTCGTCGGCGGTGTCCGCCGGGAGATCAGCCGGAAGATGGACGTCCATTCGTACGTGGAAAAGCATGGTCTTGATGCTCCTGATGTGGCCTCAGCGGGCGACGCTGATGGTTCGGCGCAGGCCGTCGCGGGCGAAGAACGCAACGCGCTCTTCGTCCAGGGTGATGCCCAGGCCGGGGCCGGACGGCACGGTCAGTTCGAAATCGCGATAGGCCAGCGGCTCGACCAGGATTTCCTCGGTCAGCAGCAGTGGCCCGAACAGTTCGGTGCCCCACTGCAACTGCGCGAACGTGGAAAACACCTGCGCACTGGCAATGGTGCCGACCGCGCCTTCGAGCATCGTGCCGCCGTACAGGCCGATACCGGCGGCATCGGCGATCGCAGCCACGCGCTGGGCGCCGAACAGGCCGCCGCTCTGCTCGATCTTGACCGCGAACACGTCCGCGCCATGCCGGCGCGCCAGTTCGAACGCCGATTCCGGGCCGGTCAGCGATTCGTCGGCCATCAGCGCGATCGGAAACCGGCGTACCAGCCGCGACAGCGCGGCGGCGGACGCCACCGGTTGTTCGACCAGCTCGCAGCCGGCATCGGCCAACGCGGCCATGCCGCGTGCAGCGTCGGTTTCGCTCCAGGCCATGTTGACGTCGACCCGCACCGCGGCGCGATCGCCGAGCGCACGTTTGATAGCCGCCACGTGCGTGATGTCGTCGGCCAGCGGGCGCGCGCCGATCTTGAGCTTGAAGATGTTGTGCCGGCGCCGCAGCAGCATCGCTTCGGCCTCGGCGATATCGGTGCTGGTATTGCCCGACGCCAGTGTCCACGCCACCGGCAGGCTGTCGCGGCGACGCCCCCCCATCAGTTCGGAGACCGGCAGGCCGACACGCTTGCCGTGCGCATCCAGCAGCGCGGTTTCCACCGCGCTCTTGGCGAAACGGTTCTCCTTGATCATCTTGCCGACGCGCGCCATCAGCGCCTGGATGCGGGTGGCGTCCTGGCCGACCAGCGCCGGGTTGAAATAGGTGTCGATGGCCTGCTTCATGCTCTCGGGGCTCTCGCCGCCGTAGGCGAGGCCGCCGATGGTTGTGCCTTCGCCGATGCCGACGAAACCGTCGCTGCAATGGATGCGCACCAGCATCAGGGTCTGGCCATCCATCGTTGCCACCGACAGCTTGTGCGGGCGGATCGTGGGCAAGTCGACCAATACGGTTTCGATCCGCTCGACACGAGCGGGGCGGGAACTGGAGGAAGCGAGGACGGCGTTCATGGGACGCTGTTATGCGACCTGTCCGGCCCCGTGATCCAACACCATTTTTGTGTAAATCAATACCTTTAAGGTATTTTGTAGGAGATCACGTTGATTTAAATGATTTGTTGCACTGCAAAATACCTATTGAGTATTACCCTGTGACAGCCTCGACTTAGACCAAAGTATGGACCTGCGCCAGCTCCGCTACTTCTGCGCCGTTGCCCGCGAGCGCAACTTCACCCGTGCCGCCGAGGTGCTGCATATCGCCCAGCCGCCGCTGAGCCGGCAGATCCAGCAGTTGGAGGAAGA
Organism: Pseudomonas sp. GW821-FHT07E12; assembly: GCF_058986605.1. Classification (NCBI taxonomy): domain Bacteria; kingdom Pseudomonadati; phylum Pseudomonadota; class Gammaproteobacteria; order Pseudomonadales; family Pseudomonadaceae; genus Pseudomonas; species Pseudomonas sp. GW821-FHT07E12. The sequence continues at coordinate 97,739 of NZ_JBYSVX010000007.1, read as the reverse complement.
GCTCGGCGTGACCCTGCTGGTACGCAGCAGTCGCCCGATCCGGTTGACCGACGCCGGCCGCCTGCTCTACGAGGAAGCTCAGCAGGTGTTGGGACGCATGGAGCGGATGAAGGACGCCACCCGACGCCTGGGCCGCAGCGAACGCCGGCTGGTCAACATCGGCTTCGTCGCATCGACGTTGTATGGCGGTCTGCCGACGGTGGTGCGTCGGCTGCGCCAGATACGTCCGGACCTGGATCTGCGCCTGGTCGAGATGATGTCCGGCCAGCAGATCGAGGCCTTGAAGGAAGGGCGTATCGACATCGGCTTCGGCCGGCTGCGTACCGGCGACTCGGCGGTGGAGCGTGTGCTGTTGCGTGAGGAGCGCCTGGTGGTGGCGATTCCGCCGGGCTTCGCACTGGCCGCCGAGGACACGCCGATCAAGCCCGCGCAGTTGCAGGGGCAGCGGCTGGTGGTCTATCCGAGTGAGCCACGGCCCAGCTTTGCCGATCAGGTGTTGTCACTGCTCAAGGACCACGGCGTGCAGCCGTTGGAAGTGCAGGAGGTACGCGAGTTGCAGACCGCACTGGGGCTGGTCGCTGCCGAGACCGGCGTCTGCCTGATTCCCGCAGCGGCACGCGCGCAGCGCTCGGACCTGCATTACCGGCTGATCGACGATGAGCATGCGACCTCGCCGATCATCATGAGTTTCCGGCCGCGTGAGGACGATGAGCTGATCGATCAGGTCAAACAGTTGATCCGCGAGATGTACGCGGAGAAGCCGGCCTGGCTGGATGTGTCCTACAACCGGTTGCACACGCCCTAAAGGATGCAGGGTGCAAGCACCCCACATCCCGCAATGGGCATCGGTACAGGGGAGGGCGACGTACCTCCGTCTACGAAGCCGCCGGCGCGGCATGCGCTACTTCGTAGGCGAAAGCTTTCGACGCAAAGTCCACTACTGCCCGGAGTGTTTACCCGTCAGTGGCTCTTCTTGTAGCTCTCGATGGCGGCAGTCAGCTGGCTGACGTACGACTTGGCCGCGTCATAGATGACCTGCGGGTTCTGCAGTGCCCAGGTGATCTGGTCGCTGGCGGCACCGGAGACGGCCTGGATTTCGTTCGTTTCGAGCTTGCGCATTTCATTCACCTTTGAACAGGGGTAGTGGAAAGCCTCCACCGGGCAAGGAACGGCATCAGACAGATCGCCGCTCAATTCTTGGATCTCTCAATTCGATGGTCTTGTGCGTGCTGGCCACGGTTTCGGGCCGGTGCGCGATCACGATGCGGGTGACGTCGAGCTGGCCGATCGCTGCGTTGACCAGGCGCTCGCGTTCCACGTCCAGATGGCTGGTGGCCTCGTCCAGCACCAATAGCCTGGGCAGGCGATACAACGCCCTGGCCAGGATCACCCGTTGCTTCTGGCCGCCGGAAAGGCTCGAGCCCATGTCGCCGACCAGGCTCTGGTAGCCCATCGGCATCGCCGCGATGTCCTGATCGACCGCGGCCAGACGCGCCGCCGCCACGATCTGCGCAGGCGCGGCATCGGCGGCACCGAAGCTGATGTTGTCGGCGATGTTGCCGGCGAACAGTTGGTCGTCCTGCATCACCGCGCCGAGCAGGCTGCGGTAGCGCCGATAACCCAGCTTCTTGATCGGCACGCCGCCGAACAGCACTTCGCCCTCGGTGGGCTCCAGCAGACCCAGGATGATCTTGGCCAATGTGGTCTTGCCGCAGCCGGAGGGGCCAACGATCGCCGCCGACTCGCCCGAGGCGATGCGCAGGTTGCAATGCCGGAGCACCCAGGGCTCGTTGTCGGCGTAGCGGAAGCTCACGTTGCGCACTTCCACGCTGGCATCGGCAAGTTCGCCTTGCCAGTTTTCGGTGTCTTCCTGCTCCGGCGCGCTCAGTGCGATGTCGGCCAGGCGCTCGCCGTGCAGCTTGAGCATGCGCAGATCGACCCACTTGTCGATCAGCCCCGCTGCGCGGCTGATGAACTGATCGGCGTAGGCGATGAAGGCGATCAGCATGCCGGCCGAGAATTCACCGCGCAGCGTCAGCAGCGCCGCGATCCAGATCATCGCGACCCGGCCGATGCCGAACAGCAACTGATTGGCCGCACTGAAACCGATGCCCAATCGCTGGATGCCGATGTCGCGATTGGTGGTTTCCACCGTGGCGTTGGCGTAGCGGGCGCGGCGGGTGTCCTGCTGGTTGGCCAGCTTGATCGGCAGCACGCCGCGGATCGTTTCCAGCAACTCGCTCTGCTGGCGCGCGGCGTAGACGATCTGCGCCTCGTTGGCGCGCCGCAGCGGCGTGAAGAATCCCCAGCGCAGCAGCCCGTACACCACGAACAGGCCCAGCACCAACCCCGCCAGCGGCAGGCTGTAGATGGCCATCACCACCAGCGTGACCACGGACATCAATCCATCCAGCAACGAGCCGATGAACTGGGTGGTCAAGGTTCTCTGGATGGTCTGCAGCGAACCCATCCGTGAGACCACGTCGCCCATGTGGCGTTTTTCGAACCAGTCCAGCGGCAGCCGCAGCATGTGCGCGGTCAGGTTGCTCGCCCATTGCACGGTGATGTTGGCGCCCAGCCAGGCCACCAGCCACGAGCGCATGGCGGTGATCGCGGCCTGGAACACGGCAATGGCGATGAAGCCCAGGCCCAGCAGGGTGAGCAGGTCGCGATCGGCCGACACCAGTACCTGGTCCATCGTCCATTGCAGGTAGAACGGCCCGGCCAGGCTGAAGATTTCCAGCACCGCCGCCAGCACCAGGATCTGCACCAGCGCAGGCACCACGCCGCGCACCTTGCCGGTCAGCGCACGCAGCGAAATCTGCTGTTGCGCGCTGACCGGGGTGAAATCGGCGGTCGGCGTCAGCTCCAGCGCTACGCCACTGAAGTGGCGCGATGCTTCGGCGAAATCCAGCGTGCACACGCCGCGGGCGGGATCGTGGATCACGATGCCGTTGGCGTTGACCTGTTTCAACACCACGAAGTGGTTCAGATCCCAATGCAGGATGCAGGGGCGCTCCAGCTGCGGCAGTTCGTCCAGTTCCAGCCGCAATGGCCTGCTGTCGAGGCTCAGCTGCGCGGCCACGGCCATCGTCTGCGCCAGATCCACGCCTTTGAGCGAGCCGGAAAAACGCTGGCGCAGGCCGGGCAGGTCGACTGCGTGCCCGTGGTAGCGGCCGACCATGGTCAGGCAGGCCAGCGCGCATTCGGCCGCTTCGGTCTGCAGGATCATCGGCAGCGCGGGACGCCAGCCGAACTGCAGGTCGACCGTGGCTTGAGAGGCGACGCGCGGCGCGCTGGAGGTGCCGTCAGCCATGCGCGTTTGCGTCCTTGCCCAGGAACCGGCGGGCCATCCCGTACAGCGGTTCGAACGACCATTCGACCAGGCTGCGACGTTCCATCAGGATGTCCGCATCCAGCGCCATGCCGGGCTTGACCGACTCCGGTTTGCCATAGGCCTGCACCTGCTGGCGATCCAGCGCGACCTGCACCCGATACAGCGGGCCCTGGTCCTGCTGCGGCGACTGGCCCAGCACGGCGGCGACTTCCGGCGGCGTCAACGCGCTGCGCGAAACCTCGGCGACACGGCCGTATTGCTGGCCGAACTTCTGATAGGGGAACGCCTGATAGCGCAGCACCACGCGGTTGCCCGGTGCGATGAAACCGACCGCGCGGCTGGGCACCAGAAGCTGCGCCTGCAGCGTCGATTTCATCGGCAGCAGCGACAGCAGCGACTGTCCCACGGTCACCATCTGCCCGGCTTTGGGCAGCACCACCGACACCACGCCATCGACCGGGGCACGCAGGATCACCGCGCGCTGCATCTCGTTCTGCGCCATCGACTGGTTCACGTCGGCCAGCTTGCGTTCGGTGTCATTGCGCAGGGTGCTGCTGTCCAGCGGCAGCTTGGCCAGCTGCTGCTCGGCATCGGCGATCTGCTGGCGCAGGTCCAGTTGCTGGCGGACCAGGGCCTTGTATTGGGATTGCGCATCCAGCATCGCCGACTTCTGCTGCTGGATCTGGAAGGCGGAGATGTATCCCTTCGCGATCAGCGGCTCGACGCGCTTCAACATATCCGCAGCGCTTTGCGCCTGCTGCCGCTGGATGTCGATCTGCGAACCCATCTGTCCGAGTTGCGAGCGCAGCAGGACGATCTTGCCGCGTAGTGCCTGTTCGAGCTGCTGCGTCGCCTGCCGTTGGGTATCCAGATCCGCATCGAGCCGGCCATGTTGATCGGCAAGCTGGCGGGCGATCAGGGCGTGGGTATCGCCGAGCACGGCGCTGCCTTGCTCGCTGGAGATTTCCAGCAACGGCGTGCCCGCCTGCACCTGCTGGCCGTCGCGCACCAGCACGCGGCTGACCACGCCAGCGTTCACCGCGCTGACATTGAGCAAACCGCCACTGGGCACGATCTGGCCGGTGACACTTTCGCGACGGGTGTAGCTGCCGAAGCAGAAGAACAACAGCAACACGCCCCCCAGCGAGCCGGCCAACGCCACCAGCCACCAGCGCGAAGGCGGTGCCGTTATCGAGATGCCGCCGATCCAAGGGGTCTGCCGAGCCTGCAGAACCTCCTGGCGGAACAACGCATTTGTCATCGCAGCGTCCCGGCTGCGGTGACGGTGGCTTGCGGCAACGACGTCGCGTTGCCGAATGGAGCGTGCTTCAGCCTCATGTCCCGCTTCGATCCGGTGCCGGCGACGCGTGTACCGCATGCGATCGATCGAACACCTCAGGATGTCTCGCGGGTGGAAACATCAGCGCCACATCCCGCCAACCACCCAGAAAAGGCACCGCTGTGCCCTGGAAGGAAGCGGCCAGATGCTCGCCCAACGCATCCAGGATCAGGTAATCCTCAGCGGCGCCGAAGGGTTGGCCGTCCGCCACGATCACGATGTGTTCGGAAGGAGCATGGAAATGTTTGTGGATCCACGCGGTCAGCATCGGAATCGCGACGGGATGTAGCTGGCTGACGATGACGATATGCGGGATGTAGCCCATTCGCGCCAGGTAACTCATCCCTTCCGGGGCACCGAGTAGCGGCGGGCAGGAGCCATGCTCGGAGCCCGGTGATGGGCTCAATACCTGGATCATCGCCTCGATATCGAGCAACGGTCCTTCGAGCGCGACATAGGCGCGCTGCCCTGGGCGAGCGAAAGGGAATGCCGCGTTCGCCGATGTGATGGGCTGCTGCTCACTTCGCTCGAATCCGTTTTTCAGGATGCGCAAGGCGGCTGCCGGGTACCTGGATGAACCTTTCATTTCGTCGCTCACGATGTAGGGGGATGGGCTCCACGGACATGGCGTCATGCCCGTGACACATTTCCGCAACCGCCGCGCGAATTGCGCGGGTATTCGCCTTGTTTCGATAGCGCGTTGGAGCGTGCAGAACCTCGTGGCGATCCCGTGCCGGAGTGTCGTGTGACCGGCATCCCGCCGTTCAGGTAAAACCGTACAGTACGGTTCACTTTAGGTGCCGGGTTTTCCTGGTGTCAAGGAAAAAAGTACAGTGCGGTTCACTTCTGGTTTTGGTAGAAAAATGAAAGTACGCACGGACGTGAGGCGGGAAGCGATCATTGAGGCAGCCGCAGCGCTGTTTCAGGAACTCGGTTACGAAAGAGCCTCGATGAATGAATTGACGAAGCGGCTGGGCGGATCGAAAGCCACGCTCTATGGCTACTTCCCATCGAAGAAGGTTCTGTTCGAAACCGTGGTCCGCTCGTTGGCCACTGCGCATCTGTCCGAAGCCGTACGGGAACTTCCGGCAAGCGTGACGACGCTGGTTGAGCTCAGGGCGGCGTTGACGTGTTTTTCCGAACAGACATTGCTGGTGCTTACCAACGATGAGCGCGCGCGTGCCATCCACCGGCTGGTGCTGGCGGAGGTGGGCCATTCCGAGGCGGCGCAGTTGTTCTATGAATCAGGTCCGAGCGAATCCCTCGCGGCCTTGGGCAAGTTGTTTCGCGTGGCGATCGAGCACGACGTGCTGCGCCGGGGGACGGCGTCGGTGTTCGCGAAACAGTTCATGTCGCTGGTCACGGCCGAGATCAATGCGCGGGTGTATCAGCGCGATCCCGCGCCGATAGGACGCACCGCGATCCGGAGTCTGGCCAGGCGCGCTGTCGAGATGTTCCTGGCGGGCGCCGAGCCGCGATAGCGCATGGCGCTTTTCCGATGGGGATATCAGAGCCCGGGAAGTGACCTGGGCCGCAACAGGCTCGGAAACGCACGCTGCACGCAATCGTCGCGTTCGCAGGTCAGGCAGCCGGGGCCGATCGGTACCGCATCGTCGATCGCCTTCAGGTCCCAGCCGCGCGAGTAGATCAGTTGATCGGCGTGGCGCAGGTCGCAGCCGACGGTGAGGGCGAAGGTCTTGCGCGGCTGGCCATAGCCCGGTTCACCGCTGCTGACCTGCCGCGCCAGCCAGAAATAGGCGCGACCGTCCGGCATGCGCGCGATCTGGGTGAGGATGCGGCCGGGTTGGTTGAACGCCTCGTAGACGATCCACAGCGGGCACGAGCCGCCGACGTGGGAGAAGTGGAAATCGGTGGACGAGTGGCGCTTGGAGACGTTGCCGGCCCGATCCACCCGCATGAAGAAGATCGGCAACCCGGTGTGGCCGCGTCGCTGCAAGGTGCTCAGGCGATGGCAGACCGCTTCGAAACCGACCCCGAAACGGTGCGCCAGCCAGTCGATGTCGTAGCGCGAGGTCTGTGCGCTGTGCAGGAACTCGGCATAGGGCATCACCAGCGCACCGGCGAAGTAGTTCGACAGCCCGATCCGCATCAGCGCGATGCGCTCCGGATCGTCGAAGCCGGCGTCGGCGATGCGCGCGTCCAGCAGCGGCGCGTATTCCAGCAGCGCGAGCTGGGCGGCCAGTTGGAAGGCCTGTTGGCCGGGTTTGAGGTGATCGGCCAGCCATAGCGTGCGACGGGCGGCATCGAGTTCGCGCTTGATCCCGCCCAGAGGTGCGCCGGGCGTTTCCACGACGATGCCGTGGCGGTCGGCCAATCGCTGGCGCAACCGGCCGGCCAGGTTGCCGGGCGTCAGGCCGAGTTCGGCATAGAGCGCCTCGGCGCGCTCATCCAGTTCGACGATATGGTTGTGCGCGCGGTTGAAGTAGTCGCGGACCTGATCGCCAGGCGGCAGCAGCGGCGCGGCGGATTGGTGGTTGCCCACCTGCTGCTCCAGCGCGGCGGCGCGTTCGTGCAGGTGGCGATGTTGCCGGTGCAGATCGAGCAAGGCATGCGCGACCTGCGGCAGGTTGCCGGCCAGCAGGCGCAACTCGCTGCTGGACAGATTGCCGTGACCGAGCGCGCGCAGGGTCTGATCGAGCGGTTCGACCAGGGCGGACGGATCGCCGGCGTCGAGCAGATCGCCCAGGTCGCCGAGTACTTCCTGCAGACGCCGTTGCACGTCCAGGGTCAGCGGCCGCTGGTTGCGCTCGATCTGGTTCAGGTAGCTCGGCGAGAGCTGCAGGCGCCGCGCCAATTCGGCCTGGGTCAGGCCGTGTTGCTGGCGCAGGCGCTGCAGGCGCAGGCCCAGCTGGCGATGTGGATGTGGCATGGATTCGCAATATTCGCAAATTTGTGCGGGGAGCTTAGCGCGATTAAGCGGATTTCCGGGTGAATGTGCTGCCCTGGGTGCGAACAATGCGAAGAGTTCTTCCCTGGATCCCCCACATGAGCGATTCCGTTTCCCGCGTGCGCCTGCTGATCGACGGCGAATTCGTCCAATCCACCTCCACCGACTGGAGGGACGTGGTCAACCCGGCCACCCAGCAGGTGCTGGCGAAGGTGCCGTTCGCGACTTCCGCCGAGGTCGATGCGGCGGTGGCCGCGGCCAGGACCGCATTCCAGACCTGGCGCAAGACCCCGGTCGGCGTCCGTGCCCGCATCTTCCTGAAGTACCAGCAGCTGATCCGCGAAAACATGAAGGAGCTGGCCGCGTTGCTGACCGCCGAGCAGGGCAAGACCCTGCCGGATGCCGAGGGCGATGTGTTCCGCGGGCTGGAAGTGGTCGAGCACGCCGCGGCGATCGGCAATCTGCAACTGGGCGAGCTGGCCAACAACGTCGCCACCGGTGTGGATACCTACACGCTGCTGCAACCGCTGGGCGTGTGCGCCGGCATCACCCCGTTCAATTTCCCGGCGATGATCCCGCTGTGGATGTTCCCGATGGCGATCGCCACCGGCAACACCTTCGTGCTCAAACCGTCCGAACAGGACCCGATGGTGACGATGCGCCTGGTCGAACTGGCGCTGGAAGCCGGCATCCCGAAGGGCGTGCTCAACGTCGTCCACGGCGGCCCGGACGTGGTCAACGCGATCTGCGACCACCCCGACATCAAGGCGGTCTCGTTCGTCGGTTCCACCAAGGTCGGCACCCACGTCTATCAACGCGCTTCGCTGGCCGGCAAGCGCGTGCAATGCATGATGGGCGCCAAGAACCACGCGGTGGTGCTGCCTGACGCCAACAAGGAACAGACCCTCAACGCGACGGCGGGCGCGGCGTTCGGCGCCGCCGGTCAGCGCTGCATGGCCGCGTCGACGCTGGTGCTGGTTGGTGAGGCGCGCGGCTGGATTGACGAACTGGTCGCCAAGGCGAAGACGCTCAAGGTCAACGGCGGCACCGAGGCCGGGACCGATGTCGGCCCGCTGATCTCGTGCGCGGCGCGCGAGCGGGTCGAGGCGTTGATCGCCTCCGGTGTCGAGCAGGGCGCCAAGCTCGAACTGGACGGGCGCAATCCGCGTATCGACGGCTATGACAAGGGCAACTTCGTCGGCCCGACCATCTTCTCCGGTGTCAAACCGGGCATGCGCATCTACGACGAAGAAATCTTCGGACCGGTGCTGGTGATCCTCGAAGTGGACACGCTCGACGAAGCGATCGCACTGGTCAACGCCAATCCGAACGGCAATGGCACCGCCGTGTTCACTCAGTCCGGCGCGGCCGCGCGCAGGTTCCAGGAAGACATCGACGTCGGCCAGGTCGGCATCAACGTGCCGATCCCGGTGCCGGTGCCGCTGTTCTCCTTCACCGGTTCGCGCGCCTCCAAGCTCGGCGACCTCGGCCCGTACGGCAAGCAGGTGGTCATGTTCTACACCCAGACCAAGACCGTGACCGCGCGCTGGTTCGACGACGAGACGCTGGGCCACGGCGTCAACACCACGATCAATTTGAAGTGACGCCATGAACGCCGCAATGCAGATGCCGTACGAAACCGCTGACTTGACCGAAGAACAAGAAGCCTTCCGCGCCGCTGCGCGTGATTTCGCCGAGAAGGAACTGGCCCCGCACGCCGCGCACTGGGATGCCGAGAGCGAGTTCCCGCGCGAGGCATTGCGCAAGGGTGCCGAGCTGGGCTTCTGTGGGTTGTACACCGATGAGGCCTGGGGCGGGCTGGGGATGAGCCGGCTGGATTCGGCGGTGGTATTCGAGGAAATGGCGCGGGTCGATCCCTCGACTTCGGCGTTCTTCAGCATCCACAACATGGCGAACTGGTTGATCACCCGTTTTGCGCAGGATGCCGTGCGCGGATATTGGGGGCCGTTGCTGAGCAATGGCGACAAACTGGCCTCGTATTGTCTGACCGAGCCGGGCGCTGGCTCCGATGCGGCTTCGTTGAAGACCCGCGCAGTGCGTGACGGGGACAGCTATGTGCTCGACGGCAGCAAGGCCTTCATCTCCGGTGCCGGCGCCACCGATGTATTGGTGGTGATGGCACGCACGGGCGAGGAGGGCGCGCGTGGCATCAGCGCGTTCGTGGTACCGGCCGATACGCCGGGGATTTCCTACGGACGCAAGGAAGAGAAGATGGGCTGGAACAGCCAGCCCACGCGCGGCATCAGTTTCGAAGGCGTGCGTATCCCGGCGCAGAACCTGCTCGGCAAGGAAGGCGAAGGCTTCAAGCAGGCGATGAAGGCGCTCGATGGTGGTCGCATCAACATCGCTGCCTGCTCGATCGGCGCCGCGCAAGGCGCATTCGACGCGGCGCGCCGCTACATGGGCGAGCGGCGCCAGTTCGGCCAGCGCCTGGCCGACTTTCAGGCATTGCAGTTCAAGCTTGCCGACATGGCGACCCAATTGGTTGCGGCACGGCAGATGGTGCACACCGCCGCGCGCAAGCTCGACGCCGGCGCGCGCGACGCCACCGTGTGGTGCGCGATGGCCAAGCGCTTCGCCACCGATGCCGGTTTTGCGATCTGCGACGAGGCGCTGCAGATCCACGGCGGCTACGGCTATATCCGCGAATATCCGATCGAGCGGCTGCTGCGCGACTCGCGCGTGCACCGCATCCTGGAAGGTACCAACGAGGTGATGCGGATGATCATCGCGCGGCATCTGCTCGGCACCGGGGAGGAACTGCGATGAGCGATGGAGCGCAGCGCGAGTTCACCGGATTGAAGCTCGAGCGCGACGGCCACGTGGCCATTGTCACGTTGAGCAATCCGCCGGCCCATACCTGGACCGTGCACAGCCTGGCAGCGTTGCGCGATCTGGTGCGGACGTTGGATGCCGATCGCAGCACCTACGCATTGGTCATCACCGGTGAGGGCGAGAAATTCTTCTCTGCCGGCGCCGATCTCAAACAGTTCGCGTCGGGCGACAAGGCCGCGGCGCGCGAGGCGGCGCGTCGCTTCGGCGAGGCCTTCGAGGCGCTGAGCGCGTTCCGCGGCGTATCGATTGCCGCGATCAATGGCTATGCGATGGGCGGTGGCCTGGAATGCGCATTGGCTTGCGACCTGCGCATCGTCGAGGAGCATGCCCAGCTCGCGCTGCCGGAGGCCACGGTCGGTCTGCTGCCGTGCGCGGGGGGTACCCAGAACCTGCCGCGTCTGGTCGGCGAGGGTTGGGCCAAACGCATGATCCTGCTCGGCGAGCGTATCGACGCCGATACGGCGGTGCGTATCGGTCTGGCTGAGGAAAAGGTTGGACGGGGCGAGGCGAGGGCGCGCGCGATCGAGTGGGCGCACAAGGCGGGCGGGCAGAGCCCGTCCAGCGTTGCGGCGTGCAAGGCGCTGGTGCAGGCCACGCGCACCGGCACCCATGCCTCGGCGTTGGTTGCCGAGCGTGAGGCGTTCGTCGATCTGTTCGACACCGCCGATCAGGTTGAAGGTGTCGCCGCATTCCTGGAGAAGCGCGCTCCGCAATGGAAGAACGCATGAACGCTCCGCACGACGCGCAGGCGGTAGTTCTGTTCGAGGAGCGCGAAGCCGGCGGCGGCCACCGCATCGGCATTGCCACGCTCAACACGCCCAAGACCCTCAACGGCCTGTCGCTGGAAATGACCGGCCTGCTCGATGCGCAATTGCGCCATTGGCAGAACGACGCGCGCATCGCCTGCGTGGTGCTGCAAGGCGCGGGCGAGAAGGCGTTCTGCGCCGGTGGCGATCTGCATGGCCTGTACCGCGGCATGCTGGAATTCCGCGAATCGGGCGCGAACGACATCACCGCCAATCACTACGCCGCCGCGTTCTTCGAGGAGGAGTACCGCCTCGATTACCGTATCCACACCTACCCCAAGCCGATCCTGTGCTGGGGCCATGGCATCGTGATGGGCGGTGGCATCGGCTTGATGTCCGGCGCCAGCCATCGCGTGGTGACCGAGCGTTCGAAGCTGGCCTTCCCCGAGATCACGATTGGTCTGTTTCCCGACGTCGGCGGCAGTTGGCTGATGCAACGTGTACCGAATGGCGCCGGCCTGTTCCTCGCGCTGACCGGTGCACCGCTGAATGCCAGCGACGCGATCCATGCCGGACTGGCCGACGTCTGCGTGGACAGCCGCCAGCATGCCGCCCTGCTCGACAGCCTGTGTGCACATGCCTGGACCGGCGATGCGGCGCTGGACGGCGAGCAGCTTTCGCGGTTTCTGAGCGGGATTGCGCAGATGCCGGAACCGGGGCCGCTGCAGATCCACGCCGAACTGATCGCGCGGATCGGCGCGCAGCCGACGCTGGAAACTGCGGTCGCCGCGATCGAAGCGCTCGACAGCGAGGACGCGTGGCTGCAAACCGCGCGCAGCACGTTCCGCAGTGGCGCACCTGGCTCGGCGCGGCTGGCGTGGGCGTTGCAGCACAGCGAGGCTACCCTCGATCTGGCCGACACCTTCCGCATCGAGTACGTGGTCGCGCTGCATGCCGCCGCGCATGGCGACTTCGCCGAAGGCATCCGTGCGTTGCTGATCGACAAGGACCGCCAGCCACACTGGAACCCGGCCGCGCTCGCGGAAGCTGATGCAGCCTGGGCGGCGCGTTTCTTCGAGTCACCGTGGACGCCAGCCCAGCATCCACTGGCCGATCTGCACTGACGAATGCTGCTTTCGAGTCCTCCTCCCGCGTGCGGGAGAAGGTGCCCCGAAGGGGCGGATGAGGGCAAGCAATCCCGCCTTCCCATAGTTTGGAGACAACCAATGAGCCACATCGCTTTCATCGGACTGGGCAACATGGGCGGCCCGATGGCCGCCAATCTGGTCAAGGCCGGTCACACCGTTCACGCCTACGATCTGGTTCCGGCAGCGCTGGAGGCAGCTGTCGCCGCCGGCGTCACTGCAGCGACATCGGCACTCGCCGCGCTCGACAACGCCGAGGTCGTGATCTCGATGCTGCCGGCCAGCCGCCATGTCGAAGGGCTTTACCTGGGCGAGAACGGCATCCTTCGCGAGATTCCCGCGGGTGCGCTGGTGATCGACTGCAGCACGATCGCCCCGGCGAGCGCGCGCAAGGTCGCCGCGGCGGTGCAGGCCCGTGGTTTGCAGATACTCGATGCCCCGGTTTCCGGCGGCACCGCCGGCGCGGCCGCCGGCACGTTGACCTTCATCGTCGGTGGTGAAACCGAGGTGCTGGAGCGCGCGCGGCCGATCCTGCAGGCGATGGGCAAGAACATCTTCCACGTCGGCGACAGCGGGGCCGGCCAGGTCGCCAAGCTGTGCAACAACATGGCGCTGGGCGTGATCATGGCGGTCACCGGCGAAGCGATCGCACTCGGCGCGGCGCACGGGCTCGATCCCAAGGTGCTGTCGCAGATGATGGCGGTCAGTACCGGCCGCAGTTGGGCCACCGAGGTCTGCAACCCGTGGCCGGGTGTGCTGGAGAATGCTCCGGCCTCGCGCGGCTACAGCGGCGGTTTCGGCAACGACCTGATGCTCAAGGATCTGGGCTTGGCGGCCGAGGCCGCGATGAGCGTCGGTGCCTCGATCCCGCTTGGTGAGCTGGCGCGCAACCTGTATGCGATGAACAGTCGCGCCGGCAACGGCAAGCTGGATTTTTCCAGCGTGGTCAAGCTGGTCGCGCCCTCGGAGTGAGCGCCGTGCGTGGACATCCACCGTCAGTAGATGGTGGATGTAATAGTCTCCGGCCATGTCGGCGCATAAGGTGCGCGCATTCAGCCGGATCGAGATCATGGGACACGACCACAACCACGCACCGAGCGTAATCCGCCACGAAAAGCCGCTTTGGTGGGCACTGGGCCTGACCGGCGGCTTCCTGCTCGTCGAGATCGCCGGTGCCTTCATCACCAACAGCCTGGCGTTGCTGTCCGACGCCGCGCACATGGCGACCGACACGCTCGGCCTGATGATCGCGCTGGTCGCGGTGCGCCTGAGCCGGCGTCCGCCCGACGCACGCCGCACCTACGGCTACGCCCGCCTGGAAGCGCTCGGCGCACTGGTCAACGGCGCCCTGCTGTTCGTGGTCGGCGCCTACATCCTGTGGGAAGCGGTGGAGCGCTTCCGCGAACCGCAGGCGATCGCTTCCAGCGGCATGCTGGGCATCGCCGCACTGGGCTTGATCGTCAATCTGATCGCGATGCGCCTGCTGCACGCCGGCAGCGGCGAGAACCTCAACGTCAAAGGCGCTTACCTGGAAGTCTGGAGCGACATGCTCGGTTCGGTGGCGGTGATCATCGGCGCGCTGCTGATCCGCTTTACCGGCTGGCAGGTGATCGATCCGATCCTGGCCGTGTTGATCGGCCTGTGGGTGCTACCGCGGACCTGGGTGCTGCTGCGCGAGGCGATCAACGTACTGCTCGAAGGCGTGCCCAAGGGCGTGGACCTGCACGCGGTGCGCGAAGAACTGTGCGCGCATGAGCGGGTCGTGGACGTGCATGACCTGCACGTGTGGGCGCTGGCGTCGAGCACGCCAGCACTCACCGCGCACATAGTGACGGAAGAGGGCAGCGACGCCGATCTGGTGCGGCGCCAACTCGGCCAGCGCCTGCACGAGCGCTTCGAGATCGACCACGTCACCTTGCAGATCGAGACCGACCACTGCGGCGACGCTTGCAGTGTCGGCAGTCCGCGCGAGCATCGTAACGACCACGACCACGACCACGACCACGACCACGGGCATGGGCATGGGCATGATCACGGTAAGGCCGACTCGCAAGGGCATCACGGTCCGATGCATCGCTGAGTCCGAACCACTTGTATGATCGAGGTCGGGAGGCCTTGCGCGATACGGGGGGCAACATGGCGGTGCAGGAATCGGGACTTGATGGGGACGTGACTCGATACGTGGCTGCAGCGGCGCAGGCTGCTGCAGCCGGAGATTGGCAGGAAGCGGAACGGCGCTGGCGGAAAGTAATCGAGCTGTCGCCCGGACATCCGCAGGCGCTGTACAGCCTCGGGGTGCATGCGTACCGGCGAGGTGACTGGGCCGCGGCAATGGAACATCTGCAGGCGGCCCGGCGGGCGGCACCAACCGATCCGATGATCGTACTGAGCATCGCTATGGTGCGGCAGGCGATGGGGGATCTGGATGGGGAATGGCAGGCGATCGGGGCAGCGCTGACGCTGGATCCCTACTTTCTGCCCGGCCTATTGGCCAAGGCCGAGTTCCAGCAGGCGCGGGGGCGCAGGCATGCGGCGGCAGCGATCTATCGCGACGCGTTGCTAGCGGCTCCGCCCGAGCCGCAATGGCCGGCACCTTTGCGACGTCGTCTGGAGCAGGCGCGGCAGGCGATCGATCTGGACGCAACAGAACTGGCCACACATCTTCAGCAGGCGGTGGCGCCGGCGCGCACGGCGTTGAACGCGGGGAGCATTGCGAAATGGGACGAGGCCGTCGCCATCGCCAGTGGTCGCAGTCGTCCGTATCCGTCACAGAGCAATCGATTGCTGGTGCCGCGGTTGCCGGCCCACACTTTCTATGACGAAGCGCTGTTCCCTTGGATCGAGGCGCTGCAGGCGCATACGGATGAGATAGAAGCCGAGTTGTGGGCCGCGTTGTCCGCCGATGCGGAAAGCTTTACGCCTTACGTGGCGTATGCGCCGGATCAACCGGTGAATCAATGGCGCCAGCTCAATCACTCCCGCGCCTGGAGTTCCTATCCGTTATGGGCACATGGCCGGCCGGTCGAGGAAAACCTGGCGCGATGTCCGGCCACTGCCGCGGCGCTGCGTACGGTGGATGCGGCCGTGATCGACGGGATGTGCCCGAACGCCATGTTTTCGGTACTGGCCCCGCATACCGCGATCCCGCCGCACAACGGCGAAACCAACGCACGTCTGGTCGCGCACCTGCCGTTGGTGGTACCTGAGCGTTGCCGCTTCCGGGTGGGCTATGACTGGCGCGAGTGGCAGCGTGGCAAGGTGCTGGTGTTCGACGATTCAATCGAGCATGAAGCCCGCAACGACAGTGACGAAGTCAGGGTGGTGCTGATCTTCGATGTGTGGAATCCGTTGCTGACATCTGCCGAACGCACGATGGTTCAGGCAATGGAGCGTGCCTTGGTGGACTACCACACGCACTGAATCAACGCAGGATCAATCCGCCAGCTCGACACCGGATGCGGCCAGCGCCTGGCGCAGCGGAGCCAATTGATCGCGATATCGGCGCCAACGACCGGATGCCTGGGTGTGCAGGGGGCGGCGCACTTGCCAATAGCTTGCGGTCCTGACCGCATTGCCGGCCTGGTGCGGTTGCAGGCAACGCGGATCCCAGGGCAGTTCGAGGAAGTCCAGCAGCGTGCGCATGGCCGGCTCGGGATCGGCGACGAAGGCGTCGTAGTCGAAGTCATGGATGCTGCCGGGATACTGCACATGCCAGTGCCGCATCAGCTGGCTGTACTGGCCATAGTGATGGCCGATGTCCTTGAGCTTGCCGGCGTAGTCGAACCGGGCCGGGTTGAGGTGATGCATGAAGATGGACAGCCCGGTGTCGAGCGGATGACGGATGGTGTGGACGATACGAGCATGCGGGAACATGCGCTTGATGAGGCCGATCAGCATGAAGTTGTCTGGCCGTTTGTCGCTTATGTAGTGGTATCCGGCCGTCTGCGGGAACAGCCGTGCGCAGTGTTGGCGGTAAGCACGTGCCAGCTCGGCGAAGGCGTGCTCGGAAAGGCCGCGCACGGCTTCGGGAAACGGCGCGAGCCGGCCTGCAATCAGGCGTGGCAACAGATCCAGTTCGCCGCCGGCGTGGACCAGCGGGTGGCAGGCCAAGGCCTGTTCGAGCAGGGTCGAGCCGGAGCGGAACATGCCGCAGATGAACAATGGCGAGGGTGGATCTTTCGTCCCCAGGGGCGAGCCCGGTCCGGTGAACACTTCGGCGATACGTCGGAATCGTGCTTCCGTTTCTTCGTGGTGGTAGCCGGGAGCGCCGGCATGGGCGATACAGTTGCCGGTTTCGGCAAGGGAGAAGGCCTGCTCCGGATTTTTCAGCCGGTCATGGGCTTGGGCCAATGCGAACAGGCCGGTAGCGCGCGTGTCCGGATCGATATCAGGCTTTGCGCAGGCCTGGTGCAGGTCGTCCAGACGCGGATCATCCAACGTGCGCGGCGGCTCCAGCTGAAGCAATCGTGCCTGCGCCTGCAATCGCAATCCAATGGCCGCGGATGGACTAGACAGCAGTCGCCGATAGGCGCTGCCTGCCTGCGCTTCTTCGCCGCGTTCCTCGTGCAGGTTGCCCAGGTTCAACAGCGCCGGTGGATAGTCTGGATACAGGCGCAGTGCTTGTTTCAGTTCGTGCTCTGCTTCTGGATAGCGCTGCAGGTGATCGCTGAAAAGAGCTGCGCGGTTGAGGTGAACTTGCTCGGGTTCCGAGCAGCCATAAGCAAGGGCCTGTGCATAGGCATTCAGGGCTGAAGAGAAGTCTCCCAGCTGTCGCAGCAGGTAGCCGAGGTTGTACCAGGCATCGGCGTGACGCGGTTGGGCCGCCAGCACCTGGCGATAGGTTTGGGCGGCCTCGCGCAAGCGTCCAGTTCGCATCAGGGCGGCGGCGGTTTGCAGTGATGGCGCTGAGTTGTCCAAGTGAATGATGGAAATGGAGCGAAGGCCCTCAGCATAGAGGGTGTGCGGCACCCGCGGGCAGAGGTTATGCTCGGATGTCGATTCGGGGGA
This sequence comes from Pseudomonas sp. GW821-FHT07E12, assembly GCF_058986605.1. NCBI lineage: Bacteria > Pseudomonadati > Pseudomonadota > Gammaproteobacteria > Pseudomonadales > Pseudomonadaceae > Pseudomonas > Pseudomonas sp. GW821-FHT07E12. Next base: position 80,401 of record NZ_JBYSVX010000007.1, on the reverse strand, counting down.
CTGGACAGATGTGTAACCGTACCGCGGCGGTGGTCGCGATCGTAAGCGTGAGCGTTCTGTTGGGCGTCAGCGGCAGGCTGGCTGCGGAGGAGGTCGTTTCGCATCGCTGCGCAACGGTGATCGAGCCATCGGCGCGTTTGAGCTGCTATGACGCCGAGTACCCACCCAGCGTCCAGGTACAGGCCGCGGCCGCTAATCGCCAGATCAATGAGTTCGGTTGGAATGGGCAGCGCGAGCCTGCCGCAGTGGAGACGGGGCCTGCATCGCTCACGGTAAAGGTGACTTCGTTGGTCTATCGCCCAGACGGCACTCGCACGGTCGAACTCGACAGCGACCAGCAATGGCTGATTACCGAAGCAACCAGCCGCGGTCATCTGGTTGAGGGAGACCAGGTGATCTTGCGCAAGGCGGCACTGGGCAGTTACATGCTGGTCACGCCAGCCGGAGTGACCTTGCGCGCGCGTCGGATCCGTTGAAAACGAAGGTGGATGAGGGCGATGGTGGAGACAGGAATTGTGAAGGGCGTGGTGGTGCGGACTGACGTCGATGATGTGGTCAGACAGGGCTATGTCCTGTTGCGCTCGGGACGCTATGCAGAGGCGGTGGAGTACGCCGCGCGGGCCTGTTCCGAAAATGCTGCCGATGCCGCCGTGTACGAGCTTGCCGCCGAGGCACTGTTGGCGAATGAAGATCCATCGTCCGCAGTACGGCATATCGAGTACGCCGCCACGGTGGCGTCAAATCCTTTGCCATTGCTGCTCAAACAAGCCGATCTGCTGATGCGGCTACGTCGTCGGCGCGAAGCGTTGCAAGTAGCGGAGCGAGCCGAAGCATTGGTCGGTACCGACGGCGAAGCATGGCGTCGCTTGGCAGCACTCCGCAGTGGCTGCCAGGATGTTGCGGGTGCCGAACGGGCTTATCGCAGGGCACGCGAGCTGCTGGGCGATCAGCCAGGCTTGCTCTATGACCTGGCCACCATGCAGTTCTTCAAGGGTGATTTCGAGCAGGCTGAGGTAACGCTCGATCGCCTGCTGACAATCGTGCCTGATGCGGGAGACGCTTATTACCTGCGTGCGACATTGCGGCGCCAGGATCCGCAACGCCACCATCTGGAACAGTTGCGTGCGGCGCTGGCGGCAGGATTCAGCAGTCGCGCCGGCAGTGCTGCGTGCTTGTATGCCTTAGCCAAGGAATTGGAGGATCTGCAGCGTCACGACGAGGCATTCGAGACGCTGTCCGAAGCCGCCCGGCATAAACGGGCGAGCCTGAACTACAGCGTGGCGGCAGAGTGTACGAATATTGCCGAGATACGGAATGTTTATACCGCCGAAGCCTTGGCGTCGCTGCCTTGCGGTGAAGCTGGAGAGGGTGCGATTTTCATCGTGGGTATGCCACGTACCGGCACCACGCTGCTGGAGCGGTTGTTGGTGGAGCGGGCTGGGGCACGCTCGGCCGGTGAATTGATGGATTTCAGCAGCCTGCTTTCCCAGGCGACTGCCCAGCAGCGTCTACGCCTTCCAGATAGTTCGCCGGCGCAGGCGTCACTGGCGATCGACTTTTCCGCAGTCGGGCGGGAGTACCTGCGAGGCGCTCGGGAAGCGGCCGGAGGCCACGGGGTGTTCATCGACAAGATGCCGGTGAACTATCTGTACTGCGGAATGATCGCCACGGCGTTGCCGAAGGCACGCATCCTGCATCTGGTACGCGATCCACTTGACACCTGTTACGCCATCTACAAAACGTTGTTCTATGGTGCGTACCCGTTCTCCTACGACCTAGCCGAGTTGGCTGAGTACTACTTGGCCTACCGCGAGACGATGGCGCATTGGCACGAGGTGATCCCCGGGCGGATCCTTGATGTGCATTACGAGCAACTGGTAAGCGCACCGGAAGCCGAATTGCAACGGGTACTGTCCTGCTGTGGCTTGACTGATCTTGGTACATCGGTGGAATTACGCGATCAGCCATTCGCCACCGCCAGCGCTGCACAAGTGCGTGGCGCCATCCATACCCGATCCATCCATGGCTCCCGCAGGCACCTGGTGGGATTGGCGCCGCTGCTGCGGCGGCTGCGTGAGGCAGGGATCCAGGTCCCAACCTGACAACGCACATCCTGTTGGTTTCCGGTCGTTGAAACGGCCTGTAGATGGCGATTTGCGTCATTTATGTCGCCTTGCATCATTATCTTGTTTAATTTCTGTTTAATACGGCATAACATCAGGTTGGCAGGCAACTGGTAGGGGACCTCGTGTCGCCAGCTGCCCGCCACGTTTTTTCGCCGGAGATGGTCCCGGCGTATTGCCTACTGAAGTTGCCCCATTCGCAGCACGCCCCGTAAGGGACGCGTATGTGCGTGGCTGTCATTCCCTTTGGAGAGAGAGCAGAGAATGAAACCGAAGACCAGTAAATTACGCGACGCCATAGTCTGTTCGCTTGCCGTTGGCGCGGTCATGGCGATGTCAGCGCCGGTCATGGCGCAGGACCAGAGCGGCTCGGAGGCGGCCAAGACGCTTGACACCATCAGCGTCACCGGTACGCGCTTGAAGAGCCAGTCGATGACCGCCTCAAGCCCGGTTGCGGAAATCAGTAAAGAAGAGTTCCAGTACTCCGGCGCCACCAAGGTCGAAGACCTTGTGAATCAATACCCGCAATTGGCTGCGACTTTCGATGGGTTCTCCAACAACGGTTCGCTCGGCTACGCCACGGTCGATCTGCGCGGACTTGGTGCGCAGCGCACGCTGACCCTAGTCAACGGTCGCCGCATTCCCAAGGGTATCGGCGAAACCCCCGACATCAGCATCATCCCGGCGGCGCTGGTAAGCCGTGTCGATCTGCTTACAGGTGGTGCCTCGGCGGTGTACGGCTCGGATGCCGTGGCTGGCGTAGTCAATTTCATGCTCGACGATACCTTCGAAGGTGTCAGCGTCAACATGGGCTATTCGGCTTACCAGCACGACAACAGCAACAGTCTGATGCGTGGGCTGATGGATGATGCCAACTACGACTATCCCACGGGAAATTCCGGATTCGACGGCATTTCGCGCAACCTCGATCTCGCGATTGGCGGTGCTTTTGGCGAGTCCGGCCATGCAGTCGCCTGGGCAACCTGGCGTGAGAACGATGCCTTGCGGCAAGGGCAGCGCGACTACTCGGCCTGCGCACTGAGCAACCGGGGCACCGCTTGCGGCGGCTCGGCCACCGCCGACCCGGCCAACTTCTACGTTGTGGCGCCGTCCGTCGGTGCGTTCTACGTGCTGCCATCGGCCAGCGGCACCTGGTCCCAGACCGACACACCATACCTGTACAACTACGCGCCGGTGAATTACTACCAGCGCCCAGATACGCGCTATACCGCCGGTACCAGCGTTAAGTACCAGGTCAATGAGCACTTCGAGCCATACCTGGAAACGATGTTCGTTAACCATCGCAGTTCCACCCAGATCGCCCCGTCGGGTGCGTTCTTCACTGACGTCACCGTCAATTGCAATACCGCGGTCATCGGTAGCATGTGTTCGGATATCGGCATCACCGATGACGAGTTCACCGTCTACGTGGCCAAGCGCAACGTTGAGGGGGGGCCGCGCATCACCAATAGCGATAGCACTGCCTTCAGCATCACCGGCGGCGCACGTGGTGCGATCGCCGGCAACTGGTCCTACGACGCGTCGTTCACCTATAACCGTAGCTCCACTCGCAGCGAGAGCATCAACGATTTTGTCACTACGCGGGTGCAGGACGCGCTGCTGGGGTGCCCGAGCGGTTCGTTCGATGGCTGTGTGCCGTATAGCGTATGGACTAACAGTGTCACCACCGCGGAAGCCGAGGCCTTGCAGGGCGTCGGCATCGTCAACTATGAAACCACGATGCGGGTCCTGAACGCCTACGTCACCGGTGACTTCGGTTATGGGCTGCCGTGGGCCGGCGACGCCCATCCGATCAGCCTGGTGGCCGGCGTCGAGACCCGTACCGAGACCTACGATCGCATCGCCGACAGCAACATGCAGACCGGTAATTTCACAGGACTGGGAGGGCCCACTACCAATGTCTCCGGCGACATCAAGGTGGACGAGCTGTTCTTGGAAAGCGCAGTGCCGCTGGTGGCCGATGTCGGCAGCCTGAACCTGCTGGATCTCCAATTGGGCTACCGCTACTCCGATTACGACACGTCCGGCGGAGTGAGCACCTACAAGGCCGGTCTCGGTGCCGCATTCATCGATGGCAAGCTCAAGCTGCGTGCCGGCTGGAACCGTGCGATCCGCGCGCCCAGCATCACCGAGCTTTACGACGCCAACACCATCGGTTTGTGGAGTGGTACCGATCCCTGTGCCGGCAGCTCGCCTGTGTACACCGCCGCTCAGTGCGCCAATACCGGCGTGACTGCTGCCCAATACGGCAATGTCGCGGCCAACCCGGCAGGCCAGTACAACCAGGTTGCCGGTGGCAACACCGAACTGACCCCGGAGACTGCCAACACCTGGACAGTAGGGTTCGCAGCGACACCGATCAGCAATCTCGACTTGAGCGTGGACTACTACGACATCAAGATCGAGGATGCGATTCGTGCGGTCGGTGCCTCCAACATCCTGACAGCCTGCGCGTTGACTGGGAATGCGGATCTGTGCAGCCGCATCCGCCGCAACGCGACCACCGGCGATCTGTTTCGCGGTAGTGATCTGGACACGTCCGGCCTGGTCTACAACTCGCTGGGCAATTTCGGCTCGATGCACTTCCAGGGTGTCGACCTGACCGCAGCCTATGCGTGGAGTGTTGGGCCTGGCCGGTTGTCGACCACGTTGATGGGCAGCTACGTGATCAAGCAGGAGTACGAGCCGCTGCCCGGCATGGATGATCTGACCTACGATTGTGCGGGGGTGGTCAATACCTCGTGTCAGACCCCGAAATGGCGGCACGTGCTGAACGCGCGCTACAGCTTCGACCGCTACACGGTCGGTCTGCGGTGGCGCTACATCAGCGAACTGGACTACGAGAACACCGACGGCACCCGCGGCACGACCGATGTTCGTTTGGTCAATCAGGGTAACAAGGTCTCGGCTTACAACTACTTCGACCTGTCCGGTTCGGTGCAGTTGGGCGATTACGTGACCTGGACTGTCGGCATCAACAACATCGCTGACAAGGAACCGCCGCTGGTGGGTGGCAGCCTGACCTATAACGGCAATTCGCTGGGTGGATACGACCAGGCCGGTCGTTACATCTTCACCAGCCTCGGCCTGCGGTTCTGAGGAAGGGAAGGGTCTAGGTTAGAAAAGAAAAGCGGCGGGCCAAGGTCCGCCGCTTTTTGTTTGGGCCATGCAACCTGCGCGATTAAATCACCGGCTCACGCAACACCGGCGAATCCCAGCCCGGACGCGGCGCGAAGCGATCGCCGTAGCGGCTCTGCAAGGTCTTCAGGCGCGCAAGCAGTGCATCGGCGCCGGTGGCGCGGATGTGCTGGATCGGGCCACCGCGGAATGGAGCGAAGCCGGTGCCGAAGATCACGCCGGCGTCGAGCAGGTCGGCATCGGCGACCACGCCGTCGTGCAGGCAGGCCACGGCTTCGTTGAGCAGCGGCAGGATGAGCCGGTCTTCCAGGTCGTCAGCTGCCTTGTAGTCAGCCGGCACCTCCGGTTTGACCGGCCTGCCGTTCTCCCATTTGTAGATGCCCTGGCCATCCTTCTTGCCGCGCTTGCCCGGCTCGACGGTCTGCAACGTCGCCGGGATCTGCAGGCCCAGGAACGGCGCCAACTCTTCGCCGACACCGGCGGCCACATCCAGGCCGACCGTATCGATCAGTTCGATCGGCCCCATTGGCATGCCGAACTTCACCGCGGCCTTGTCGATCACCGCGCCGGGGATGCCCTCGGCATACGCGGTGGCCGCTTCCAGCATGTACGGGAACAGCACGCGGTTGACCAGGAAACCCGGCGTGCCAGCCACCGGCACCGGGAACTTGTCCAGCGCCTTGCAGAACGCGGCAAGGCGCTTGACGTTGGCTTGATCGAGCTGGTCGTGCTGCACGATCTCGACCAGCGGCATCAGCGCCACCGGGTTGAAGTAGTGCAGGCCGGCGAACTGCGCCGGTCGCGCGATGTGCTCGCGCAGTTCGATCAGCGGGATCGAGGAGGTGTTGGTGGTCAGCAGTGCATCAGGTTTGAGGCGCGGCTCCAGTGACTGATACAGCTCGCGCTTGGCTTCCGGGTTCTCGATGATCGCCTCGATCACCAGATCGGCCTGCGCCACGCCATCGCCGGCAAGATCGCCCTTCAAGCGTGCGGCGACCGCCGGGCGCTTGCGCTCGTCCTTGACTCTCTTGGCGAACAGCTCCTGCGCGCGTGACAGCGCACCATCAACGAAGCGTTGTTCGCGGTCCTGCAGCGTCACCTCGAAGCCCTTGTAGGCCGACCAGGCGGCGATGTCGCCGCCCATCACGCCGGCACCGACCACATGTACGTGCTTGATCCCGTGATTCTTGCCGCCGAGGCCCTTGAGGCGCTCGCTCAGGAAGAAGATGCGGATCAGATTGCGCGCGGTCGGGGTGCTGGCCAGCTTGACCACCGCGCGGCGCTCGGCGTCCAGACGGGCCTGGATGCCGCTGCTGCCGCTGCGTTCCCACACGCCGATCAGCGCGTACGGCGCCGGGTACTGGTCCTTCTTGGCCTTGCGCGCCACCTGCTTGGTCATCTGCGGCGCGAGGATCTTGCGCGCGATCCAGGTGTTGGTGGCCCAGCCGAGCAGGCGCTGCTTGAGCGGACGCGTGGTGCCCGACAGCGCCAGCGCGACCGCGCCATCGACCAACACGGCCGGTGCCGTCACCTTGTCGACCAGGCCCATCGCCCGGGCGGCGCTGGCCGATACGGTGCGCCCGGTCAGCATCAGATCCATCGCCGACGGCGCGCCGATCAAGCGCGGCAGCCGCGCGCTGCCGCCCCAGCCCGGGAAGATGCCCAGCTTGGTCTCCGGCAGGCCGATGCGGGTGGATGGATCGTCGCTGGCGATGCGGTAGTCGCAGGCCAGCGCGATCTCGGTGCCGCCGCCCATGCAGAAGCCATGGATCGCCGCGACGGTCGGGCAGGGCAGCTCGGCGAGTTTCTGGAATACGTTCTGGCCGCGGCGGATCGCGTCATTGACGGTGCCGCGGCGGTCGAATTCCTGGAATTCCTTCAGGTCGGCACCGGCGATGAAGCCATTGGCCTTCGCCGAACGGATCACCACGCCCCTGGGCGGGTCGATCGCGATGCGTTCGAGGAGGTCGGCCAGTTCCAGCAGCACGTCCTGGGAGAATGCATTGACCGGCGCGTCCTGGCGGTCGAGGCTCAGCACCACCACGCCGTCATCGCGGATGTCGGCTTGCCAGTGACTGAATCGGAGCCCATCGAAGCCTGAGAGCATGGCGCGGTCCATCCGGTTATGTATGGAAAGGCCCGTTATCATCCAGAGGTTGTTTCCTTCACGTCAAATCCCAATAGGGGGAGGGAGGCGTGAGCTCTGCGGCCGGCGGGCATCCCACTGGGCTCACGCAGCGCCCGTTAATCTTGAGACGGTCGTCGCTGGCGGACGGCTGAACTTTTCCATCCAACTGCGGTCACAAAGCCCGAGCTGGTTCGGGCGACAGGAGTGCGGCCCGACATGGCCGAGGTAGAAACACCACAGGAGCTGGACCTGGAACTGGTCCGGCGTGTGCAGCGCGGCGAGAGCGCGGCGTTCGACGTGTTGGTCCGCAAGTACCAGCACCGGATCGTCGCCCTCATCGGGCGCTACATCGCCGACTGGAGCGAGTGCCAGGATGTGGCTCAGGAGACCTTCATCCGCGCTTATCGCGCGATCGGGAACTTCCGGGGCGACAGCCAGTTCTATACATGGCTGCACCGAATCGCCGTGAACACCGCCAAGAACCACCTTGTCGCCCACAACCGCCGTCCGCCCACCGATGACATCGACATCACCGATGCCGAGCAGTTCGATGGTGCCACCCGGTTACGCGACAGCGACACCCCGGAGCATGAACTGATGCGACAGGAGCTGGAACAAACCGTGATGCGTGCGGTCCAAGCCTTGCCCGAGGAATTGCGCGAGGCGATCACCCTGCGAGAGGTTGAAGGCATGAGCTATGAAGACATCGCGCAGAAGATGGAGTGTCCGATCGGCACGGTGCGTTCGCGCATCTTCCGGGCGCGTGAAGCCATCGACACCGAGCTGCGTCCCCTGCTCGAAACCGCCAGTGCGACCCGTGAGCGACATCGTGTATGAGCCATAACCCGTCCATGACTACCGACAAGTTCGAGATCCACTACCGGCAGCAGCTGTCCGCGTTGATCGACGGCGAGCTGGCGGCGGACGAGACCCGTTTCCTGCTGCGCCGCCTGGAGCACGACGAGGAGTTGTCCGGCTGCCACGAGCGCTGGCAAATCCTCGGCGACGTGCTGCGCGGCGCTGCCTGTGCGCCGGCCCCGAGCGAATTCGCCTCGCGGGTGCGTGATGCGTTGGCTGCCGAGCCCAGGCCGATGCCGGGCAGCACACAGGGTCGACCGCGCACCGGTTGGCGCTGGGGCGGCGGTGCGGCGATCGCCGCATCGGTGGCCGCGTTGGCGTTGTTCATGACCCGCGAACGTCTGCCCGACGAGGCCGTGCCGTCTCCCGAACCGGTGGCCGTGGTGGCGACGACCGCGCAGGTGCCTTCCGTCCCGGCCAAACCGGCGCCAGCCGATCCCGATACCACGCTTGCCGACGCCATGGCGGCGGTGCCAGCCGTTGCGCTGGCCTCGGCCCGCCGTCAGGAGGCCGCCGCACAACGGCGGACGGGCAGTGCCACGCGTACCCAGCAGGCTGCGCGCAACGTCGCGACCCGCCAGCAGGAGCCCGAATTGCGGGTTGCCTCGGCGCAGCCTGCGCCGGCTGCACCAGGCAATGCCGAGGCCGCGTCGCCGGCGGTCAATCCGTTCGCGCATCCCTCCACGCTGCAGGCCAAGCCTTGGCCGCGCTCGGTGATTTCCAACGACGGCGCGCTCAATGCCAGCTTCACGCGGCAGCGGTCGGATACGGCGTTCTACCCGTTCGAGCCACGCTTGCCGGCGCAGCCGGTCGTTTCCGGACCGCCTGAACCGCCGTTGCCTCAGCCGTAACCTGAGTCGTCGATTTCCACTCCGCTGTACCTGATCGGTCCGCGTGCTGCGCGGGCCATGAGCATCCCTTTGTCTGCACCTGTTTGCCATTGGAGGCGTGCCCTGATGAATCCCCGTATCCGCACCCAGATGTTCGGCCTGCTGGCCATGACGCTGCCGCTCGTCGCCTGCGCGCAGCCGCCCGCAGCGCAAGCACCTGCGTCCTCACCGATCGCGACCAACCGCAGCGCGACGCCCCCGCCGCAGCTGGTGGCGGGCTTGCCGGACTTCACCAATCTGGTCGAGCAGGTCGGCCCCGGCGTGGTCAACATCGACACCACCGTGACCCGCAAGGACATGCAGCGTCGTTCCGGCCGCAGCCAGCAGATGCCGGATGACGATCAGATCCCGGAATTCTTCCGCCGCTTCTTCGGCCCGGACTTCCAGATGCCGGGCAACCCGCGCCAGTCTCCGCGCGGCGACGATGGCGATGACATCGCCGGCAAGTCGATGGGCTCGGGTTTCATCATTTCCGCCGACGGTTACGTGCTGACCAACCATCACGTGATCGATGGCGCCAGCCAGGTCACCGTGAAGCTGTCCGATGGCCGCGAACTCAAGGCCAAGGTGATCGGCAGCGATGAGCAGTACGACGTGGCGCTGCTGAAGGTCGAGGCGAACAACCTGCCGACCGTGCGCATCGGTGATTCCAATACGCTCAAGGCCGGCCAGTGGGTGGTCGCGATCGGCTCGCCGTTCGGGCTGGATCACTCGGTCACCGCCGGTATCGTCAGCGCGGTCGGTCGCAGCAATCCGTACGCCAACCAGAACTACGTACCGTTCATCCAGACCGACGTGGCGATCAACCAGGGCAACTCCGGTGGGCCGCTGCTGAACACCCGTGGCGAGGTGGTCGGCATCAACTCGCAGATCTTCTCCGCCTCCGGCGGCTACATGGGTATCAGTTTCGCGATCCCGATCGATCTGGCAATCAACGCCGCCGAGCAGATCAAGGCCACCGGTCGTGTGACTCGTGGTCAGCTGGGCGTGGCGATCGGTGCGATCGACTCACTGAAGGCGCAGGGCCTGGGCCTGCCGGACAGCCGGGGTGCGCTGGTCAACGAAATTCCGGCCGGCAGCCCGGCGGGCAAGGCCGGTGTCGAGGTGGGTGACGTGATCCGCTCGGTCAACGGCAAGCAGATCGACGCCGCCACCGACCTGCCGCCGATGATCGGCCTGATGGCGCCGGGCTCCAAGGTGCGTCTGGGTGTCATCCGTGACGGCAAGCCGCGCGAGATCAACGTGACCCTGGGTGCGCAGCAGGGTGATCCGGATGCGACTGCCAATGCGGGCAGTGGTGAGGACGACACCGCTGCAGCGGCACCGGCTTCGGTGAGCCTGCTCGGCCTGCAGGTCGCCGATCTGACCTCCGCCGAACGCAGCCGCCTGGGCCTGGAAGCCGGGCAGGGCGTACGCATCACTGCCGTGACCGGGTCGCAGGCGCGCAACACCACGCCGGCGCTGTCGCCGGGTCTGGCGATCCTGCGTGTGGGCCGTACCCCGGTCGGCAGCGTGGCCGAGCTGAACCGCGCGCTGGCCAGCTACAAGAAGGGCGATGTGGTGATGTTGCTGGTCTCCAGCGGCAAGGCGACCAGCTACGTGGCGATCAAGGCCGGCGGCTGATGAAGCCCGTGCCCGCTGCCGCTCCGGCAGCGGGCATGCTCTCGCAGGAGCGGCTTCAGCCGCGATGGGGCTTCCCCCTGTGAATCCCGCACAAATGGGTGCAGGCTTTTGTGGAGGGATCTGCGTGAAAGCCTCATCGCGGCTGAAGCCGCTCCTACGAGAAGTGCGGAAGTCATCCCCTGAATGATCCGCCGGGCGTCACCGGTCCTGGCGTGCGATAATGCGCCGTTATCCTGACGACGGCTGCGCCGGCGCCCACCTCCATGTCATCTGATCCAATGCGGAACATCCGCAACTTCTCCATCATCGCCCACGTCGATCACGGCAAATCCACCTTGGCTGATCGCATCATCCAGTTGTGTGGTGGCCTGGAGGCCCGCGAGATGGAGGCCCAGGTGCTCGATTCCAATCCGATCGAGCGCGAGCGCGGCATCACCATCAAGGCCCAGTCGGTCTCGCTGCCATACGTGGCCAAGGACGGGCAGACCTACCACCTGAATTTCATCGACACCCCCGGGCACGTCGACTTCTCCTATGAAGTCAGCCGTTCGCTGGCCGCCTGCGAAGGCGCGCTGTTGGTGGTCGATGCGGCCCAGGGCGTGGAGGCGCAGTCGGTTGCCAACTGCTACACCGCAGTCGAGCAGGGCCTGGAAGTGGTGCCGGTGCTGAACAAGATCGACCTGCCGACCGCCGACATCGAGCGCGCCAAGGCCGAGATCGAGGCGGTGATCGGCATCGACGCCGAGGACGCGGTCGCGGTCAGCGCCAAGACCGGTCTGAACGTGCGCGATGTGCTGGAGGCGATCGTGCTGCGCATTCCGCCGCCGAAGCCGCGCGACACCGACAAGCTGCAGGCGCTGATCATCGACTCCTGGTTCGACAACTACCTCGGCGTGGTGTCGCTGGTGCGGGTGATGCAGGGCGAGATCACTGCCGGCAGCAAGATCCAGGTGATGTCGACCGGTCGTACCCACCTGGTCGACAAGGTCGGCGTGTTCACCCCCAAGCGCAAGGAGCTGCCACGTCTGGCGGCCGGCGAGGTGGGCTGGATCAACGCCAGCATCAAGGACGTGCACGGCGCGCCGGTCGGCGACACCCTGACCCTGGCCTCGGACCCGGCCTCCAAGCCGCTGCCCGGCTTCCAGGAGATGCAGCCGCGCGTGTTCGCCGGCCTGTTCCCGGTCGATGCCGAGGATTACCCGGATCTGCGCGAGGCACTGGACAAGCTGCGCCTGAACGACGCGGCGCTGCGCTTCGAGCCGGAAAGCTCCGAGGCGATGGGCTTCGGCTTCCGCTGCGGCTTCCTCGGCATGCTGCACATGGAGATCGTGCAGGAGCGGCTGGAACGCGAATACAACCTCAATCTGATCTCGACCGCGCCGACGGTGGTCTACGAGGTGCTGAAGACCGACGGTTCGATCATCTCGATGGACAACCCGTCCAAGCTGCCGCCGTTGAACAACGTCGAGGAGATCCGCGAGCCGATCATCCGCGCCAACATCCTCACCCCGCCGGACTACGTCGGCAATGTGATCACCTTGTGCGAGGAAAAGCGCGGCAGCCAGATCAGCATCAGCTACATGGGCAGCCAGGTGCAGATCAGCTATGAACTGCCGATGGCCGAAGTGGTGCTGGACTTCTTCGACAAGCTCAAGTCGGTCAGCCGTGGCTACGCGTCGTTGGACTATTCCTTCCTGCGTTTCCAGGCCGGTCCGTTCGTGCGCGTTGACACGCTGATCAACGGCGACAAGGTCGATGCGCTCAGCATCATCGTGCACCGCAGCCACGCCGATCGCCGCGGCCGCGACCTGTGCGAGAAGATGAAGGATCTGATCCCGCGGCAGATGTTCGACGTGGCGATCCAGGCCGCGATCGGCGCGCAGATCATCTCGCGTTCCACGGTCAAGGCGATGCGCAAGAACGTGTTGGCCAAGTGCTATGGTGGCGACGTTTCGCGCAAGAAGAAGCTTCTGGAAAAGCAGAAGGAAGGCAAGAAACGCATGAAGCAGGTAGGCCGCGTGGAGATCCCGCAGGAAGCCTTCCTGGCTGTGTTGCAGATGGACAAGTAGCCGGGATTGGGGATCCGGGATTCGGGATTGGCAAAAGCGTAAGCAGCCGATCTCCGCCCCCGCTCTTGCGAATCCCCAATCCCCAATATCGAATCTCGTTCCAAAGGAACCCGAATGAAATGGTTTGAAATCGCGCTGGTGGTACTGACGCTGGGTAGCGGCTTCATCTGGCTGCTGGACAAGCTGTTCCTCGCCAAGCGGCGTGCCGCCAAGGCTGGCCTGCTCGATGCCGAGCCGGCGCTCGTGGACTATTCCAAGGCGTTCTTCCCGGTGCTGGCGGTTGTGCTGATCCTGCGCAGCTTCGTGGCCGAGCCGTACAAGATTCCGTCCAGCTCGATGATGCCGAACCTGTTGATCGGCGACTTCATCCTGGTCAACAAGTTCGCTTACGGTTTCCGCCTGCCGATCACCAACACCAAGTTCATCCCGACCGGTGAACCCAAGCGTGGCGACGTGGTGGTGTTCAAGCCGCCGCACCGCCCGGACGAGAACTGGATCAAGCGCGTGGTCGGCCTGCCGGGCGACCGGATCGGCTTCCACGGCGACACGCTGTACATCAACGGCGAGCCGATGAAGTACCAGGTCAAGGGCGAGTACATCGGCAAGGGCCGTGGCGCGGAAATGACCGGCACCACGCTGTTGACCGAGGATCTGCCGGGCCGTCCGCATACCGTGCTGGAATGGATCGATCGGGCCAATCCGGCCGGCCAGGGTGACTGGGTCGTGCCGCCGGGCAAGTATTTCGTGATGGGGGACAATCGCGATAATAGCGAGGACAGCCGGTTCTGGACCCAGACGCACTTCCTGCCGGAGGAGAACCTCCGCGGCCGCGCGTTCCTGATCTGGCTGAACTGCGAAGGCTGGTTCTGCAAGGGGAGTTTCGATCCGTCGCGGATCGGGACAGGTATTCAGTGACGCACGTCGGGGCGTGCCAGGGGAAAGCTATGAAGCGCAAGCAGGGCGGGATGACGTTGATGTCGTTCGTGGTGGTGCTGGCGGTGGCCGGCTTTGCCATCTACATCGGCATGCAGCTGTTTCCGATGTACCAGGAGTACTACTCGGTACGCACGGCGATGAAGGGTCTGGCCAGCGAGCCGGGCAGCGCCGACATGGATCCGGCCAAGGCCCAGGATCTGTTCTTCCGCCGCCTGTACATCAACTACTCCGAGAATGTGCAGAAGAACGACGTCAAGTTCGAGCGCATCGAAGGCGGCTGGCGCATGAAGGTGGCCTACGAGGTGCGTCGTCCGCTGGTCGGCAATCTCGACGTGGTCGGCAAGTTCGAGAGCACGCAGGACCTGACCAGGCGTGGTGGTGATCAGTAAGACCATCCAGCGCGGCGACCGGATCGGCCACGTCTTTGCCGATCCGGAGCTGCTGAAGCAGGCGCTGACGCATCGCAGCGCCGGTGCTCCGCACAACGAACGACTGGAATTCCTCGGCGACGGCATCGTCAACCTGCTGATCGCCGAGGCGCTGTACCTGCGCTGGCCCAAGGCCGACGAGGGTGCGTTGACCCGCGCGCGTGCCGAGCTGGTGCGCGAGGCTTCGCTGGCGGTGATCGGCCGCGAGCTGCAGCTGGGCGAGCGGCTGACGCTGGGGCCGGGCGAGATGAAGTCGGGCGGGCACCGTCGCGATTCGATTCTTGCCGATGCGGTGGAGGCGGTGGTCGCCGCGATCTACCTCGATGTCGGCTTCGAGGCTTGCCGCAGCACTGTGTTGCCATGGTTCGAGGCCGCGCTGGCGGCCCTGCCGGTTGGCAAGCCGGAAAAGGACGCCAAGACCCGCCTGCAGGAATGGCTGCAGGCACGTCAGCGCCCGTTGCCGAGCTATGAACTGATTTCCGAGACCGGCGGCGACCACGCCAAGCAATTCCGGGTAGCCTGCATCCTGGGCGACCCGCCGCTGCGGGCCGAGGGCGAGGGCAGCTCGCGCCGGCTCGCCGAGCAGCAGGCCGCGGCAGCCCTTATCAGCCAACTGGATCCAAGCAAGTGAGCGACAACTCTTCCCATCGTTGCGGCAGTGTTGCCGTCATCGGTCGCCCCAATGTGGGCAAATCGACCCTGACCAACGCCCTGGTGGGCGCCAAGGTCAGCATCGTCTCCAACCGGCCGCAGACCACCCGGCATCGTCTGCTGGGCATCGCGACCTTCCCGGCGGGCCAGATCGTGCTGGTGGACACCCCCGGCCTGCACCGCGAGCAGGGCAAGTTCAAGGCCTCGGCGATGAGCCGGGTGATGAACCGTGCCGCACGCGGCTCGCTGGAGGACGTCGATGCGGCGCTGCTGGTGATCGAAGCCGGCCGCTGGGACGAGGAAGACACGCTGGCCTACAACGTGCTCAGCGACGCCGGTATCCCGGTGCTGCTGATCGTCAACAAGGTCGACCGGCTCAAGGACAAGAGCGCGCTGCTGCCGTTCCTGGCGCAGGTCAGCGAAGGCCGCACGTTTGCCGCGGTGCATCCGGTTTCCGCGCTCAAGCGCAAGGGGCTGGAAGCGCTGGTCAAGGACGTGCTCAGACTGCTGCCCGAAGCGCCGCCGATGTTCGGCGAGGACGAGATCACCGATCGCAGCCAGCGCTTCCTGGCCGGTGAACTGGTGCGCGAGCAGTTGATGCGCCAGCTCGGCGAGGAATTGCCGTACGCCACCACGGTGGAGATCGAGCGCTTCGCCGAGGATGGCAACCTGCTGCGGATCGGCGCGGTGATCTGGGTCGAGCGCGAAGGCCAGAAGGCGATCGTGATCGGCAAGGGCGGCACCCGCCTGAAGGAAATCGGCGCCAAGGCGCGCCTGCAGATGGAACGCCTGTTCGGCGCCAAGGTGTTCCTGGAGACCTGGGTACGCGTACGCGAAGGCTGGTCGGACGATGAGTCCGCGTTGAAGGCGTTCGGGTACGAGTGAGTCCGTGATTCGTGATGGGTGATTCGCAGGAACGAAGCGATCGCCAAAGTTGCTTTTGAACGAATCACGAATCACCCATCACCCATCACGGCTCCCCATGCATATCGAGCACGAGCCCGCTTTCGTCCTGCATGCCCGGGCCTGGCGCGAGACCAGCCTGCTGGTGGAGGTGCTTACCCGCGAGCATGGCCGGGTCGGGTTGTTGGCGCGCGGCGTGCAGGGGCCGAAGAAGCAGGCGCTGCGAGCCGCATTGCAGCCGTTGCAGTCGATCGTGTTCAGTGCGATGCAGCGTGGCGAGCTGGCCCAACTGCGCCAGGCCGAGGCGGTGGATGCCGCGCCGCGCCTGTTCGGCGATGCGATGCTGGGCGGCTTCTATGTCAATGAACTGATGCTGCGGCTGGCGCCTCGTCACGATCCGGTGCCGGAGCTGCATGCGCTCTACGCGCAGGTGCGGGCGCGTCTGCCGGAGCCTGCGATGCTGGCCTGGACCTTGCGGCGCTTCGAGCGAGACCTGCTGGAAATCCTCGGCTTCGGCTTCGACCTGCAACACGATGCCGACGGCGCGCCGATCGATCCGGCCGCGCGCTATCTGCTGGATCCGATGGAAGGGCCGCGTCGCGTGCTGAGCGAGCGAGAGCAACAGGATCGTCGGGGGACCGCGACCGGGCGGGCATTGCTGGCGTTGGCCCTCGACCAGCAGCCCGTGACGGAAGACATGCCGGGCTTGCGCCTCGGCATGCGGGCGGTGCTGGCCCATCACCTCGGCGGGCGCGGACTGAAGTCGTGGGAGATGCTGGAGGAGCTGGGGCGGAGAGGCCAGAAAGGCCGGGATTAGGGATGCGTCAAAGCGCGCTTCGGACTGAATGCTGCTGTGGGAGGGACTTCAGTCCCGACAGCCGGTCCGACAAGGCCTGTCGGGACTGAAGTCCCTCCCACAGGAAAAACCATAAGCTTTTGCCGAATCCCGGCTTTTCACAGCCGAAGGGCCGGTCATCCCTGATCCCGGCTCAATGCAACAACGCCGCCACGGCTTCATGGAACTGATCGCGTGCGCCGGTCGATTGCGGATCGCCACGCAGTTGCCGCACTGCACCCGCGAGGCGGGCGGCGCCGACGAAGCCGCAACTGGCCTGTAGCCGATGCAGGTGTCCGCGCAGGGCCTGGGCGTCGTCGATCCGCAGCGCCAGATCGACCGCGTCGCGGGTCGCCGGCAGCTCGGCCAGGAACAGTTCGCGCAATGCATTGAGATGATTCTGCTGGCCGTTGAGGGCCAGCAATGCCGCGTTTTCGTCCCAATCGCTGCTGTTCTGACTGGTCTCCAGCGCTTTCGTGCGCCCGTGGGTCAGGCCGCGGCGCACCGCCTGCAGCAGGCGATCGGCCGAGAGCGGCTTGACCAGGACATCGAGGAAGCCTTCGGCGCGCAGGTTGCGCTGGGCGTCCGATGACAGTTCGGCGGTATGTGCCAGCGCGGGCAGATGGCGATGATCGTGACGCAGCGAGGCCAGCAGTTCCGAGCCGTTGCCGTCGGGCAGGTTCACATCGATCAGGGCCAGGTCGTAGGCGCGTCCGGCCGCCAAGGCCAGCGCCGAAGCCTTCGAGTCGCAGCAGTCGACCTCGGCTGGCAGCGCTTCCAGCGCGATCCGGAAAAAGCCACTGCTGATCGGGTCATCCTCGACCAACAACAGGCGGGGGCGGGATTCCTGGTGCAAAATCATGAGTGGCTGCCTCCATGTCAGCTGCCGGCAGCTTAGCGTGCGCGGCCGGAGCTGAGTTTGCCGTTCAATGGCAGAAGCAGCAATGAACGAGGGCGCCGGGCCCTGTCGGGTGGGTTCTGCGACAATACGCGCCCATTTTTGCCCGCAGCCGTTACGCCACGTGGCCAGAACCCGAAACCGCTTCGACCGCACGCCCTTCCAGACCGATATCACCGACCTCAGCCACGATGGCCGCGGCGTCGCCCGCCGTGACGGCGAGGGCGGCAAGGTCACCTTCATCAGCGGCGCCCTGCCGGGCGAGACCGTGGTGGCCGAGCCGACGGCGCGCAGCCGGCATTTCGACGAGGCCAAGGTGCTGGAAGTGCTGAGCGCCTCGCCGGATCGCGTCACGCCGCGCTGCCCGCATTTCGGCGTCTGTGCCGGTTGCGTGCTGCAGCACCTGGACGAGGACAAGCAGATCCTCGCCAAGCAGCGTGTGTTGATGGAGAACCTGGAGCGGATCGGCCACGTCACTCCCGAGTCCGTGTTGCCGGTGCTGGCCGGCGAGAGCTGGGGCTATCGACGCAAGGGCCGGTTCTCGGTACGCCGGGTCGAAAAGAAGGACAAGACCCTGGTCGGCTTCCGGGAGCAGGATCCGCGCTTCGTCGCCGATCTGTCGGTCTGCTACACGGTGATCCCGCAGATCGGCGAGAAGGTCTCGGCGCTGGCCGAGCTGGTCGAGAGTCTGGACGGCAAGCGCGACATCCCGCAGATCGAGTTCATCGCCGGCGACGAGGCGATCGCGCTGACGATCCGGCACATGCAGCCGCTCAGCGAGGGTGATCGGCACGCGCTCGCGGAATTCGGTCGCGCCCACGGCTTTGCGATCTTCCTGCAGCCCGGCGGTGTGGAAAGCGTGCATCCGCTGGAAGATATCCCGGTGCCGCTGTCGTTCCGTCTGCCGCAATGGGATGTGGAACTGGCGTTCCGGCCGCTGGACTTCATCCAGGTCAATGCCTCGCTCAACCAGAAGATGATCGCGCACGCGCTGGCCTTGCTCGATGCCCGGCCGGAGGATCGCGTACTCGATCTGTTCTGCGGGCTCGGCAACTTCACCCTGCCGCTGGCGCGCGGGGTGCGTGAGGTGGTCGGCGTGGAAGGCGATGCCGGGCTGGTGGCGCGTGCGAAGGAGAATGCACAGCGCAACGGCCTCGACAACGCGCAGTTTTTCGCGGCCGACCTGACCCAGGACCAGCGTGGCGCGCCGTGGATGCGCCAGGGCTTCGACAAGCTGCTGCTGGATCCGCCGCGCTCGGGCGCGATCGACGTGCTCAAGCAGCTGCCGTTGAAGAAATTCAGCCGGATCGTCTACGTCAGCTGCCACCCCGGTTCGCTGGCGCGTGATGCCGGCTATCTGGTCAACGAACAGGGCTTCAAGTTGAAGGCGGCCGGTGCGATGGACATGTTTCCGCATACCGCGCATGTGGAGAGCATTGCCTTGTTTGAGAGGTCGTGATTTGTGATTCGTGATTGGTGATTCGTAAAAGCCTGCTTCGGCGGGATGGCTTTTGTGGGAGGGACTTCAGTCCCGACAGGCATTACCGGCCGATTGTCGGGGCTGAAGCCCCTCCCACAAAAAAAACCAGAACGCTTGACAGCCGGAACCCGGCAAAGATGCTTTTCACGAATCACGAATCACGAATCACGAATCACGAATCACGAATCACGAATCACGAATCACGAATCCCATGCCTGTAGAAATCGAACGCAAGTTCCTGGTCACCGGTGACGGCTGGCGTGCCGCTGCGCATCAGGTCATCCCGATGGCGCAGGGTTATCTCAATGACGTCGGTGCGCTGGAGCGCAGCGAACAGAAGGCCTCGGTGCGGGTGCGGATCCAGGGCGAGCAGGCATTCCTCAACCTGAAATCGCGCGAGCTGGGCCATACCCGGCAGGAATTCGAGTATCCGATCCCGGTCGACGAGGCGCGCGAGCTGCTGGCGTTGTGCGTGGGCGGGCTGATCGACAAGCGCCGGCATCTGGTCGAGTACGCCGGCCACCTGTGGGAGGTGGACGAGTTCCTTGGCGACAACGCTGGGCTGGTAGTCGCCGAAATCGAGCTGGACAGCGCCGATGAGTTCTTCGAGCGGCCGGACTGGCTGGGCGAGGAGGTCACCGACGAGGTGCGCTATTACAATCTGGCGCTGGCCGCGCACCCGTATTCGACCTGGGGCGAGCCACCGGTGTCGTAGAGCGGAGCTCGCTCCGCCGGGGCTCATCGGGAATGCCTCGGCGGAGCGAGCTCCGCTCTACGGATTCCAGGGATTTCCGGGGCTTGCCTGGCGCGCCAGTGACCGCATATCGCAACGATGAGAATCGACATCTGGTCTGACGTGGTGTGTCCCTGGTGCTGGATCGGCAAGCGCCGCTTCCAGCGTGGGGTGGCGTTGCTGGGCGCCGATGCGCCGGCGCTGGAGGTGCATTTTCATGCCTACCAGCTCGATCCGGAGGCCGGCACCGAGCCGGTGCCGCTGCGCGAGGCCTATGCCGCCAAGTTCGGCAGCCGCGAGCGCACCGAGCAGATCCTCGCCCAGACCCAGACCACCGCACGCGCCGAAGGGCTGCCTTTCGATTTCGATCGTGGTCAGG
This sequence comes from Pseudomonas sp. GW821-FHT07E12, assembly GCF_058986605.1. Lineage (NCBI taxonomy): Bacteria > Pseudomonadati > Pseudomonadota > Gammaproteobacteria > Pseudomonadales > Pseudomonadaceae > Pseudomonas > Pseudomonas sp. GW821-FHT07E12. Next base: position 60,308 of record NZ_JBYSVX010000007.1, on the reverse strand, counting down.
TGCGGGTGACCACGCTGCCGGCGCACCGGCTGCTGTGGCTGGCCGCGCGCGAGGGCGATCCCGACGCCGTGGCCGAGGCGCTGTTCCACGCGCATTTCGCCGAGGGCCGCAATCTGGCCGATCCGACCACGCTGGTCGCGGCCGGTGCCGCTGGCGGGCTGAGCGAGGCCCGGATCCGCGCACTGCTCGATTCGGACGAGGGGCTGGCCGAGGTGAACGCCGAACTGGATCAGGCACGGGCGATGGGGATCACCGCGGTGCCGAGCTTCGTGATCGACGGCCGCTATCTGGTGCAGGGCGCGCAGGCGCCGGAGGCGTTCGCACAGATCCTGGCCAAGGTCGCCGCCGAAGGTCGTCCGCCGGCGGATGCGGCCGGCGATGCCTGCGGTCCGGACGGCTGCCCGGTCTGATTGCCGGATTGTCCTGCTTCGGTACGTCTCCGGCGCCTGGCGTCCGCATGGACGGTACAGGCCAAGGTTCCCTTTGACGTGGCAATGACCGGCGTGAAGCGGCTTGTTGGACACGTCCCGGGCCGGCTTCTGCGACAATGCGGCGCCGCGCCATTTGGCGCGTGCCCACGGAGATTCCCCGCATGTTGTTGATCGGCGTTGCCGGCACCGAACTCACCGCCCAGGAGCGTGACTGGCTGCAGCACGATTGCGTGGCGGGTGTGGTGCTGTTCAAGCGCAACTTCGCCTCGCGCGCGCAGGTGACCGAGCTGAGCGCCGCGATCCGCGCCTCGGCCCGCTTGCCGCAGCTGATCTGCGTGGATCAGGAGGGCGGGCGCGTGCAGCGCTTTCGCGAGGGTTACAGCGCATTGCCGCCGCTGCAGGGTTTCGGCGAACTGTATGCCCGCGAACCTCGGGCCGCGCTGCAGCTGGCACGCGAGCACGCCTGGCTGATGGCCAGCGAGATCCGCGCCAGCGGCGTGGACCTGAGCTTCGCCCCGGTGGTGGACCTGGCGCGCGGCAATCGCGCGATCGGTGATCGCGCCTTCAGCGCCGATCCCGAGGTGGTGGCCGCGTTCACCCATGCCTACGTCGAAGCGATGCATGAGGCCGGGATGCCGGCCACCCTCAAGCATTTCCCCGGGCACGGCACGGTGCTGGAAGACACCCATGTCGATGTCGCGGTCGATCCGCGGCCGCTGGAAGCGCTGCGTCGCGAGGACCTGGTGCCGTTCGCCGAGGGCATCCGCGCCGGTGCCGACGCGGTGATGATGGCGCACGTGCTGTATCCGCAGGTCGCGCCCGAACCGGCCGGCTACTCGCCGCGCTGGATCGGCGAGATCCTGCGTGGCGAGCTGGGCTTCCGTGGCGTGGTGTTCTCCGACGACATCGGCATGGCCGCCTCGCACAGCGCGGGTGGCGTGGCCGCGCGCGTGCATGCCCACCTCGATGCCGGCTGCGATGCCGTGCTGGTCTGCCATCCGGAGCTGGTCGACGAGGCGCTGGGCGCCGTCGCCGGCCGCCAACTCAACACCGCCGCGCTGATCGGACTGATCGGCCGCGGCGTCCTCGGCTGGGACGGCTTGCTCGCCGACGGCCGTCATGCCGCTTCACAATCCCGTTTGCTGGAACAACTCGGAAAAACCGCCTGATGCCCACACTTTCCATCCCCCAGGCCCTGGAACAGGCCGACCTGCTGGTCGGTCGCCCCGCCATCGACACGGCCATCGGCCGCATCGCCGATGAGATCGCCCGCGATTACCACGGCGAAGTGCCGGTGTACCTGACCATCATGCACGGCGCGCTGCCGTTCTCCGGCCAGCTCGCACTGGAACTGGGCGCACGCGGCCAGGATCTGCAGTTCGATTACCTGCACGCCACCCGCTATCGCGGCGAGATCACCGGCGGCGACCTGGTCTGGAAGCATCGTCCGGCCACTGCGCTGTTCGGGCGCCGGGTGATCCTGGTCGACGACATCCTCGACGAGGGCTACACCCTGCAGGGCGTGCGCCAGTGGTGTCTGGAGCAGGGCGCCACCGATGTGCGTCTGGCGGTGCTGACGGTCAAGAAGCACGACCGCTGCGTGCCGGGTATCGCGGCCGACTACGTAGGGGTCGAGGTTGAGGATCGTTACGTGTTCGGCTTCGGCATGGACGTCAACGAACAGCTGCGCGGTGTGCCTGCGATCTACGCGATGAAGGTGTAGCGGAAAGAGGCCAGAGGTCAGGGAACGCATTCTTTCCCTGGTCTTCCGGTCCCTGGCCCCTGGTCCCTTTCGTCCCCCCCTCCCAAGAAATTCCGACTCCCATGAACCACATCGCATTGGCCGTCATCGGCGGCACCGGCGTCTACAAGCTCGCCCAGCTCGACGACGTACAGACCCACCAGGTCGACACCCGCTTCGGCAGCCCGTCCGGCCCGGTTCGCGTCGGCACGCTGCTCGGCCATCGCGTGGCGTTCCTGGCGCGGCACGGTGAAGGTCATTCGATCCCGCCGCATCGCATCAACTACCGCGCCAACCTCGCCGCATTGCAACAGATAGGCGCGACCCGGGTGCTGGCATTGAACACGGTCGGCGGCATCACCGAGCATTTCGGTCCGCGCGTGCTGGCCTGCCCTGATCAACTGATCGACTACACCTGGGGTCGCATCTCGACCATCTGCGAGGAGCCGGGCAGTGAGGTGATGCACGTCGATTTCGGCCATCCGTATTCGCCGATGTTCCGCAGCAAGGTGATTGCCGCCGCGCGCGTGACCGGCGTGAAACTGGTCGAGCACGGCTGCTACGGCGCCACCCAAGGGCCGCGTCTGGAAACGATTGCAGAGATCGCGCGGATGCGTCGCGACGGCTGCGATCTGGTCGGCATGACCGGCATGCCCGAGGCGGCGTTGGCGCGCGAACTGGGTTTGGACTATGCGTGTCTGGCGATCGTCGCCAATTGGGCGGCCGGATGCGGCGATGCACAAGAGATCACGATGGCCGAGGTGCTGGCCAATGTCGAAGCGGCTTCGTCGGGGCTTCCCGAGCTGATCGGCGAACTTGCCCGAGGCTGACCGCACATGCGGGTGATTGTCATCGGGGCATAAGCTTTGCATACTCGGCGTGCGGTAGTTGCCGCACACCACCCAATTCACTGTAAACAAGGTCACGCATCACCATGCCGAACGGTACCGTCAAGTGGTTCAACGACGCCAAGGGATTTGGCTTCATCTCACCGGAGGACGGCAGCGCCGATGTTTTCGCGCACTTCTCCGCGATCAACTCCAAGGGCTTTCGCAGCCTGCAGGAAGGCCAGAAGGTCAGCTATGACGTGACCCAGGGTCCGAAGGGCGCACAAGCCTCGAATATCACGCCGATCGGCTGATCCATCGCTTGATCGTGCTTTGAACCCCGCTTCGGCGGGGTTTTTTATGGAAGTCATCGCAAGGAAGGAAGAACGCATGCAAGGCCGGTTGCGCATCGCGATCGTCGGCTACGGCACCGCGGGGCAGGCGCTGTCGGTGCTGCTTGCGCGTGATGGACATCAGCTCGAAGTATTCGAGCGCGCCGCCGAGCCGGGACCGGTGGGCGCGGGGTTCCTGCTGCAGCCGACCGGGCTGCAGGTGCTGTGGCGGATGGGACTGCTGCCGCAGGCGTTGGCGCATGGCGCACCGGTTGGACGCCTGTATGGCGAGACGCCGTGCGGGCGCGCGGTGATGGACATGCGCTATCGCGACCTGGATACGCGGCTGTTCGGCCTGGGCATGCAGCGCGGTGCACTGTTCTCGATCCTGGAGCAGGCCTGGAGCGAACGCGCCAGCCTGCGCGCCGGCACGCAGATCGTGTCCATCGATCACGAAAAGCGGCGCCTGCGCGATGGCGAAGGCACCTGGCATGGTCCTTACGACCTGATCGTGGTGGCCGACGGCTCGGCTTCGACGCTGCGACAGGAAGTGCAGGGCACCCGGCTCGACCGCGTGTATCCATGGGGCGCCCTGTGGTGCCTGCTGCCGCGTGGCGACTGGGCGTTCGACGACGAACTTCGGCAACGCTACGTCGCCGCACGCAAGATGATCGGGCTGCTGCCGGTCGGCACGCGTCCGGACGACGCCACGCCGCGGCTCAGTTTCTTCTGGAGCCTGCCGCGCGATGACTTCGATGCCTGGCAGGCGCGCGGCATGAGCGCATGGCTGGACGAAGTGGCGACGTTGTGGCCGCAGGCGCGCGAGCGTTTGCAGGAGGTCACCGTGCACACCCAGTTGGCACGCGCCAGCTACCGCGATGCGGTGATGGCGCGCTGGCATCGCGGCCGGGTAGTGCTCGCCGGCGACGCCGCGCATGCGATGAGTCCTCAACTGGGGCAGGGCGTCAACATGGCGCTGATGGATGCGTGGGCGTTGTGCGAGGCGTTGCGCGATGAGCGCGACGTGGAGACGGCGCTCGCCGGCTACCAGCGCCAGCGTCGCGCGCATGTGGGGATCTATCATTTCTGGAGCCGCTGGCTGACGCCGCTGTTTCAGTCCGAGCGCGATCTGGTCGCGCGTGCACGCGACCTGAGCTTCCTGCCGCTGGGACGGGTGCCTGGCGGACGTGGTCACATGCTGCGGGTGCTGACTGGTACCCAGCACGGCTGGTTCGGCAAGCTGGCGCTGGATGCGCCGTTCCTTGAGGCATTGCCTGGTGAGGCCGGTACGTCGTCGATGCAGGATGCCGGTTCCTCGATCCAATCCGAAGGCTGAGCAGGCCTGGGACCGAAACCGCAGCGCACAACGGCCGTCACATGCTGATCGGCGACAATCGCGGTCGTCACGCCACCGGGAGTTTGCGCATGGACGAGAGCCTGCCCGCCTTCGAAACCCACCGGGTGGAAAATCAGCCGCCGCCGTTCGAGGGTCGTGATCTATGGGCTGACGACATCGTGCTGCGCGAGGCGATCGAGCGCGAGGGCGCCGGCGGATTCGCGCATCGATTGGCCGGCTACGGCGCACTTGCCGGCGGCGAGATCTATCGACTCGGCTTCGACGCCAATCGCGATCGTCCACGCCTGCGCACGCATGATCGCTACGGGCATCGCATCGACGTGGTGGAGTTTCATCCGGCCTATCACCGGCTGATGGAACTGGCCAAACAGCACGGCGTGGCCGGCCTGTCCTGGCACGAGCCCGCGCCAGGCGCACATGTCGCCCGCGCGGCGTTGAGCTACCTGCATCACCAGGCCGAGGCCGGCACCAGTTGCCCGTTGACGATGACGCATGCGGGCGTGGCGGTGCTGCGGCAGTTCCCGGCGCTGCGCGAATGGGCCGACAAGGCCGCCGCGCCGCATTACGACCCGCGCGACATCCCGATCGCCGACAAGAGCGGGATCACCGTCGGCATGGGCATGACCGAGAAGCAGGGTGGTTCGGACGTGCGTGCCAATGCCACCGTTGCCACGCCGCAGCAGGATGGACGTTACGCACTGGTCGGACACAAGTGGTTCTTCTCTGCGCCGATGTCCGACGGCTTCCTGGTGTTGGCACAGGCGCCGGGCGGATTGAGTTGCTTCCTGATGCCGCGTCGCCTGTCGGACGGTTCGAAGAACGCGTTCCGGCTGATGCGGTTGAAGGACAAGCTCGGCGACTGGTCGAATGCTTCCAGCGAAGTCGAACTGTGCGGCGCTGAAGCGTTGCGCGTAGGCGAGGAGGGGCGCGGTGTCGCCACCATCATCGAGATGGTGATGATGACGCGGCTGGACTGCATGCTCGGCGCCGCCGCCGAGATGCGCATGGCACTGGCGCAGGCGTTGCACCATGCGCGTCACCGCGTTGCCTTCGGCAAGCGGCTGATCGAGCATCCGTTGATGGCCAACGTACTGGCCGACCTGGCAATCGAATCCGAAGCGGCCACCGCATTCGCGCTGCGGGTGGCGCGCGCGGTCGATGCCGCTCCGCGCGATCCACGCGAGGCCGCCTTCGCGCGGGTCGCGACCGCGCTCGGCAAGTACTGGTTGTGCAAGCGCGCGCCTGGCTTCGTCAATGAAGCACAGGAGTGCCTGGGCGGCGCGGGTTACGTCGAGGAATCGATGTTGCCGCGGCTGTATCGGCAAGCGCCGTTGAACTCGATCTGGGAAGGCAGCGGCAACATCCAGTGCCTGGACGTGCTGCGCGCGCTTGCACGCGAGCGGCAGTGTGTGGATGCGGTATTGGCAGAACTGGAATCGGTCGGCGGTGACGATCGCGGTTATGCCGCTGCCGTGCAGCGAATCCGTGCGTTGCTGATCGGCGGCATCGGCGAATTCGACGCGCGCTGGGCCAGCGAACAGCTTGTGTTGGCGCTACAGGCGTCATTGCTGCAGCGCGCCGGCAGTCCCGCAGCGGCTGCGTTCATTGCCAGCCGGCTGGAAGGGGGGCATGGGCTCGCGTTCGGCACACTGCGGTCAGCCGATACCGGCGGCTTGCTGGTACGCGCGCTGCCGTGACCGCTGGGCGATCCAGTGGATGGCCCAGTGGCACGCCCTGAACCTCAATGCTTTGCCGCGTCGGCCTTCTGCTTGGCGCTGTCGGCGATGTCCTGTGCTTTGTCGGCCGCCTTGCCGGCCGCGTCCGCAGTGGCCTGAGTGGCATCGGCGACCGCCGTCTTGGCTTTGTCGGCGGCATCGTCGATGGCGGCACTTGAGTTGGCCGCGGCGGCTTTGGCCTTGTCTGTGGCGTCTGCGGCGGCCTGTTGGGCAGCGGCGGCGGCATTGTCGGCTGCAGCAGCGGCATCACGCTTGGCCTGTTCGGCCTGGGGGCTGTGGCATGCCGTCAGTCCGATGGCCAGCAGCGAACCTGCGATGAGGGGGCGGATGGTATTCATGGCGCATGTCTCCCGTTGGTGGATGAATTGCCAGCCAATCCTAGGGCGCAATACATCTAGCGGATGTCAACGCGCCTGCATCTTCCGTTCGCGTCCTTTTAAATCCCCGCACATGGATGTGCGGGCTCTTGCGAGGGATTCGCCCAAAAGACTCGCCCAAAAGAAAAGCCGCTGGCGAACCAGCGGCTTTTCCGAACTCGCAAAGAGCGAAGAAGTTATTACTTCTTGGCTTCTTCAGCAGCGTCCTTGGCCTTCTCGGCGGTGCCTTCGGCAGCCTTGGCAGCGTCAGCAGCCTGACCGGCAGCAGCGTCGGTCGCAGCGCCGGTGGCGGCAGCAGCGGCGTCGGCAGCGGTGTCAGCAGCGGTAGCGGCGGTGTCGGCAGCAGCCTGGGCGGCGTCAGCGGTCGGGGCGGCAGCGGCAGCGGCCTGGTCGGCAGCGGCCTGGGCGTCGGAAGCGGCTTCGTTGGCCGAAGCAGCAGCGTCCTGAGCCTGTTCCGGCTTCGAGCACGCGGCCAGGGCCAGAGCCAGGGCGCCTGCGATCAGCAGCTTGTTGATGCTCATTTGTCTCAATCCTCGTCGTTAGGTAGGCAACGCGCGAATGCGCGCCCCCAACATGATGACAACCCCAATACGAGTGTCAAGCGCACGCGCATTCAGGTTTCCATGTTTGTGGGTAATGCCTGTCAAATCAATTCGATGGCGATGGCCGTTGCTTCCCCGCCACCTATGCAGAGGGTGGCGATTCCGCGCGTGCCGCCGTGCTTGCGCAACGCGTTCACCAACGTCACGACCAGGCGCGCGCCGCTGGCACCGATCGGGTGGCCCAGTGCGCAGGCGCCGCCATGCACGTTGACCTTGGCATGCGGGATGCCCAGTTCCTTGATCGGCGCCATCGCGACCACCGCGAAGGCCTCGTTGATCTCGAACAGGTCCACCTGGTCCAACGACCAGCCGACCTGCCTGACCAGCTTGTCGATTGCCGCGACCGGCGCGGTGGTGAACCACTCCGGCTGCTGTGAGACGGTAGCGTGGCCGACGATGCGTGCGAGCGGCGTGATGCCGCGCCTGGCCGCCTCTTCCGCACTCAGCAGCAGGGTGGCCGCGGCGCCGTCGGAAATGCTGGAGGAACTGGCGGCGGTGACCGTGCCGTCCTTCTTGAAGGCCGGCTTGAGGGTCGGGATCTTGGCGATGTCGGACTTGCCCGGCTGTTCGTCGCTGCCGACCTCGATCTCGCCCTTGCGGGTGGCGACCTTGACCGCGACGATCTCGCCGTCGAACGCCCCCGATGCCTGGGCAGCCTGGGCGCGCTTGACCGACTCGATCGAGTACGCGTCCTGGTCCTCACGGCTGAAGCCGAACTTCTCGGCGGTCTTCTCGCCGAACACGCCCATGGCCTGGCCGTCGTATGGGTTGGTCAGGCCGTCCCACGCCATGTGGTCGACCGCCTGGAAGTTGCCGTAGCGGTTGCCGGTACGCGAGTTCGGCAGCAGGTGCGGGGCGTTGCTCATCGACTCCATGCCGCCTGCGATCACGATGCTGGCCGAGCCGGCCTTGATCAGATCGTGGCCGAGCATGATCGCTTTCATTCCCGAGCCGCAGACCTTGTTGATGGTCAGCGCGCCGGTGGACACCGGGACACCCGCGGCGATCGCAGCCTGGCGCGCCGGTGCCTGGCCGAGGTTGGCCGGCAGCACGCAGCCCATGATCACCTCGGAGACATCGGCGGCCGGCACGCCGGACTGCTCGAGCACCGCCGCGATGGCGCTGGCGCCCAGGGTAGTGCTGGGGACGCCGTTGAACTGGCCCAGGAAAGAGCCGATCGCGGTGCGCTTGGCCGCGGCAATGACGATCTCGGACATGGATGAATACCGTTTGGTGATATCCGGCGATTATCAGGGCGTGGCGGTCGGTGTGCCAGCTGCAAGACAATCGTTGCGGGATATCGTATAGATGGCATTTTCGCGGACCACTTTTTCGGTCCGCATTTCAATGGACTGAATTCGGGGAGTCGCTATGAATGAGGCGCGCATGGCCAGGACGTTGCTGGCCTCGGCATTGGCATTGGCGTTGGTTGCCTGCGGTGGTGGTGGAGGCGGCACGGTGCGTTCGGAGGCACCTCCGGTATCGCCGCCGCCCACGTCCCCGCCTCCGCCCCCGACGTCTCCGCCACCCACCTCTCCACCGCCGCCGCAGCCGGCGTTCGATGCGCATCTGACGCTGACCAACACCCAGGCCGCGCACGACCTGGGCTATACCGGCGCGGGCTATCGCATCGGCGTGGTCGATACCGGCGTCAATCGCAATCATCCGGCACTGCAGGGGCGGGTGGTCGCGAACTACACCTACGTGGATCCCTCCACGAACAACCTTAATGTCGATGACGTGGTCGGCCATGGCACGACCGTGGCCGAGCTTGCCGCCGGTGCCCCGGTCGGCTCGTGGCCGGGGGGTATCGCGACCGGTGCGCAGATCGTCTCGGCGCGCATCATCAACGACACATCGCCGACCGACGACGGCTCGGGTGATGGCAATGAAGTCGATGGCGCGCTCGGGTTGCAGACGGTCCACAACGCGCTGATTTCCGCGGGCGTGCGGATCATGAACAACTCGTGGGGTGGTCTGTACTGGACCAATACGAACGCGACCGCGTCGATCGCCAACGAGTACCGCTCCTTCATCTTCTCCAATGACGGGCTGGTGGTGTTTGCCACCGGCAACGAAGGCAAGGCCAATCCGTCCGACATGGCGGCGCTGCCGAGCCAGCCGGGTCCGAACGGCACCCTGCCGGCGGCCGATCTGGAGCGTGGTTGGCTGGCGGTGGCGGCGCTGGATACCGCCAACCCGACTCAACTGGCCGACTACTCCAACGCCTGCGGCGTGGCGATGCATTACTGCCTGGTGGCGCCGGGGACATCGGTGTTCACCGGTCACGACGACACCGCCAGCAGCGTTACCTACTACTACGGCAGCGGCACCTCGTTCGCCGCGCCGCTGGTATCTGGCGCCGCGGCGCTGGTGTGGCAGGCATTCCCGTATTTCAACAACGATCTGGTGCGGCAGACGCTGCTCGGCACCGCCAAGGATCTGGGGGCGCCCGGCGTGGACGCGACCTTCGGCTATGGCCTGCTCGATGTCGGCAAGGCCGTGCTCGGGCCGGCGAAGTTCGACTGGGGTGACGTTGCGGTGTCCTTCGACGGGATCACTTCGACCTGGTCCAACGACATCAGCGGCAGTGGTGGCTTGATCAAGCGCGGCACCGGCACGCTGGTGCTGGCGAGCACGGACAACACCTTCAGTGGCCAGACCCAGGTGCTGGGCGGCACGCTGCGGGCTTCCAGCCTGGGAGCGGGCGCAAGCATCGCCAGCGGGGCGACGCTGATCGGCAGCAACCGCATCGGTGGCAGCGTCAGCAACGCCGGTACGCTGCAACTGGGCGAGGGCACGTTGAGCGTATCCGGCAGCTACACGCAGGCGGCCGGAGCAAGGCTGGCGTTGAACGTCGGCGACCGGCTCAGCGTCGGTGGCAGCGCGAGCATTGCCGGCGATCTGCAGGTGCTGGGCAAGCGTGATTACGTCAGCCTCAACACGTCCTACAGCGTGCTCCAGGCCGGCGGTGGTTTGAGCGGTACGTTCGCCAATCTGACCTGGGGCTCAGGCGTGTTCGTCGGTCAGGGCAGCCTGGCTTACGACGCCAACGCCGCGTACATCACCTTGCAGCGGTTGGATGTGGCGAGCACTGCCGCGTCGCTGTCCGGCATCACCGCCGCGTCGCTGTCGTCGGCGACGCGGGTGGAGCAGGCGTTCGAGCAGATCGATGTGCAGCAACAGCAGGGCGGCAACTCGATCGACGCGGGCTTCATCCGCGGTGCGGCGGCGCTGCAGCAGGCGGCCGATGCGAAACAGGCGCTGGCCTCGCTGCAGAGCCTGTCCGGGCAGGCGCATGCCGAGGCGGCGACCGCGACCTTCGATGCGGTGGATCTGGGCCGGCGCGCGCTGTCGCAGCACTTCGGCGAGGTGGCGTGGTCGGGCGGGCACAGCGGTGCATGGCGGCAGGCACTCGGCGGCAATGGCCAGGGCAGCTTTGCCGGGATCGGCGGTGGCGCGCTGGCCGGCTGGATGGTGGGGCAGGATTTCGCGATGGCCAACGGCAGCGTGTCCGGCTTCGCGTTCGGCGAGGCGCGGATGAGCGATGCGGCGCTGTCGTCCTCGCGTGACCGCAATCGGCAGGTGCATGCGCAGGCCTATTGGGGGACGCGAGGCGAGCATGTCTACGCGCTGGGCCAGGTGGGTACCGGGCAGGTGCATCGGCAGATCGAGCGCGAGCTGCAGTTCGGCCAGGCGCGTTCGGAGACGTCGGTGGACTACGACGCGCGATTCTTCTCGGCCAGCCTGGAGGCGGGCTATCGCTGGCAACACGCGGGTTGGGCAATGGCGCCTTATGTCGGCGCGGATCATGTGCGCGTCGACAGTGACGGTTTCAGCGAGCAGGGCGGTGAGGGCTTCGGTCTACGCGCCGATGCCAACCGTGCCAGCCGCACGCAGGTGCTGGCGGGTCTGCGCAGTGAGTACCGCTGGCGTGGGCTGAGCTTCAGTGCCTATTCGGAATGGCAGCAGGCGCTGGCCAGTGCGGGCTTGTCGCAGCAGATGGGGTTCGTCGGCGCCGATGCGTGGAGCACGCTTGCCAATCTGCAACCGGGGCGCTCAGGTGGCTTGTTCGGGCTTTCTGCGCAGGCGCCGCTGGGACGCTTCGGGGCGGTTGCGTTGGGGTATGACCAGCGCTTCGGTGCGCGCGGTGAGGATCGGGCGTTCGGTCTGCGTTATCTGCTGGGGTTCTAGCAGCGTTTGCGCGTCGCCTGTTCATCGTAGGAGCGGCTTCAGCCGCGATGGGGCGTTACCGGGAAAGCCTCATCGCGGCTGATGGCCCTGGGCCACCCAGAGCCGCTCCTGCGATCCATGGTGCTCGTCGTTATTCGCCGCGCAGCTTGCCGGTGAAGCGTGGCGAGGTTCGGCCCAGCGGCAGCTTGAGCCGGCTGATCGAGTCGATGCGCGCCTGGGCGATGCGGTCGGCTGCCTGTTGCGGGGTCACGCGGTCACGTTCGGACAGGTCGAAGACCTTTTCCAGGTTGTGATAGATGCTGCGGATCAGCCGCATCGCCCGCTCGCGGTTGTAGCCGTCGATTTCCAGCGACACGTTCATCACGCCGCCGGCGTTGACCACGTAGTCCGGCGCGTACAGCACGCCGCGGCGATACAGCTCCTCGCCGATCGCGTCGCTGGAGAGCTGGTTGTTGGCGGTACCGCAGACGATCCCGGCCTTCAGGCGTGGCAGGGTCTGTTCGTTGATCGCGCCTTCCAGCGCGCAGGGCGCGAATACGTCGGCGCCGACTTCGTAGATCGCGTCGGGGCTGACCGCTTCGGCGCCGTACTCGCTCACCGCACGATCGACCAGCTTGCTGTCCAGATCGGCGACGAACAGCTTGGCGCCGCGCTCCTTCAGCAGCTTCACCAGTTCCATGCCGATGTGACCCAGGCCCTGGATCGCGATGCTGGTCTTGCCCACTTCCTCATGACCGAGCTTGCGGTTCAGTGCGGCCATCAACGCCTGCAGGGCGCCGTAGGCGGTGAACGGCGCCGGGTCGCCGGAGCCACCGTGTACCTGGTGCACGCCGGTGACGTAGCCGGTTTCCAGGTAGATCTGCTCCATGTCGTTGACGTCGGTGCCGACGTCCTCGGAGGTGATGTAACGGCCACCCATCGATTCGACGAAGCGTCCGAACGCACGAAACAGCACCTCGCTCTTGTCCACCTTCGGATCGCCGATGATCACCGCCTTGCCGCCGCCGACGTTGAGCCCGGCCAGTGCGTTCTTGTAGGTCATCGTGCGGCTCAGCCGCAGCGCGTCGTTGAGAGCGGCCTCGCTGTTCGGGTAGGGACGCATGCGCACGCCACCGAGGGCCGGCCCCAGGCGTGTGTTGTGCAACGCGATGATTGCCTTCAGGCCGGCATCGGGGTTGTTGCAGAACACGACCTGTTCATGGCCGGTGGTGTCGAGGGTTTCGAAAAGCATCGGTAGGGCTCCGTGGGGGGCGCGGCAAACTGCAACGACCGGGAACTGTGCCTGGGATCCAACTGCACCCCGCGCATGCAGATGCGGGGCGTTGCGAAGGTTCGCATCCTGTACCTGGCGTTGGACGTGCAGACCATTGCCAGGGATGCGTACCGATTACACAAAAACAAAAACGCGACGGGTCTGGAGCGGGTCCTGAGCGTCGCGTGGGCGGCATTCTAGAACAATCGGTGTGGCGATGTGCGTTGCAGCATTGCGTCTCGCTGGGGTGTGCGATTCGCCGATGGGCTTCTGCCACGATGCCGTGATTCAGGTCCCGGGCGCGCCATGCAGGGCGAGGTTCAACTGATCGACGGTCTCGATCCAGTCGGCATCGTCGATGCGTTCTTCACGCAGCAGCGCCGCCTGCGCGGGCGTCCAGAACGGGGCTTCCTCCAGTCGCATCGCACCGGGCAGTGGCGCGTGCTCGCGGATGAACGCCTGGATCCCCGGTTCGTCGCTGGGCAGGCCGAGCTGGGCGAACAGTTCCGAAAACGGGTGCACGGGATTTTCCATGAAGGACTTCATCGGTTGGCAGGGGCCGAGGTGAAGATGCTAGCGCCAGTTTGTTCAGGAACGTGTGCATGGGCCGGCTTGGAATCGCTTCGAGCCGGAACCATCTTGCCGACATGGCCACTGTGGGAGACGACGATGGCGACCGGTTGGGCGGGTGATGGCGCGGTGCAGGACCAGATCGATGCGACCGTCGACGATGCGATCAAGCGGGCGCGCAGCCAGTTGCCCAGCGGGCCGGGACTGACGCACTGCGAGGCATGCGATACCGAGATTCCCGAGGCGCGGCGCAAGGCGGTGCCGGGCGTGCGCCTGTGCGTGCGTTGCCAGCAGGCGCATGACGAGGAGGAGCAGGGCCACAGCGGTTACAACCGCCGTGGCAGCAAGGACAGTCAGTTGCGCTAGCTGTTATCGAAACCGCTCTCGCGCCAGCGTCGGGTGGTGCGCTGGAAGAACAGGCTGTTGGGGATCTGCAGCACGCTGTTGCCGCGGGTTTCGTCGGTTTCCTGCAGGGTGGTGTAGATCACGTTGATGTCGATCACCTTGCCTTTCAGGCCCGGCTTCTCGCCGTTCTCCAGCAGTTCGATGTGGTCGTGCAGGCGGAAGGGCCGCGTGGTCAGGATCAGGAACGTGCAGAAGATGTTCGACAGCACGCTCCAGGCCGCGAAGAACGCCACCGCACCGACCGCCGCGAAACCGGTGAACGCGGTCCACAGCACGGTGCCGGAGACGCCGAATATCCGCAGGATCGCCAGCAGCACCGCCACCGAGATCACGAAGCTGCCGACCCGGCGCAGCCCGATCATCATTTCCATCGGGACGTGGTAGCGCGCACCGACTCGCCGCAGCAGTCCGCGCAGGATCGCGCGCGTCAGCATCGCGATGAGCAGGACGGCGACGACCTCCACGGCCGGCACGGCGATATCGAGTATCTGCTGGTTCCAGCGTGGCAGCAGGTCGCGGATCATCGCGGGATAGGAGTGCAGGTCGGACATTGGCAGCAACGAGAACGGGGAATCTTGATTCTAAGCCGTCACGCCGCTCAGAACCCGAGTCGCTGCGTCATCAGCTCGCGCATCAGGTACTTCTGCACCTTGCCGGTGATCGTCATCGGGAACTCATCGACGAACTCCACGTAGCGCGGCACCTTGTAGTGGGCGATGCGTGCGCGGCAGTACTCGCGTACTTCCTCGGCGGAAAGTTCACAGCCTTCGGCGAGGCAGATCCAGGCGCAGACTTCCTCGCCGAACCTGCTGTCGGGCACGCCGAACACCTGCACATCGGCGATGGCCGGATGGGCGTAGAGGAATTCCTCGATCTCGCGCGGATAGATGTTCTCGCCGCCACGGATCAGCATGTCCTTGAGCCGGCCGACGATGCGGCCGTAGCCGTCCTCGTCGATCGTCGCCAGGTCGCCGGTATGCATCCAGCCATCGGCATCGAGCACCTCGGCGGTGCGTGCGGGATCGTTCCAGTAGCCCTTCATCACCGAGTAGCCGCGCGTGTGCAGCTCGCCGGTCTGTCCACGTCCAACAACATTGCCTTCGTCATCGACCACGCGCACTTCGACATGCGGATGCACGCGGCCGACCGAATCCACGCGCCGTTCCAGCGCGTCGTCGGGCGTGGTCTGGAAGCTCACCGGGCTGGTCTCGGTCATGCCGTAGGCGATCGTGACCTCACGCATGTGCATCTGCTCGACGACCTTCTTCATCACCTCGACCGGGCACGGCGAGCCGGCCATGATGCCGGTGCGCAGCGAGGACAGATCGAAATCGCCGAACCGCGGATGCGCCAGTTCGGCGATGAACATGGTCGGCACCCCATGCAGGCCGGTGCAGTGTTCGTCCTGCACGGTCTGCAGCGTGATGAGCGGATCGAAACCCTCGCCGGGCACGACCATGCAACTGCCGTGAGTGACGCAGGCGAGGTTGCCGAGCACCATGCCGAAGCAGTGGTAGAACGGCACCGGAATGCACAGCCGGTCCTGCTCGCTCAGGCGCATGCGCTCGCCGATGAAGAAACCGTTGTTGACGATGTTGCGATGACTGAGCGTGGCGCCCTTGGGTGAACCGGTGGTGCCGGAGGTGAACTGGATGTTGATCGCGTCGTCCGGCGATAGCGATGCCTGCAATGCCTGCACGTGCGCCTTCGCCTGCGGATCGCGGCAGTTGGCGACGTCGTTGAAACGCCAGGTGCCGGGCAGTGCAGCTTCGTCGCCGAGCACGATCACGTGGCGCAGCGCCGGCAGGCGTGGGGCATGCAGTTGCCCGGCCGCGCTGGTGTCGAGTTCGGGCGCGAGTTCGCGCAGTGTCGCGGGGTAGTCGGAGGTCTTGAAGCGGCGTGCCAGCACCAGCGCCTTGCAATCGACCTGGGTCAGCGCGTATTCCAGCTCATGGCTGCGGTAGGCGGGATTGATGTTGGCCAGGATCAGCCCTGCGCGGGCGGTGGCGAACTGCATCAATACCCACTCGGTGCGGTTGAGCGACCAGATGCCGATGCGGTCGCCCGGCTCCAGGCCGAGTTGCAGCAGGCCGGCGGCGAGCCGGGTCACCGCTGCATCGAGCTGGGCGTAACTGAGCCGCACGTTCTGCGTTGGCACCACCAGTGCAGGTTGCTCGGGCCAGCGCCGGGCGATGCGTTCGAGCAGGGCGCCGACGGTTTCATCGATGAGCGGCACATCGCGCGGACCGGCGAGGTGGCTGGGCAGGACGACGGGGGCGATGGCAGGCATGGACGTGGAAGCTGGATCGAAGTCGCCACGATTGGAGCACAGGCGATCGTTCCGGGTCATGCAGATGGAGGCTGGCGTTCGTGGTGAAGGTCACTCCTGCTTTCGGGGAGACGCTTCTGGTGATGCATTGAGGTGCCGCCGCAGAACCCGGTAGAGCCGAGCAAGCTCGGCGCTACGATTCGCGAAGAAGAGGCGACTCCAAAAAGCACAAAGGCCGCCTCACGTTGCGCGAGGCGGCCTTCGGTGGGGCGTGTCCAGGAAACTCAGTCGATTTTTTCGGCGTCGTTGCGAGCGCGGCCGAAACGGGTTTCGAGCACTTCGATGCGGCCACCGGATTTGCGGAACGCGGCCAGGTCGGCGGCGATACGCTCGCGGGTCAGCGGCTGGCCCTTGCCCTCGCTGCGGGCGATGATCGGCTGGGTCTTGGACTTGGCGGGACGTGCCATGGCGACTCCTGTACTGTCTTGAAGGTGATCGAGATCGCCCGCTGTTGCGGGGGAGCTCTTTTAGGAAGGCGGTGAGGGACGCGAGCCGTGGAGCGGTATTGCTGGCCGGAGAACCCCTCGTGTCGTGCGGGTATGTCGCCGGCGGAGCGGCGGGCGAGGAGTCCGAAGCGTCGATGAAAGCCTTGCGCGACAATAGTTTACGTTGTAGGTGCCGGGAAAACGTTAAATTGCTGTTGACGGCGGTCAGGCGGGGTTCCGTCGCGCATGGCGCCGGTGGGCGGTGACGGCAGGTTGGGGCGGACTTCTGGGCGACAAGTCGCGTAAATTGCCGACGATCGCCGACGATAGGCTCCAGGGTGAGGTGTCCGGAGGCGACGGACTACAATGCCGCCCCTTTATCGCTCCGGAAACGCCGATGCCCGCCTGCCCGCAATGCACCCTGGAAAACACCTATGTCGACGGGACGCAGTGGGTCTGCGCGGATTGCGGCTACGAGTGGTCGGCCGAGGAGGCCACGGGCGAGGCGCTGGTGGTACGTGACTGCAACGGCAATGTGCTGGCCACCGGCGACACCGTCACCGTCATCAAGGACCTGAAGGTCAAGGGGGCCTCGATCCCGCTCAAGCAGGGCACGGTGATCCGCAACATCCGCCTGGTCGAGGACGATGCCGAGCACATCGAAGGCAACTCGGACAAGATCAAGGGGCTGGTGCTGAAGACGATCTTCCTGCGTAAGGCGTAAGGGCGCTGCTGCAACGGCGTGTGCATGCGCCTGTTGTGCGTTCTCCTTCGCGGGGACGACAGAACCTAGCGTGCCTCGGTCTCCGGGGTCTCCGGCGGTTCTGCGTCGATGACCTGCTGCGCGCGTCCGGTGGTCGATTCCAGCACCGGCTGGGTCGTCACTACCAGCGCCGCGCCGGGCATCAGCTGAGGCAGCAGCTGTTGCAGGAACGCTGGAGCGACCTCCACTTTGCCGATGGTTTCGGGGGCGACGGTTTCGCGCGAGCTCGCGTCGCCGTCGATGCCGACATGCAGCCAGTTCGGCATGCGCACGTCCGGCAGGCTTGAGGGTGTATCAGGCAGGAAGCCTTGTCCGGCGATATAGACCTGGGTGCCGAAGTCGGCAGGCAGGTCGCGCACCTGGGCGCGTGCGCGACCGATCTCGATGCCGTTGCGGTACACCACCAGTTGTTGGTCGGCATCGCTGAGCACCATCGAGATCGGACCTTGCGGCGCGGATTCCGGGTGCCAGCTGTATTGCTCGCTGCCGGATAGCGCCTGGGCCTGCAGGTCGGCGCCGGTGGTCGGGTCGATCGGGCTGAGCGGTTGCGGATGCACCAGTGCGTCCGGGCTCACGCCGGCTTTGGAAATCACCACGACCATGCCCATGCTGGAGTTCTCGAACAGCAGGCGCGCGAATTCGGAAGGCAGGTGCACGCAGCCGTGCGATTCGGGATAGCCGGGCAGACCGCCGGCATGCAGTGCCACGCCGTCCCAGGTCAATCGTTCCTGGTAGGGCATCGGCGCGCTGTTGTAGACGTTGGAGTGATGGTCCTTGTCCTTCTGCAGGATCGTGAACACGCCGGTCGGGGTCTCGTAGCCGGGCTTGCCGGTACTGACGGTGCTGACGCCGATCAGGATGCCGTTGCGATAGGCGTAGGCGCGTTGTTCGGTGAGGCTGACGATCACCGCCATCGGTCCCCAGCCCTTGCTGATTCCACCCCAGTACCACTCGCCCGGCTTGAGGTCGGTTGCGGGCGTGCCGATCGGGCTGGTGGTCTTCGCTCCCCAGAACGGCACGGCTGCCGACACGGGCATGGCGTGCAGCAGCACGGCGAGCATCGCGGAGATATGCGGCAGGCGGCGCATCGAGCGCTCCGGAACAGGGGACGCAGCGATCCTAGCGGGATCGCTGCGTAAAGCTCATGAAGCCGGTGGTTCGAGCGGCCTTGGGCAGGCGACGCGCTGGATTGCCGGCTATGCCGTTACGGACGCGGGCCGGCAGCCGGATGCGACCAGCGGTACAGGCTGTCCAGCTTGGCCTGGTAGCGCTGCTGTTCGCTGGCCGGGCCCAGTGTGCGTGCCAGGCGCAGCTCGCGTTCGGCGATCAGGCTGTTCCCGGTCAGGAACGAAACGCGTGCGAGCCCGAAATGGAACTGGTGTGCATTCGGATACAGGCGGATCGCACTGCTGTAGTAGCGTGCCGCGGTCGCGTAATCGCTCTGGCGCTCGGCCTCGGTGCCGAGCACGTATTGGTGGAATGGGTCGCGTGCCTGCACATCGCGCAGTCGCGTCAGCATCTGCTCGGCATGGCGCGTGTCGCCGATGCGTCGATACAGGTTGAATGCATTGGACAAGGTGGCGCCATGGCGTGGATCCAGCTTCAACGCCTGCGCGTAATCGGTGGCGGCTGCGTCGAGGGCGCCCTCGCGGGCGTCGAGTACGCCGAGGTTGTTCCAGACGTCGGCCAGGTCGGATTCGGTCTTCAGCGACTGCTGGAAGTAGACGCGTGCCTGCCCGAGCTGGCCGTCGGCCATCAGTTCGGCGCCGCGGTTGTTGTAGTAGTGGGCGAACAGGCGCTTGTCGGAGATCACGTGCGGGCCGCGCCGGTCCATCAGGATGTTGCTGTCCAGGTCGATCGTGGCGATCCCGGAGCCGATCCGGACCTGCACGTTGAGATGGCCGTAGTTGTAGCCGACGCCATCCTGTTCGTACCAGCTGAGCACTCTGCCGACTTCCTGCGGGCGTGCGCTGAGGTTGGCTTCGCGTGCGAGCGCGACGAACAGCAGGGTGAAGGACAGGCAGTTGACGCGGCGGGTGGCGAAACTCTCGGCGACGCTGTGGGTGTCGCTTGCGCCGTACTGCAGTCCCAGGCCGTCATGGGCGAACAACATGTCCACCAGGCGCTGCAGCCGTTCTTCCGGCGACTGGCCGAGCCGCATCACCCGTTGCTGCAGCATGTGCCGCAGCTCGGGCGGAATCTCCATCAGGGTTTCCGCCGTGGGCGGTGCTGCCGATGGTGCTGGCGGCGGCGCTGACGCTGGCGCGGTGGCGAGCGCGGTGGCGAGTACGAGCGAGGCCAGGCTGATCATTCGACACCTCCACGCAGCAGGGCGTTTTTGCAGTCTACTCCCGCCGCCGGGCACCGGCGTATGAGCGGCTTCTGCTAGTATCCGCGCCCCCAAAGCGCAGCTGCCGTCACGCGGGCCCGACATGTCCATCACCCAGCCATTCCTCTATCTGTCCTCGGCCGATGCGCAGTTGTCGCTCGGGCTGGGCGAGGAGAAGCCGAGCGAGCGGCTGTTCTTCGCGGTGATGCCCGATGCGGCTACCGCCGCCGCGATCAGTGGCCTGACCGACGAACTGATCGGTCAACAGAACCTGCATGGCAAGCCTCTGGCCAGCGAGCGCCTGCACGTCACGCTGCATCATCTGGGCGATTACGCCGGCCTGCCGCCGTCGCTGCTGGCGCGTGCGCGTGCCGCGGCGGAGCGGCTGCAGGTGGAGGCCTTCGACGTACGTTTCGATCGGGTCGGTACCTTCGGCGGGCGGAGCCGGCAGATGCCGTGCGTACTGCGTGGCGAGGACGGCGTGAGGGGGCTGTTCCAACTGCAACGCACGCTGGCGCGACGCATGGCCGAGCAGGGCATCACCGGCGACACTCGTTTCACGCCACACCTGACTCTGCTCTACACCGACGCGACGCTGCCGCTGCAGCGCATCGAGCCGGTGCAGTGGCGCGTGAGCGAAGTCGTGTTGATCCGCAGCTTCCTCGGGCAGACGCGCTACCAGTTGGAAGGACGCTGGCCGCTGGCCTGATCTGCCGGCGCGCCATGGCGACGGGTTGTTCTTGACGTGTAGAGCCGAGCTTGCTCGGCTGAGCCTCTGCCGACCAGGCCCCAGCGGAGCGCTCCGCTCTGCGCGTGCGCCTTGTGCCGGCCAAAATGCGGGACTCGGCCGGGCGGAAATGCTGCGCAAACAGCCGTGAGTATCCGATTCGGAAATGTTTTAGGCTGCCGCCATGGAACATTCGCCGCCCGTCGCGCTCGACCCTGCCCAGTGGCAGGCCATCGAGCAGGCCTATGCCACGCCGCCGCGGGCGTACCACAACTTCAGCCATGTCCGCGCGCTGTGGCACCACTACGACGAGGTGCGGGCCGGTCCCGGCTGGCAGCACCCGGCCGAGGTCTGGCTGGCGATCCTGTTCCACGACGCGGTGTATCGGCCGGGCCGCTCCGACAACGAGCGCCAGTCCGCGCTGATGGCGCGTGAGTGGATCGCCCGCTGGGGGCCTGAGGCCGGTTTCGACCTGGATCGCATCGAGCGCCTGATCCTGCTCACCGCTCGCCACGGCCAGTTGCGGCCGCAAGACGTGGATGCGGAAACCGCGCTGTTCCTGGATTGCGACATGGCCATCCTCGCCGCGCCGGCGGCAGTCTTCGACGCCTACGATCGCGGTATCGCCGAGGAGTACCGCGGCCATGTGCCGGCCTTGCTGTTCAGGATGGAGCGCAAGTGCTTCCTGCGGGCGTTGTTGGCGCTGCCGCGGATCTTCCTGAGCGATTTCTTCCACGCGCGCTGCGATGCGGCGGCGCGTGCGAACCTGCGCCGCACGATTGACGGCGTGGGAGCCGGGGCCGTGAGCTGAACGGCGTTCGCTTTACCCCGCCGGGATCTGGCCGGGAGCTTGCCGTCAGCGCCTCGATCGGGGCGAAGCGCCGGTGTGGCGTACCGCAGCCGAGCAGGCTGCGCTCTACAATGGCGGCTGCTTCCGCTGGCGCGCCCCGCCAATCCGATGACCGATCTACCTGTCGCCCCGCCCGATCCTCGACCCCAGCCGCCGGAGCGGCCGGCGGACAACGAGTGTTGCGGCAGTGGTTGCCCACTGTGCGTCTACGACCTCTACGAGGAGCAGTTGACCGAGTACCGGCAGGCGCTGGCGCGTTGGCGCGAACGGCATCCCGAGGCGGACGTCTGATGAACTTTCCCCATGCAGGTCGCGTGACCGGTGGTCTTTTTCGTGAATCTCTTACAACAGCCCGGCACATCCATGTGCCGGTGTCCTTTTCCCAGGAACCCGATGATGCGAAGGCTTGAACTCTGGAAGTCGCTGTGTGGCGTGGCTGCGTTGGCGGCGTCGTTGAGCGCCGTGGCCGCCGAGCCCGAGGCGGTCACGCATGGACGCTTCGAGCAGGTGCCGGTGCTGCAGCCGGAAGGCGAGCCGCAGCGGATGGTGGTCTGGTTCACCGGCCCCGGCGAGGGCACGCGCCGGCAGGCCCAGATCGAGGCGTTGCGTGCCGATGGCGCGATGGTGGCGGTGGTGGATACCGCGCACCTGTACAAGGTGCTCGACAAGGATGGCGGCACCTGCGTGTTCTCGTCCGGCGACGTTGAGAACTTCTCGCGCTATGTGCAGGCGTTCTATCACGTGCCGACCTACCGCCTGCCGCTGCTGGTCGGCGACGGCGAGGGCGCGGCACTGGCCTACGCGGTGGCCGCGCAGGCGCCGGACCACGTGCTGGCGGGCGTGCTCACCGACGGCCTGCATCCGACCTCGGTGCCGCCCAAGGCGATCTGTGGCGCCGGCGTGGCCAAGTCGGGCGGTGGATTGCAGCCCACGAAGCTGCCGGTGCCGTGGCTGGCGGCCGAGTCACTGGGCAAGCATGCCGAGGCGACGACGGTAGCGGCCTTCATCAAGAACGTCCCGCAGGCGCGCCTGCTCAAGCGCAGCGCCACGGGCGACCTGTTGCCGGGATTGCGTGCCGCGGTGCGCTCGCTGGGATCGCAGAAGGGCGTCAGCCTGCCACCGCCGCCGGCCGATCTGGAAGGCCTGCCGATCGTCGAAGTGCCGTCGGCGGTCGATAGCCAGGGCGATACCTTCGCGATCTTCGTGTCGGGCGACGGCGGCTGGGCCGGCCTGGACAAGGAGGTAGCCGGCGCACTGGCGCAGGCAGGCATTCCGGTGGTCGGCGTGGACTCGCTGCGCTACTTCTGGGCCGAGCGCACGCCGCAGGGCTTTGCGGTCGATCTGGATCGCATCGTGCGGTTCTACGAACAGCGCTGGAAGCGTTCGCGCGTGGTCCTGATCGGCTTCTCGCAGGGCGCCGACGTGCTGCCGGCGGCGATCAACCACCTGCCGCCCGCCACGCTCGCCCACGTGCGGATGAGCGCACTGCTGTCGCTGGGCAAGTTTGCCGATTATGAGTTCCACGTCAGCAACTGGATTTCCAGTGGTGACGACGACGGCCTGCCGATCGCGCCGGAAGTGGCGAAGCTGTCGGTCCCCCGCACCGTGTGCATCTACGGCGTGGACGACGACGACTCGCTGTGCCCGTCGCTGCCCAAGCAGAACCGCCGCGTCGGTCTGCCGGGCGATCACCACTTCCAGGGTGATTACGAGACGCTGGCGAAGACGATCCTGCAGCAGTTGCAGGACACCGCGCCGTGATGTGTTGGCCGGCTTCCCGGGTAAGGGGGGGGAAGCCGGCGTAATCACGCCATTCCTCGTTGAATCTTGGCGCTCGCTGGTGATGCATCACGGTGTTCGCTTCTTGACGGCCTTGGCACCGCAGCGGGTGTCGTCGCGCGGCGAATGCAGGTCCGCGCAGTGAACGAGGGCCTGCCACTCATCGATCTGTCCGTGCTGTCACCCGGCGCGGACGGGCGCGAGCAGGCACTGGAGCAACTGCGGATGGCGGCGCGCCGGTTCGGTTTTTTCCGGATCGGCGGACATGGCGTCCCCGCCGCGCTGGATACGGCATTGATGGAGCAGGCCCGCGCGCTGTTCGCGTCGCCTGAGGCCGACAAGCAGGCGCTGGCGATGATCGGTTCACCGCATTTTCGCGGTTACACCGCAGCCGGAGCCGAACTCACCCGTGGCCGCGCGGACTGGCGCGAGCAGATCGACTTCGGTCGTGAGGACAACGCACGCACACGTGAGCCGGGATTGCCTGCAGCTGCACGCCTGCACGGCCCGAACCAATGGCCTGTCGGGTTGCCGGATTTCCGTCGGCTGGTACTGGAGTGGCAGTGCGCGATCGAAAGCGTGTTGCTGCAGGTGCTACAGGCCTGCGCCGAGGCGCTGGGGCAACCGCGTGATGCATTGCAATCGCTGTATCGCGATGCGCCGTGGCTGACCATGAAGCTGATCCGTTACCCCGGTCGCGGCGAAGGCGAGGATGACCAGGGCGTCGGTGCACACAAGGATGGCGAACTGCTGTCGTTGATCCTGCAGGACGGCATCGGCGGCTTGCAGGTACGTACCGATGACGGCGATTGGATCGACGCCACGCCCACTCCCGGCAGCTACGTGGTCAACGTCGGCGAGCAGCTCGAACTGGCCTCGGATGGTTACTTGAAGGCCGCAGTGCACCGGGTACGCAGTCCATCGGCCGGGCGCGAACGCTTGTCGGCCGCGTTCTTCCTGGGGGCACAACTGGACAGCACGATCCCCGCACTGTCGCTGCCACCACAGCTTGCACACGAAGCGACCGGCTATACCCGCGATCCCGACAATCCGCTGTTCCGCGACGTGGGCGCGAATACGCTGAAGGGCAGGCTGCGCTCGCATCCTGATGTGGCTGCGCGGCACCACGCAGACCTGCTTTAGAGAAAGTGATGCCGGCAACCGAGCTGTTGATCTTGCCGTTGCTGTTGCTCGTGATTTTGCTTTTGCTCTTTTGCCTTTGATTTTCCGGGGCCCCATCCGCAGCGGCGGAGCTGGCGGGAATAACCCCGGAGGGGCGACGCACATGGATGTGCGTCGTTTTTCGCCGCGACACGATGTCGCGTCGAAAAATCCCGCTGGCGTAGCGGACCCGTAGCGCAGCGAAGGGCGCGAGGGACTGGGGCGTGCTTTCTTTGGGTTACCTTTCTTTGCACGAGCAAAGAAAGGTGACTCGCTCCGAAGGAGCGAAAGCCTTTGCTGTTGAAGTTGCTGTTGCTTTCAACAGCAAATCAAACGCAGGAGCAGCGGAGCAAGCTCCGCTCTACGAGGTCACTGCTACCTGCACGAACGTCCATGGATCCCCGCCTTCGCGGGGATGATAGTAGATAGATGGCGCGACGGTAGTGAGATGGCGCGGAAGTCACTGGGTCCCCGCCTGCGCGGGGACGACGGTAGTGAGATCACGTAGACGTAGAAAGCTCGAAATCCCCACCTGACGGTAGTGGCGCACGAGAAACACAACATCGCACCCACCCAAACACCACCTCAGTCATTCCGCCGCGGATCCAGCGAAATCAACCGCGTAACGTCCAACAGCGCCGCCGGCAAATGCATCCCCCCCGGCGCCACCAGATAACGCGGACGCCAGGTCGGCGCGAACTTCGCCTTGAACCGGCGCAGCCCACTGAACCCGTAGAAGCGCTCGCCATGCCGCGCCACCAGATTGGCGAAGCGGTTCCAGCGCCCGGCCAGGCGATGCTGTGCCAGCCCGGACAGCGGCGCCATGCCCAGCGAGAAGCGTACGTAGCCGTTCTCCGCGCCCCACAGGAACAGTGCGACGAACAGATAGTCCATCGCGCCCTTGGGCGCGTCGTCGGCGTGGCGCATCAGATCCACCGACAGCTCGCCGCCGGCCGGTGTCTGCCAGATGTTGGCGAAGGCGACGATGCGCTGCTCGGCTTCCAGTTCGACCACGCCGATCGGGAAACGGCTCAGGTACTCCGGGTCGAAACTGCCCAGCGAGAAGCCCTTCTCCTCGCCGGCCTTTTCCTCCAGCCACTGGTCGGAGACCTCGCGCAGGCGCGGCAGCAGCGGCGCGACTTCTTCGGGCGGCACCATCCGGAAGTTGAGCCCCATGCGCTTGCCCTTGTTGAAGGCCTGGCGCAGTTCGGCGCGCTCGCGGCCTTCCAGGTTGAAGCCCTGCAGCGGCACGATCGCTTCTTCACCGAGTTTGACCAGAGTCAGGCCGAGGTCGAGGTAGGTCTGCCAGTGCTGTTCGCCGACCTGATAGAACACCGGGCGCAGGCCAAGCCGGTCGGCTTCTTCGCGGAAGCGCCAGATCAATTCGCGTGCGACCTCCTGCGGGCCGACCGGGTCGCCCATCGAGATCAGCGAGCCGCCGTAGCGCTGCATCATCACGAAGCCCGCCTTGGCCTCGTCGCGCAGCAGCGCCTTGTCGCCGGTCAAGGCCAGGCAGGCCTGGGTATCGGCGCTGGCGGCGAGCAGCGGCTTGAGTTGTTCCAGCGTCTGCGCGTCGGCCGGCTGCAACGGTTGCCGCGTGCTGCGCAGCAGCCGCGCCAGGCCGAACACGATCACGCACACGCAGATGATCAGCAACGCACGCAGTGCGCGTGGCGCGTTGGCCGAGGTGGCGAATTCCCACCAAAGGTCCTTGCTGTATTCGACGTGGCTGTAGACGAAGAACAGCAGCCAGAACGTCGCCACCAGCACCAGGCCGAGGTTGCTGAGCCAGCGCCACGACCAGGCTTCGTCGAGCAAGGCACCTTCGCGATAGAACTCGCGGCGTGCCACCCACAACGCCACCGCGGTCAGCATCGAGAACAGCGCCACCGAGTAATGACTGCCGCGCAGTGGCGCCAGCGGCACCAGTGCCACGCAGATTGCCAGCGCCAGCGCCCAGGCCGAATGGCTGCGCCGCTGCAGGCCCTGGCCGACCAGCAGCAATACCACGCCGCCCAGGCTGACCAGCAGGTGCGAGGTTTCGATCAGCGGCAATGGCGCCACCGTCTGTCGCGACTTCGGCGTCGGCAAGGTGCCGTCGATCACCAGCATCGCGCCGACCGCGAACACCGCCAGCGCGATGATCTGCGGTAGCCACGGTCGCAGCGTCTTCCATGCGGTACGCGCGCCGCTGGCGCCGATCAGCACCGGCTTGCGCAAGCCGGTCGCCGCCGCCATCGCGATGGCGATCACCAGCGGCACCAGGTAGTAGGTGACGCGGTAGGCCAGCGCGGCCGCCAACAGCGATGCAGGTGCCACCTGCGGCAACAGCTTGAGCAGGCTCCACTCGAACACGCCCAGCCCGGCCGGCACGGTCGAGATCAGGCCGGCGACCACCGCGACCAGCCACAGCCCGATGAAACCGAAGTAGCCGGTACCCGGATCCGGCGGCAGCAACACGTAGAACGCAGCGCTGGCCAGTCCCAGCTCGAACACGCTCAGGGCGGTGACGCCGAGCACGGTGCGCCGGTCCGGCAGCCAGAAGCGGTGCGTGCCGAAGCCGAACTCGCGCCCTTGCCTGCCAACCAGTACCAGCATCGCGGCATAGCCGAGCAGAATCGCGATGCCGACGATGCGTACCGCGCCAGGCAGGATCGGCAGCACGCGCGAGGCCGCTTCCGGTTCCAGGCCCAGGGCCAGTCCGAGCAGCACCCAGGCACCGAACACGAAACCGAGCGTGCTCATCAACACGACTTGGCCGATCTCGGCCAGGCTCAGGCCGACGCTGCCGTAGCCGCGCAGCCGCACCGCGCCGCCGGTGAGCGCGGCAAAACCCAGGGTCTGGCCGACCGAATGCGCCAGGAACGCGGTGATGCCGACGCGGGCCGGATGCAGGCGCTTGCCGGTGCGCTTCAGGCCAACGCTGTCGAAGCCGACCAGACAGGCATAGCTGCTCAGGCCGAGCAGCAGGGTCAGCGCGATCTGGCCGACGCTGAAGGCGCGGAAGGCCTGACGGATCTGGTGATAGCCGTGTTCGGTGAACTCCGATGACAGCGCATGCAGCGCCATCGCCAGGATCGCCAGGCTGACGACGACCGGCAGCGCACGCCGCCAGCCGGGAGGAGACGCTGCCTGGGGAGTTGCGTTATCGGTCATGGCGACGGGGCGCGGAAGGAGGGCGTGGAACGGCGACGGGAGCAGGCCCTGACCTGTGGGGTGCGCGGGAATCCGGGGTCACAGGTCATCGTGTTGCTCGGTCGTGGTCGTGAGGAATGTGGTTGCGAACGTCACGGCGGATGTCCGCGATGTCGCCGGCGCGCATCATAGGGCAAAGCCTTGTGAGCGGGCGTAGTGGTCGCAGGGACTACGATCGGGACGAGTATCGGTGGGCGGGTTGGCATGGCGACGACACGGCGCCGCGGGGGCTGCGCGCCCGGCGACTTCGGAGGACAATGCGGTGACACAACCTGAGGAGGACTGAAATGGTGCAGCGATACGAGACCGGCACACGCATGTCGGAGATGACGGTGGCCCATGGCCTGTGCTTCCTGGCCGGCCAGGTGGCCGATGATGCTACCGCCGATGTCAAGGGACAGACCCGTCAGGTGCTGGCCGAGATCGATCGCCTGCTGGCGCTGGCCGCCAGCGACAAGACCAAGATCCTGCGTGCGGAAATCTTCCTGGCCGACATCGCCGATTTTGCTGCGATGAACGAAGTATGGGACGGCTGGGTGGCCCCCGGTTTCACCCCGGCACGCGCGACGGTGCAGGCCACGCTGGCCAAGCCGGAGTGGAAGATCGAGATCGTGATTACTGCGGCAATTTGACCAGCAACGATTGACGGAATCCGTCATCCCCGCGAAGGCGGGGATCCAGCGACTTCCGTGCCGACCATGGCAAAGTCGCTGGGTTTCCGCCTTCGCGGGGACGACGGTGCTGGTTATCCGTGGATAAGGATCGGCGCGGCTACGCCGTCGTCTCCATCACGATGCAATCCACCGGACAGGCCGGCACGCACAGTTCGCAGCCGGTGCACAGCGGTGCGAGCACGGTGTGCATGTACTTGGCGCCGCCGATGATGGCGTCGACCGGGCAGGCCTGGATGCACTTGGTGCAGCCGATGCAGTCGGCCTCGACGATCCAGGCCACCTGCGGCGATTTGTGCTCGCCGCGGCTGCGGTCGTAGGGCAGGGCATCGCCACCCAACACGTGGGCCAACGCGCGCGCGCCGGCATCGCCGCCCGGCGGGCAATGGTCCACGCCGGCCTCGCCACGCGCCATCGCCTCGGCATACGGCCGGCAGCCGTCGAAGCCGCATTGTCCGCATTGGGTCTGCGGGAGGATGCGGTCCAGGCGTTCGGTCAGGGTGATGACGGTGGTGTCGTGCATACGTGGCATGAAGCGGCTGGAATGCGGCGATCAGTCCGGGATGGCGGCCAAGCGCCGCATAGACAGGGCGGCGATGCTATCACCCTCGCTCCAAAAAGCGGTTCTTGCTCGTCATTCCCGCGAAAGCGGGAATCCAAGGACGTTAGTTCTTAATGGGGGATGGTGAGTGGCAGATAAGTCCATGGATTCCCACTTTCGCGGGAATGACGATACTTTTGTGGCGAGAGATCATAAAAGGGTTCTCAGACCCGGTAGCCCAGCCGGTCTGCCACTGGCTGCAGGTGCTGCAGCACGGGCGCTGTGAACCACGGGCGATAGGCCTGCCAGCGGCCCACGCTGCGTGCGTGCAGCGACTCGGTGACCTGGGCGTAGCTGGGCGTGCCGATGAAGCCCTTGGCCTTGGCATGCTCGGCGAAGCCCGCCATCGGTGCGGGATCGGCGATATCGAGGAATCGGGCCAGTGCGGTCAGGTGCCCGGCGAAATCTTCCACGACCGCCTCGTAGCGCCACTCCAGCACGTCGGGCGCCAACGCTTCCCGATGCGAGAACCAGCGCTCGAACGCCATGCGGTAGCCTTCGGCCAGACCTTCTGGCGATGCGCACATGGCCATGAACGAGGGCGCGCGGAACGGTTGGGAATAGCTGCTCAACAGCACATCGCAGGGATGGCGCAGGCACAGCACGATCCGCGCCGCCGGGAACAGACGCATGATCATCGGCAGGAACAGCATGTTCAGCGGATTCTTGTCGACGATGCGCAGGCCATCGATGGCGCCCAGCGCTTCCTCGGCCAGTTGGCGGTAGATGGCGCGCAGCATGTCGGTTTCCTGCGTGCTCAGGTCGCCCAGGTCCTGCGGATAGCGTTGTCCGGCCTGCTCCATGCGCTGGACCAGTTCGTGCACGAAGGGACGTTCGTCCAATGTGCGGAAGCTCGGATGGGCGTCGAGCATCTGTTCCAGCAAAGTCGTGCCGGAGCGTGGAAAGCCGACGACGAAGATCGGACTGTCCGTCGCGGATGGCGCGGTTGAAGTGTCCCAGCGTGCGTATTCCTGCTGCGATACCGGATGTGCACGCATCTCGAGCGGAGGTGTCGCAGGGTCCAGCAGCACGGGCCTGATTTCGGCGACCAGTTCCTGCTGCGCGCGGTGGGCGATGTCCAGCGCCGCCCATGCCGCTTCCGGCTGGGCCATCCGGTCGTGGGCGGCGGCCAGTCCGAAGGCTGCGGTGGCGCGGCCGTTGCAGTCCGCCGCGTGCTCCAGCATCTGGCGATAGTGCATGGCTGCTTGCGGATAGGTGCGAGCGCGCATGGCCATGACCGCGTGGGCATGGTGGCCGTCGAAGCGCGCCAGCGTGGCCTGCACCGGCAAGGCTTCGAGTGCGGGGACGGACAGCGCCTGCAGGTGTTCGTTGGCCAACGCGAGTTGGTTGCAGCGTTCGTGCAGCAGTATCTGGTGCGCCTCCAGCCGTAGCCGGTCGGCGGGTTCGCGGGTGGCGTTGCGTGCTTTCTGCAGGATCGCCAGCGTCGCCTGCATGTTTCCCAGTGCGGCGAGCATCGCTGCCAGGCGCATCGCATCGGCGGACGCGAGTGGCGGCCAGTGCGATGCGTCGGCCAGCAGTTCGCGAACGCTGTCGGTATCGCCGACCAGATGGCAGGCGTGCGCTGCTTGCAGCCGTGCCTCGATGAAGCCGGGAGCGAGTGTCACGGCGGCGATCATCGTTTCGCGCACGCGCAGCCACTGCCGTCGCTGCAGATGTACCAGGCCGAGGTTGTAATGCGCTTGTGGATCGGAAGGCGCCAGCGTGCAGGCGCGTTGCAGTGCGGCTTCGGCGTCATCCATCTGCCCGTGCTGGCGCAGTGCGATGCCCAGGTTGTTCCAGTAGGCCGAACGCTGCGGATACCGCTCGGTCAGACGCAGGAAAGTGGCGGCAGCTTCGGCGAATTGACCGGTGTTCAGTTCGGCCACGCCGAGCAGGCATTCACTCGATTCGTCGGCCAGCCCGCGTTCGCGTGCCTGCCGTCCCAGGCGGATGACGCCATCGTTGTCGCCGGTGCGTTGCGCGTCGAGCATGGCAGCGATCATGGACTGACGAAGTTTTCCTCGGCGTTGGGCGCGATGGCAGGAACAGGAAGGCCGCCGCTGTGCTGGCGACGGCCTTCCCGGGTGCGACGACGGCAATGCGCTAGAACTTCGCGCTCACCCTTGCCCAGTAGTATCGCCCGATCGTGTCATAGGTGGACGTATCGACGTTGTAGTCCGAGCCGTTCTGATAGACCAGCGGCGGGTTCTTGTTGAAGACGTTGTCCACGCCGATGTCCACGTGTACGGGACTGTCGGGCACCTGATAGCCCAATTGCATCGAGTGGTAGACCACCGATGCGATCGGCACGTTGGCGCCGGTGTCGAGGTTGGCGTTGAGGTTGCTGGCGTGGTGGATGTAGCGGGCCAGCCACTGCGCGTCCCAGTTCGTGCGCTTCCAGTCGAGGGTCAGGCTGCCGCGCAGGCGGGTCAGGTTGCCGAACTGCTGCGAGTAGGTGCCCGCATAGTCGATCACCGATGCGCCTTCCGAACCGGGCGTGGCGTTGTTCTTGTAGCCGGCCAGCCAGGTGGTGTTGAGGCTCAGCTTGAAGTCGCCAGGGTTGTGGCGGCCAAGGTCGAAGTGCGGGATCAGGTAGTTGACGGCCAGATCCACGCCGCTGGTGCTGAGCGTGCCCAGGTTCACCACGGGAGTATTGACGTAGTAGATCTGGCCCGCGCTGGTGCTGCTGCTCGGGTAGCGATGGATGAAGCTGCAGTACGCGCTTGCTTCACTGGCGAAGCACGAGTCCAGCACGGTCTGCGCGGCCAGCGTGGTCAGCAGGTTGTCGAGGTAGATGTGCCACAGATCGACGCTGGTGGAAAAGCCGTTCAGTCCGCTCGGGCTGTAGACGAAACCGAAGTCGAAGGACTTGCCCTTTTCCGGTTTCAGCGCCAGGCCGGAGGCATCCGAGCCGGAGTACAGCGCGTTGATCTGCAGCCCGGTGCCGCCGGTCCAGCCTGGCGACACGGCCGCGCATGCGGTCGGATGCGCGGCCAGTTCGCTCGAGGTCAGATCGACGCAGGGATCGTTCACCGTCGGGTTGGAGATGGTGACGCCGTCGTACAGTTCGTTGACGTTCGGCGCGCGGAAGATTTCCGAGGCCGTACCGCGCACCAGCAGGTCGCGGACCGGACGCCATTCCACCGCGAGCTTCTTGTTGGTGGTGGTGCCGGAGGTGCTGTAGCGCGACGTGCGGATGCCTACATCCAGATTGAGCGAATACGCCCAGGGCTTTTCCGCCAGCAACGGGATCAGGCTCTCGGCGAACACTTCCTTGACGTTGTAGCTGCCGCTGCCGGGCGAACCACAGGCCTCCTGGATCAGGTTGCAGGTCAGGGTGGTGGTGTCGAGCTGGGCGTCGGGCGAGACCGTGTAGTCGGTCGAGGTGTGCCGGTACAACGCACCGACCGACAGCTGCACCGGGCCAGCGGGGAGCTCGCCCAGATTGCCGTTGCTGGTGAACTGCACCTGCTGGAGCTTGTTGAGCAGGCGGTACTTGGCGGTTTCCGCCGCGCCTTCCAGTTGCGACACCACCGTCGGGTCATCCTGGTCGAACAGGTTGAGGCCGTTGTCGATCAGCGTCTGCAGTTTGGATACCGAGATCTCGTTGTGGTCGTACTGGGTGCGCTCGTAGAGGCCGTAGTTGGCGTTGGCGTCCCACGACCAGCTGCTTTGGCCGTAATAGCCGCGCACGCCGAAGATGGTTTCCAGGTTGTTGGTGGTGAAGGTGTGCAGGCGCGTGCCGATGCCGGTGAGGCGGGTCTTGAAGTTGTAGTCGTCCGCGGAGAAATCGATCCCGAACGGGTTGGCGGCGCTGCTGGCGGGAATGCTCCAGCCGTCGCTGACGTAGACGCCGGGCGGAGCGTCCTGGCCGGCGGAGGTGGTGTGGTTGTACATCACCGTGCCGTAGACGGTGACGTTGTCGGTGAGGTCGTAGTGGCCGGTCAGGAAGCTTCCGACCCGCTGCTGCTCGGTCTGGATGTAGTTGTAGGCGTTGTAGTTGTAGGTGTCGCTGTTGCCCTGGTAGCAGCGATAGTCGCCAAGACTGCTGCCGTCGCCGGAGGCGCGGGTCAGCACGCCGTAGCCATTGGCGTTCAGCGTGCAACCGTACTGCTGGGCGATCGAGCCCGGCACCTGGACGTAGCCGGTGGGGATCGTCGAGGAACCGGACACTTCCGGGCCGCCGTTGTACAGGTAGAGCTGGTGTTCGGAGAACTTGCGGCGGGTCGCCAGGATCGGGTCGTACTTGTTGTAGCTCATCCCGAAGGCGATCTCGCCACGGTCGTTGGCCGCGCCCGCGGTGAAGTTGAAGCCGTGGCGCTGGCCATCGCCATGGCTGGAGATGCCGCTGTTGACGCTGATGTCGGCGCCTTGGTAGTCCTTCTTCAGGATCACGTTGACCACGCCGCCGATCGCGTCGGAGCCGTAGACCGTCGAGGCGCCGACGTTCAGCACGTCGACGCGCTCGATCATGTTCTGCGGGATCATGTTCAGATCGGCGTTGATCAGCCGCTGGCCGTCGATCAGCACCAGCGTGCGGTCCGAGCCGAGGCCACGCAGCGAGACCCGCGCCGAACCGTCGCCACCACTCTTGGTCGGGCTCGCCACGCCGCCGCCGTTGCTGTTGTTGGAGGTGTTGGCGGCGCTGCCGGCGAAGCTGGGCAACTGTTGCAGCAACTTGCCGACGGTGGGCTCGCCGTTGTTGGCGATCGCTTCGGCATTCACGGTCACGACCGGGTTGGCGGTCTCTTTGTCGGCGCGACGCAGCAATGAGCCGGTGACGCTTACTGCATCCAACTGTTTGACAGTGCTGGATTTTCCTGATGCATCGGTATCCTGGCCCGAGGGCTGGTCATCGGCTGCCTGCGCCAGCATCGGGTAGCCGGCAGACAACAGACCGAGGGAAAGGAGCGCGTGTATTGCCGTTGACAGCCGTGACGCTTGATACGGTTTCATCAATGGACCCCGTGAGGATGAGAAATCTGGCGGACAGCGTGAGGCGCGGATTGGTCGACCGGGCCCCTTCCCAAGCCAGGTCGACGGATGTTGCCGTGTTGCAGTGATGCAGTGTTTCGCCGCCATGAGTGGCGGGAAATTCCTAATAAGTCACTTTGTTGTCAGGCATTTGCCATCGTTGTCGCAATTGACAAATTGCAACTTGCGTCACCAATCTGGTGTGGCGTACACGACTGAGCGCCCTCCCGCCTTCCTGCTGGCGGAAGCCATATCGAAGGGGGTATGTGACCGGCGTGGCTCAGGCCACGCGTTGCCCGCGGTACCAGCGCTCGTGGGCGAGGGCGAGCATGGGTTTGTCCTCGCCGCTGTCACCGTAGGCGTGGATACGCTCGAATCTGGCGAGGTCGTAGTGCTCGCGGATCCGGTGGACCTTCTCCGGGCCGATGTCGGCGCCCTCGTAACGCCCGCTCAGGCGCCCGGCGCCATCCTGCTCCAGTCGATTGCAGAGCAGATGCAGGCCGTGACGTTCGCACCAGGGCGCCAGATACAGATCGAGCGAGGCCGACACCAGTGCGACCGTATGGCCCTGCGCCTGGTGCCATTCGATCCGCCGCATCATCTCCGGCCGCTGCAGCGGCGGCAGCACCTCACGCGAGAACGGCTCGCCATGCTCGGCGATCTGTGCGGCTTCGCGGCCGGTGAAGGCAAGCCGGGTCACCCGCGCCCGGATCGCCTTGGCTGAAATCAATTTGGCGCGATAAGCGAGCAACCACGGCCCCACCTTCCACTTCGCCTGCGCCACCTGTTCGGGCGACGCGACCCGGCGCAGAAAGCGCGCATAGGTGTCGCTGGTGGTGACGGTGTGATCGAAGTCGAAGAGGGCTAAGTGCATGGAGGGCCGGGATTTGTGATTGGGGATTATCAGCCTACGGCTGCTGAGAATCGCCTCGGGATTCGCAAAGGCGGATCGCTGCGCTGACTGGTTTTACGAATCCCCAATCCCGAATTCCCAATCCCGGCCGTCAACGCACCGGCATACCCGGCTGTGCGCCGCTGTCGGCATCCAGCAGCGCCAGTGCGCCACCGTCGAAACCGGCCGACAGGATCATGCCTTCGCTCAGGCCGAAGCGCATCTTGCGCGGGGCGAGGTTGGCGATGAACACCACGCTGCGGCCGACCAGCTTGTCCGGCTCGCCGTAGCTGGCGCGGATGCCCGAGAATATCTGGCGCTTGCCCAGCTCGCCGGCGTCCAGCTCGAAGCGCAGCAGCTTGTCCGAGCCTTCGACGAACTCACAGGCCAGCACCTTGCCGATGCGCAGGTCGAGCTTGGCGAAGTCGTCGATGGAGATGTGATTGGTGATGTGTGATTCGTGATTCGTCGTAGGAGCGGCTTCAGCCGCGACCGCCTTCCCGGTGGTCTTTGCGGCTACGGCCGATGCTGCTTCCGGAGAAACGGCAGCAGCGAGGGTGTCCTTGGAGGCTTCAGTCATGGCGTCGATCAGTTTCGGGTCGATACGGGTGAACAGGGCGGTGTAGGGCTGGATCTCGTGGCCGTTGGCCAGCGGCTGGTCGAGGTCCTGCCACGAGGTCACCGGTGCGGACAGGAACGCTTCGGCCTCGGCGGTGGTGCGCGGCAGGATCGGCTTGAGCGCGGCGGCAAGCACGCGGAACAGGTTCAGGCCCTGGGTGCAGACCGCTTGCAGTTCGGCATCGGCGCCCTCCTGCTTGGCGATCACCCATGGCTTGGTTTCATCGATGTACTTGTTGGCCTCGTCGGCCAGCGCCATGGTCTGGCGGATCGCCGTGGCCGGGTCGTTGCGCTCGTAGGCCTCGCGGATCGGCGCCAGTGCGGCGACGAAACGCTGGTACTGCGCCGGGTCCGGCAGCGTGTCGGCCAGGCGGCCATCGAAACGCTTGCCGATGAAGCCGGCGCAGCGGCTGGCGAGGTTGACGAACTTGCCGACCAGATCGGCGTTGACCCGCGCGATGAAGTCGCCCAGGTTGAGGTCGAGGTCATCGACACCGCCGGAAGACTTGGCTGCAAAGTAATAACGCAGCGCCTCCGGCTCCAGGCCGACGTCGAGGTAGGTGCGCGCCATCACGAAGGTGCCGCGCGACTTGGACATCTTGGCGCCTTCCACGGTCAGGTAGCCGTTGACGTGCAATCGGTTCGGCGCGCGGTGGCCGGTGCCGTGCAGTACCGCCGGCCAGAACAGGCCGTGGAAGTTGACGATGTCCTTGCCGATGAAATGGTGCAGTTCGGTGCTGGTGCCGGCGCGCAGGTGCGCTTCGAAGTCTTCGCCGATGGCCGCGCACAACGTCTTGAAGCTGCACAGGTAGCCGATCGGCGCGTCCAGCCAGACGTAGAAATACT
Source organism: Pseudomonas sp. GW821-FHT07E12 (assembly GCF_058986605.1). Lineage (NCBI taxonomy): Bacteria > Pseudomonadati > Pseudomonadota > Gammaproteobacteria > Pseudomonadales > Pseudomonadaceae > Pseudomonas > Pseudomonas sp. GW821-FHT07E12. Next base: position 24,324 of record NZ_JBYSVX010000007.1, on the reverse strand, counting down.
TGCCTGGCTGGCCGGGAATCTCGAAGCCGAAATACGGCGCATCGCGCGAGATGTCCCACGCGCGCAGACCGCCTTCGGCGTCCAGCCACTCCTTGAGCTTGGCCTTGACGCCCGGCAGCGCGACATCGCCGGCCAGCCATTCGCGCAGGAACGCGTCGAAATGGCCGACCTCGAAGAAGAAGTGCTCCGAATCGCGGATTTCCGGGGTGGCGCCGGAGATCACCGACTTCGGCTCCTTGAGGTCGGTCGGTGCATAGGTGGCGCCACAGACCTCGCAGTTGTCGCCGTACTGGTCGGCGCTGCCGCAGTTGGGGCAGATGCCCTTGATGTAGCGATCCGGCAGGAACATGCCCTTGGCCGGGTCGTAGAACTGCGCCACCGAGCGACGGGTGATGTGGCCGGCCTGTTCCAGCTTCAGATAGAACTGCTCGGTCAGCGCGCGGTTGACCGGCGAGTTGGTCGAGTCGTAGTGATCGAAGGCCACGCCGAATGCAGCGAAATCGCGCTCGTGGCTGGCCTTGATCCCGGCGATGAAGGCTTCCGGTGTCACGCCGGCCTTTTCTGCAGCCAGCATGATCGGCGTGCCATGGGTGTCGTCGGCGCAGACGAACCAGGTCTTGTCGCCATTCAAACGGCGCGCGCGCACCCAGATGTCGGCCTGGATGTAGCCGACCAGATGGCCCAGATGCAGCGGGCCGTTGGCGTAGGGCAGGGCGGTGGTGACGAGAGCGGTGCGGGTCATGGCAGGAGCGATCCGGGGGATCGGCCATTATCGCATGGCCTAGGTGGCACCCGGCTCGCGCAGCTCCTGGGCGAGAAAGTCCACGAACGCGCGCACGCGCGCTGGCAACTGCCGGCGTTGGGCATAGACGGCGTAGATGTCGGCGTTGGGCGTGTCGTGGTCGGGCAGTACCTGCACCAGCCGGCCGTCGGCCAGATAGTCGCGGATGTCCCATTCGGCGCGCATCAGGATGCCGTGCCCGTCCAGTGCCCAGCGCACCGCGATCTCGCCGTCGTTGGTGGCCAGGCCACCGTGGATGTGGATCGCGCGTGCGCGCCCGGGCTTGTCGCGCTCGCCCAGCTGCCAGACGCCATAGGCGTTGTCGCCCTGGCGGATGGCGATGCAGTCGTGGCGAGCCAGGTCCGCCGGCGTGCGCGGGATGCCGCGTCGCGCCAGGTAGGCCGGCGCGGCGCACAGCAGGCGCCGGTTGCCGGCCAGCCGGCGTGCCACCACGCGGGTGTCCGGCGGCTCGCCGAAACGGATGCAGACGTCGAAGGCATCGTCGGTCAACGCTGGTGGTGTCACCGAGAGCTGCAACTGCACGGCGATCTGCGGGTGGCGCGTGATGAAGCGCGAGATCGCCGGGCCCACCACGCTGCGCCCGAAACCGAGCGTGGCGTTGACCCGCAGCAGGCCCTTGGGCACGCGCCGCGCGGCGCCGAGCAGTTCGGCCAGTGCGTCCATGTCGTCGAGGATGCGGCGCGCGTGTTCCAGCAGCAGCGTGCCCTCGGGCGTCAGCGCCATGCTGCGGGTGGTGCGCGAAACCAGCGCCACGCCGGCGCGCGCTTCCATCTGTGCCAATCGCTTGCTGACTGCGGCCGGGGTCAACCCCAACTCGCGCGCCGCCGCGCTGAGGCTGCCGGCGCCGGCCAGCGCGGCGAAGAACGGCAGGTCGGCCGGCAATACGGTGTCGCCCATGATCTTCAACTCCAGGTTGATGATGCTTTGACCCTGGGATTGTCTTTGCTGCGCCGCACCTTGGCTAGAGTTCCGGCACGTTCGATAGCACGGGAGTGCCTGTATGAAGACCTATCGCATCGCCACTATCCCCGGTGACGGCATCGGCAAGGAAGTGGTTCCGGCGGGCCGTGAGGTCATGCAGGCGTTGGCCGATGCCAGCGGCAGCTTCAACTTCGAGCTCGAGGATTTCGACTGGGGCGGTGATTACTACCGCCGCCATGGAGTGATGGCCCCGGAGGATGCGCTAGAGGCACTGCGCGACAAGGACGCGATCCTGTTCGGTTCGGCTGGCGATCCGGACATCCCCGATCACATCACGCTATGGGGCCTGCGCCTGAAGATCTGCCAGGGCCTGGACCAGTACGCCAACGTGCGCCCGACCCGGATCCTGCCGGGCATCGATGCGCCGCTCAAGCGTTGCGGGCCGAACGACCTGGACTGGGTGATCGTGCGCGAGAACTCCGAGGGCGAGTACTCCGGCGTGGGTGGACGCGTGCATCGCGGCTTCCCGATCGAGACTGCCACCGACGTGTCGGTGCTCACCCGTGCAGGTTGCGAGCGCATCCTGCGTTACGCCTTCCGTCTGGCGCAGTCGCGGCCGCGCAAGCTGCTCACGGTGGTGACCAAGTCCAACGCGCAGCGCCATGCGATGGTGATGTGGGACGAGATCGCCGCCGAGATCGCGCGTGAATTCCCCGACGTGAGCTGGGACAAGGAACTGGTCGATGCCGCCACCGCACGCATGGTCGGCCGGCCAGCCTCGCTGGACACGATCGTGGCCACCAACCTGCATGCCGACATCCTCAGCGACCTGGCCGCCGCACTGGCCGGCAGTCTGGGCATCGCACCGACCGGCAACATCGATCCGGAGCGACGCTTTCCATCGATGTTCGAGCCGATTCATGGCTCGGCGTTCGACATCATGGGCAAGGGGCTGGCCAATCCGCTGGGCACGTTCTGGTCGGTGTCGATGCTGCTCGAGCACCTCGGCGAGCACGAGGCGGCGCGGCAGGTGATGCGTGCCGTCGAACACGTCGCGGCCGAGCCTTCACTGCATACCCGTGACCTGGGTGGCACCGCGACGACGGTGCAGGTCACCGCCGCGGTGGTCGCCTTCATCGCTGCCTCGACCGGGCTGCGCGAACAAGCGGCCTGAGTCACAGCGCCCGCGCAGATAGCGGGCGCGTCATTCCATTCCGATCGGTTCTTCAGGAGGCGCGATACGGCGCAGCCCGGCGTCTGCTTGCTTGGAGCTGGGCGTTCGGCTCGCCATCGGGCTGACAAGTACCACCGTCAACAACGCGCGCGCGATCCGCATCGGACTTCGACGGCACACGCACGAATCGCGATGGCAGATGCCGTCGCCCGTAACCCCAAGGAGCCTTCACCCGCAGCACCTGCCATACCGCTGATCACTGTTCACTGGAGGAGGGGAACATGAGCTCGGAAATCGAATCGCGCACCTTGCGCCGCGTCACCCTGCGCATCATCCCGTTCGTGATGCTGCTGTACTTCATCGCCTTCCTGGACCGTGTCAACATCGGTTTCGCGGCGCTGCACATGAACGACGACATCGGCCTGTCGCCTTCGATGTTCGGGCTGGGCGCCGGCCTGTTCTTCATCGGCTATTTCCTGTTCGAGGTGCCGTCCAATCTGGCACTGCATCGCTTCGGCGCACGCATCTGGATAGCGCGGGTGATGATCACCTGGGGCGTGGTGTCCGGTGCGATGGCATTCGTGCAGGGGGCAACCAGCTTCTACGTGCTGCGCTTCCTGCTGGGCGTGGCCGAGGCCGGCTTTTTCCCGGGGATCATCCTGTATCTGAGCTACTGGTTTCCCGCTGGCCGTCGCGCGGCGGTGACCGCGCTGTTCATGGCGGCCGCGCCGATCTCGGTGGCGCTGGGGTCGCCGTTGTCCGGCGCGTTGCTGGAGATGGAGGGCCTGCTCGGCCTGCACGGCTGGCAGTGGATGTTCCTGATCGAAGCGGTGCCCGCGGTGGTGCTCGGCGTGGTGGTGGTGTTCTACCTGACCGATCGACCGGAGAAAGCGCGCTGGCTGCGCGAGGACGAGCGCGCATGGCTGGTCGCGACGATGAGCGCCGAACAGGCCGGCAGGAGCGAAGCCGGTGCCAGTCACAGCCTGTGGAAGGGACTGACCGACAAGCGTGTGCTGACGCTGGCGCTGGTCTACTTCGGCACGTCCGCTGGCCTGTACACGCTCGGCATCTGGGCGCCGAAGATGCTGCACGACTTCGGCCTGAGTTCGTTCCAGACCGGCCTGGTCAATGCCATCCCGGCGGTGCTGGCGGTGATCGCGATGTTCCTGTGGGCACGCCATTCCGATCTGCGCGGCGAGCGTATCTGGCATGTCGCCATCGCGTGTCTGGTGGCGGGTACCGGTCTGTTCCTGGCGGGTTTCGCCGCCAGCCTGATCGCGGTGGTCGCAGCCCTGGTGGTGGTGAACATTGGTGTCAGTGCGTCCAAGCCACCGCTGTGGAGCATGCCGACGTTGTTCCTGTCGGGTTCGGCGGCGGCTACGGGCATCGCCACGATCAATTCGATCGGCAACCTGGGCGGTTTCGTGGGGCCCTCGGTGATCGGCTATCTGCTTGAACGCACCGGAAGCTTCCGGTGGGGGTTGTTCGTGGTCGGCGTGTTACTGCTGTTGTCGGCACTGCTGACGGCAATGATCGGACGCGCCTCCAGGTGAGCCGATCGGGCGCATCGCATCACCAAGCCGGTGCAGCGCGAAACGGTACCGCTGCATTCCCCGTCCAGCACGAGCTGATGCACAGTGGCCCGGATGCAGACGGGCCCGGCCGTCGATGGGACAGGCCGGGCCCGGTTGAGTGCCGACTATTGGAACTGGATTCAGTCGCGAATCCAGGTCTGGGTGCGGCCTAGCGCTTCGATGCCGATATAGCCGCGCATCTGCAGCTTCTTGCCGCCGTCGGTCAGGGTGATCTTGGCCTTGTAGGTCTTGCCCTTGGCCGGGTCGAGCACCGAGCCGCCGCCCCAGACCAGGCTGCCGTCGGGCTTCAGGCCCCACAGGATCGTCATGCCCTCGATCGGCTTGCCCTTGCGCTCGCCGTCGCACTTGTCGCAGGTCGGGTGGGGGCCGTGGTCGGATTGCAGGATCTCGACCACCTTGCCGGTCAGCGTGCCATTGGCGGCCTGCTCGATCTCCACGATCGACTTGGGTTTGCCGGTGTCGTCGTCGATGGTCGTCCAGCGGCCGACCGGCGACTCGCTGGCCTGGGCCAGCATCGAAGCCGCCATCAGCGGCAGGGCGAGCAACAGGGCTTTGCAGGTAGTGCGCATGGTTCCCCTCCCAGGGATATCGTCAGACCGGCTCCGGGCCGGGATGGAGCCGACTGTATACCCATTCGCCCGGGTACGGAAAGCGTGCGACGGGGCGTTCAGGGGCGTGGATTGCGATTGCGAAGAGGCGGTTTTTCTGCTGTTACGCCGGGCCTGCTTGGCTGGGACTCAAGCGCGGACATAACGACCCGGACAGGTTACGGCCTCTGCCGGTGAGCAGGGCAGAGCGGCAGGCATGCAGCACGTCGGGCGAGACTTCGTGCTCCAGCGCCACCGTCGGAATGCCATCGACACTGTCGACATCGCCAAGCCTGCGAAAGCGGTAGCCCGTCTTGCGCAGCATCGGCTCCAGATGGGTGTAGGTGACCGACACCATCTTGTGCAGCTCAAGGTGCTGGGCCGCCGCTTGAATGCCCCACAGCAGGCGCGCCCGTAGATCCATGCAGCCCTCCAGGCGGTCGCGGCGGTGATCGATGGCAAAGCGGGTGATCTCATAGATCCGGCGTGAGCGTGGCGGCTCGCCATCCTTGACCAGATGAGGGAAGACCTCGTTCAACAGGCTGGCATCGGCGGTATCGAGCAATCGGGCGCCGGCGATCACTTGGCCGACGCTGTTGCTGATCGTTACGTAGACCGCCTGCGACGTATCGTATTCGTCCTCCTCCAGGCCGTTGCTGGCATCTGGGAGAGGCCAACCCAGGCGTCGAATAAAAATCTCGTATCGCAGCTCGGCGAATGATCGAAGTGTTTCTGCATGCATGGACCGATTGGAAGAATCGATCAAGTTCATCATCGAGCGGGTTTGCAGCATGTATGGGCCCTTTCCTTGGGTAGAAGCCGATTTCTTGTCTGTACCAACGCGTTACAGCTACATGCGCTGGACGTTGTTGCGATCACCGATGGGCAGGCACGCCGAATGTGATGGGTTGCGTGCTGCCCACGGCGCTACGGAGCATCCTCGTAAAGCTCCAGCGGCAGTTCGTCCGGATCGGCGAAGAAGGTGAAGCGGCGGCCGGTGTACTCGTCGACACGGATCGGCTCGCAAGCCACATCGTGCGATGTCAGGTGCGCGATGGCGGCATCGAGGTCGGTGACACGGAACGCCAGGTGGCGCAGGCCGCGTGCTTCGGGGCGACTCGGGCGTGGTGGTGGCGACGGAAACGAGAACAGTTCGATCTGGCTGCCATCGGGCAGTGCCAGGTCGAGCTTCCAGGAGTCGCGCGCCTGCCGGTAGTGCTCGGCCAGCACGCGCAGGCCGAGGATGTCGCAGTAGAAATGCCGGGCGCGGGCATAGTCCGAGGCGATGATCGCGACGTGGTGGATGCCGGCCAGTCCGAGGCCGGATTCCGTGATGGGCGGCACAGCTGTGGGCATGGCGCTTCTGCGGCGTGATAACGACTGAGCATAACGCAGGCGAATCCATCGTTTGACCACGCTGGCGAACATGGCAGGATGCCGCTCCCCCTCCCATCGTGACCATCGCATGCCCGCACCCGCCGAGACGGCGTCCGCCCAGTTCCAGCGCAGCATGCAGACACGGCATCTGGTGATGCTGGCACTCGGCGGTGTGATCGGTACCGGTCTGTTCTTCAACACCGGCTACATCATCGCCACCACCGGCGCTGCCGGCACCGTGCTGGCCTACCTGATCGGTGCGCTGGTGGTGTACCTGGTGATGCAGTGCCTGGGCGAACTGGCGGTGGCGATGCCGGAGACCGGCGCCTTCCACGTCTACGCCTCGCGCTACCTCGGGCCGGCCACCGGTTACACCGTGGCGTGGCTGTACTGGCTGACCTGGACGGTGGCGCTCGGATCGAGCCTGACAGCCGCCGCGTTCTGCATGCAGTACTGGTTCCCGCAGACACCGGCGTGGCCCTGGAGCCTGTTGTTCTGCGTGCTGATCCTGGTGCTGAACATGGTGTCCTCGCGCTGGTTCGCCGAGAGCGAGTTCTGGTTCTCGTTGATCAAGGTGGCGACGATCCTGGCCTTCATCGTGCTCGGTGGCGCGGCCACGCTGGGCGTGCTGTCGCTGGCCGACGGTGCGCCGGCGCCGGGGCTGCGCAACCTGACCGCCGCCGGTTGGTTTCCGCACGGTGTGCTGCCGATCCTGATGACCATGGTGGCGGTCAACTTCGCGTTCTCGGGTACCGAACTGATCGGCATCGCGGCCGGGGAAACCGCCGAGCCGCAGCGTGCGATCCCGTTGGCGATCCGGACCACGCTGGTGCGGTTGGTGGTGTTGTTCGTCGGCACCGTGCTGGTGCTGGCCGCGCTGGTGCCGATGGAGACGGCGGCGGTGGACCAGAGCCCCTTCGTGCGTGTGTTCGAGCGCCTGGGCATCCCGCATGCGGCGGGCCTGCTGAACTTCGTGATCCTCACCGCGATCCTGTCGGCGGCCAATTCCGGCCTGTACGCGTCCGCGCGGATGCTGTGGTCGCTGGGCAACGAGGGCACGCTGCCACGCAGTCTGGCGCGCTTGAACCGCCGCGGCATTCCGATGACGGCGTTGCTGCTCAGCATGCTGGGCGGTCTGTCGGCGCTGCTCACGGCGGTATATGCGCCGGAAACCGTGTTCGTCGCGGTGTCGGCGATCTCCGGCTTCGCGGTCGTGGCGGTGTGGTTGAGCATCTGCCTTTCGCACTATCGCTTCCGGCGCGCGCTGCTGCGTTCGGGACAGGCGGTCGAGACATTGCGCTACCGCGCGCCGTGGTTCCCGCTGACGCCGTTGCTGGGCGCGACGATGTGCGTGCTCGCCTGCATCGGGCTGGCCTTCGATCCACAGCAGCGCATCGCGTTGTGGTGCGGCCTGCCGTTCGTGGCGCTGTGCTACGCCGGCTACCATGTCACGCAATGGCTCAAGCGATCCGAAACCGACAATGACTCCGAACCGACCGAATCCATCGACTGATCCTCTCGCGCAACTGCTGGCCGACGATGGCTGCATCGTGCTGGATGGCGCGTTGGCCACCGAGCTGCAGGCACGTGGCTGCGACCTCGACGACCCACTGTGGTCGGCGCGGGTGCTGCTGGAGCAGCCGGAGTTGATCTACGAGGTGCATCGCGATTACTTCGCGGCCGGCGCGCAGTGCGCGATCACCGCCAGTTATCAGGCCACGCCGCAGGGTTTCGCCGCGCGCGGGCTGGATCTGGAGCAATCGTTGCAGCTGGTCCGTCGCAGCGTCGAACTGGCGCAACGCGCGCGTGCCGATCATCTGCACGACAACCCTGATGCAGGAACGTTGCTGGTGGCCGGTTCGGTCGGTCCGTACGGTGCCTATCTGGCCGACGGCTCCGAGTATCGAGGCGATTACACGTTGCCGCGCGAGCAGATGATGGCGTTCCATCGCCCGCGTTTGAGCGCGCTGGCGGAGGCAGGTGTGGACCTGCTCGCCTGCGAGACGATGCCGTCCGCGCCGGAGATCGACGCGCTGCTGGCGTTGCTGGAGGAATTCCCGACGCTGCGCGCCTGGTTCACCTTCACCCTGCGTGATGCCACGCATCTGAGCGACGGCACGCCGCTGTCCGAGGTGGTCGCGCGCGTGCAGGTCAGTGCGCAGGTGGTGGCGCTGGGGATCAACTGCATCGCGCTGGAGCGGGTGGAGGATGCGCTGCGTCATTTGTCCACGCTGACGACGCTGCCGCTGGTGGCCTATCCCAATTCCGGCGAGCGCTACGACGCAGCCGACAAGACCTGGCATGTCGAACATGACGCGGTCGGCACGCTGGCGGGATGTGCGTCGTCCTGGCGGGCTGCCGGCGCGCGCCTGATCGGTGGCTGCTGCCGTACCACGCCGCGTGATATCGCTGCGCTGGCGGTGCGGGTGCACGCGGCACCCGCAACCGCGTAGGACTGCTTTTCGCGTAGGACTGTTTTTGTAGGAGCGGCTTCAGCCGCGAGAAGCTTTACCGGGAAAGCTTCTCGCGGCTGAAGCCGCTCCTACCGTTACGCAGCGCTCGATTACGAAGGCGCGCCGCCCTTCTTCGCGGCGATCCAGCGGCCGATCTTCTCCTGCAGCACATCCAGCGGCACCGAGCCGTCCTTCAGCACTTCGGCGTGGAACTCGCGGATGTCGAAGGCCGCGCCAAGCTCGCGGCTGGCTTGATCACGCAAAGCCTGGATCTTCAGCTCGCCGACCTTGTAGGCCAGCGCCTGGCCCGGGATCGCCATCGCACGCTCCACTTCCGCCTCGGCTTCCTCGCGAGTGGCCGGCGCGTTGTCGAGGATGTAGTCGATCGCCTGCGCGCGGCTCCAGCCCTTGCCGTTGATCCCGGTATCCACCACCAGTCGCACCGCGCGCCACAGTTCGGTGCGCAGGTAGCCGAAATAGCTGTATGGCTCCTCGTACAGCCCCAGCTCCTTGCCGAGCGACTCGCTGTACAGGCCCCAGCCCTCGACGAAGGCGGTCTCGCCACCGAAGCGGCGGAAGCGCGGCAGGCCGGTCAGTTCCTGCTGCAGCCCAAGCTGGAAGTGATGGCCGGGAATGCCTTCATGCAGGAAAAGATCCTGCGCTTCCCAGGTCCTGCGCCTGGGCAGGTCGGAGGTGTTGACGTAGAGCGTGCCCGGACGCGAACCATCGGCGGCGGGAGGCATATAGGACGCCGCCGACGCGGTCTGCGCACGATACGGTTCGACCGGCTTGACCTCGAACTTCGCCTTCGGCACCAGCGAGAACAGCTTCGGCGTGTTGGCCTGCACCCGCGATTGCAGGCTGCGGTAGTAATCCAGCAGTTCGGCCTCGCTGCGGAACGCGAAACGCTTGTCGTCCTGCATCGACTTGAAGAACTTCTGCAGCGAGCCGCGCGTGCGGGTCTGCTTCATCACGTCCTGGATCTGCGCGTGGATGCGCTCCACTTCATCCAGGCCGAGCTGGTGGATCTGCTCGGGCGTCGTGTCGGTCGAAGTGGTGCTCTGGCGCACGTCGAAGGCGTACCAGGCCGCGCCGTTGGGCAGCGCGCTGCGACCGTCGCTGGTGCGGCAGGCCGGCAGGTATTCGGTGGCGATGAAGCCGCGCAGCGCGCGGTAGGCCGGCATGATCCGATACTCGATCATGCGTTTGTAATCGGCGCTGATGCGCGCCTTGTCCTCGGCCGAGAAGTTCTCCGGAAGGTTGCGCACCGGTGCCCAGAAGATGCTTTCCTCGGCAGTCGGCTTGATCAGCGCATCCAGCTGCGGCAGCACTTTTTCCATCAATACCTTCGGCTGCACCACGCCGGCCTTGATGCCCTCGCGCATGTTGGCGATGGCCTGATCGAACAGCACCGGGATGCCCAGCGAACGCTTCGACCAGTCGTCGTATTCCTGCACCGTGTTGAACGGCTGCGCGCCGGTGCCCGAGCCGAGGATCGCCATCACGTTGGCGACGTTGTAGTACTGGTTGATCGGCAGCATCCAGCTCGGGAACTGCTCGGCGGCCAGCGCGTTCCTGGCGTCGCGCACGATGATCTCGTAGCTGAGCAGATCCTGGCCGGACAGGCCGTCCGGGCCGATCGCCTCGATCCTGGTCAGCCATTCCGTGGCGAAGTCGTGCGACTGCTGGCGGAACGCGGCGGACAGGAAATTCGGAAGCTGATCGTTGTAGCGGGTGTCGCCCTGCAGGGTGGCCTGCAGCGGATTCAATTTCAGCGATGCATCCCAGTACTGGTCGTACAGGGAGTTCAATTGCGTGGCCTTGTCGACCTTCACCGGCGCCGCGCGTGGCTTGGGCTTGGCTTTGGTGGTCCTGGCCTTGGTGGCCTTCGCACGCGTCTGCTGCGTGGTCTGCGTTTTGCCGTTCTTCTTCTTGGCTGCATCGGCCGGCGATGCCAGCGACAGGCTCAGCACGGTCGCGATGGCAAGCGAAAGCAGGCGGGAAAGCGGGAACGGCATTACGGACTCCGACAACGAGCGAGCTTGGGAGCTTGCCCGATCCGGACGCATACGGCCAGCGATCCGGGTCATGGACGGCGGCAGGGGTTCATCGTGGTGAGGTTTGAAGATGCGGCAGGAGCTGTTCCCGCACGGACGTGATGGCGTGAAAGTACTTTCGAAATGGCGCAATCAGGCCGCGGCTTCTTCACGCAACTGCTGTGCACGTGCATCGCCGATATAGGTGGTGATGCCGCGCCGCATCAAATAGAGCAACGGGATCAGCAACACCGCGAACAGCATCTTGTAGATGTAGTTGACCGTGCTCACCGCCATGAACAGCGACAGCGGCCAGTGCTGCGGGCCGATCACGAAGGCGATGTAGATCACCACGAAGCTGTCCACCAGTTGCGACACCGCGGTCGAGCCGGTCGCGCGCAGCCATACGTGTTTTTCGCCGGTGACGCGGCGGATCCGATGGAACACCGCCACATCGATCAACTGGCCGACCAGGAACGCCACCAGCGAGCCACCGATCGTCCACATGCCCTGGCCGAACACCGCGGCGAACGCGGCCTGGTAGTCGGGCACGCCCTGCGATTGCGCGGCCTGTACCCACCAGCCGGCCGGTGTGAGATGGATCGCTGCGAACGCGAACAGGAAGCCGTAGCCGATCAGCCCGACCGCGATCCACGAGATGAAGCGCACGCCGCGGCTGCCGAAGAACTCGTTGATCGTGTCGGTCATGATGAACACGACCGGCCACAGCAGCGTGCCGGCGGTGAAGCTGAGCGAGCCGGTCTGTCCGAACAGATTCCAGTTCAGCGGCGCGATGCCGAGCGTGTCTTCCAGCGCGAAGATCTTGACGCCGATGAATTCGGCGAGCACCGCGTTGGCGCAGAAGAACGCGGCCAAGGCGATGAACAGGCGGACGGCACGATCGTCGAGCGTGCGCGTCAGGTGCATCGGATCAGCGATCCACCGTGCGGGTGAACGGCACCGTCTCCGGCGAGACCGCGCCGCCGGAGATGATGAAGCTCATCGCCTGGTCCACGCTCCAGTCGGTCGGTGTGAGCAGTTCCACCGGCACGATCTCCAGGTAGCCGGAGGTCGGATTGGGCGTGGTCGGCACGTACACGGCAGCCAGTTCACGGCCGGTGCCTTGCTCGCGGATCACCCGCGTGACCAGGCCGATCGCCTTCATGTCGCGATGCGGGAAATCGATCAGTACCACGCGCTGCGTGCTGCCGGGCTGGGTCTGCAGGATGTCCAGCAGCTTGCGCGCGCTGTCGTAGACGATGCTGGCCAGCGGAATGCGCTTCATGACCGCCTCGAACCAGCGCAGCAGGCGCTGGCCGATCATCTTGCGGCTGAGATAGCCCACCAGCAGGATCACCAGCAACGTCGCCAGCAGCGCGATCGTGTTCTGCACCCACAGCGCCTTGACCCAGTCCAGCGAGCCTGGGAACGAGGCCGCAATGCGCTCGGACAACGCAACCACCCACGGGCTGCTGATGCCCGACAGCAGCACGAACACGAACTTGACCACTACCCAGGTCAGCCAGACCGGTAGCAGGGTGAGAAGGCCTGTCAGGAAGACTCGCTGCAGGGAAGGGCGGGGGTGAGCGACAGCATCAGGCGACATCCGCCCATTGTAGTGGAGCTCCATGCCGCAGTGCAGCGTGGCCAGGGGCGTGTCCGCGAAAAGCGTCTTGCGGGAATGACGGGCCGGGAGATTGTCAGGGCGCAGCCCGGACGGCAGCATGACTACCGGCACATCCGCTATACCGAAGTTGAGAATAGTGTTGCCTCCAACCTAGCGTCGCACCTGGCACCAGCCAGGAGAAGAGCTTCGCGAGGGTGACCAAACAATGGAGGCGGCCATGGCCGACGTCGAAGCCCAGCTCAGGAAATTCCAGAAGGAGCTCAGTGCCGGGACCGTATCGCTGGCACTGCTGGCGGTGCTCGATCGCGCCGAGGAGCCGCTGTACGGCTATCTGATCGCCAAGCGGCTGGAGCGGCTGGATGGCGTACTCAGCGGCAAGCAGAGTGCGCTCTACCCGGTACTGCGCAACCTGGAGGGCGCCGGACTGCTGGACAGCCACGTCGAGCCCTCGCTGGCGGGCCCGCCGCGCCGTTACTACCGCATCACCGAATACGGGCGTGCCTGCCTGCAGCAATGGAGCACGGCCTGGCGCGCCACCCGCGATTCCGTCGATTCCGTACTGGAGGGGAGCCACTCATGACCATCGAACAAGCGCATCGGCCGTTGCCGACCACGATTCCCGAGTACCTGACGCAACTGCGCCAGGCCCTGTCCGGTGCCGATCCGGCGATGATCCAGGACGCGCTGTACGACGCAGAGGAATATCTGCGTTCGGAGCTGGCCGGACAGAATGGCAAGAGCGAGGCCGAGGTGATCGCCGAGGTCGCCGGCAGCTACGGCGCGCCTGAAGAGGTGGCCGAGATCTACCGCGAAACCGAAGTCACCGTGAGCCGCGCGCTGCGCTCGCCACCTCCGCCGAAGCGGCGTTCGCTGATCGGGCGTTTCTTCGGCGTCGCTGCCGATCCGCATACCTATGGCGCGCTGTTTTATCTGTTGCTGTCGCTGGCCACCGGCATCTTCTACTTCACCTGGGTGGTGACCGGTTTCTCGCTGTCGCTGGGACTGTCGATCACCATCATCGGCCTGCCGCTGCTGGTGCTGTTCTTCGGCTCCACGCGTCTGCTCGCGCTGGTGGAAGGCCGGATCGTGGAGACACTGCTCGGCGTGCGCATGCCGCGCCGTCCGCCGCATGCCGGCCCGCCCAAGCCATGGCTGCAGCGCATCGCCGACATGTTCACCGACGCGCGCACCTGGAGCACGCTGCTGTACTTCGTGTCGATGCTGCCGCTGGGAATCATCTACTTCACCGTGACGGTGGCCCTGGCCGCGTGCTCGCTGGGGATGTTGCTGAGTCCGCTGTCGCTGCTGGTGCCAAACTCCGTCGTGGTCACCTTCGGCGATTGGAGCATGTCCCAGGATGCACCGTGGCTGGCGGTCCCGATGGTGCTGTTCGGAGCCCTGCTGCTGTTCGTCACGCTGCATGTGGTGCGTGCGCTGGGACACCTGCATGGACTGCTCGCCAAGCACCTGCTGGTCAAGAGTGGCGAGTTCTGAGCGAACACGTGCTGCATCCATGGCGACACGGTCCCACACCAAGGTTCCACACCAAGGAGGTATCGATGCGGTTGATCACCAGGAGTCGTGCCAGTTGGCACGTGGTCGGCACGGCGCTGTTGGCATGGGCGCTGGTCGCGGCACCGGCCACGGGTGCCGCGCAGGTGGATGCCGGCAAAGAAGCCGTGCGTGCATTGCACGGCCAGATGCGCAAGATCGTCACTGCCGATGGCATCGACGATCAAAAGCTTGTCGCCATCGGCGGAATCGATCAGGCGATCAGCGTGCGGGGTCGCCATGCCGATGCACCGCTGCTGCTGTTCCTGCATGGTGGCCCCGGTTTCACCGCCACGCCGGTGGCCTACCAGTACACCGATGCGTGGGAGGAGTTTTTCACGGTCGTGCACTGGGACCAGCGCGGCAGCGGTCGTACCTATCTGGCGAACGATCCCGCCCGGGTCGCGCCGACGATAACGGTCGAGCGGATGATCGCCGACGCCGAGGAGGTAGTGGAGTACCTGCGCGGTACGTACGGGCGTGAGCGGATCGTGCTGGTCGGACATTCCTGGGGCAGCCTGCTCGGGGCCGAACTGGCCGCACGCCATCCCGAATGGTTCAGCGTGTACGTCGGCATGGGGCAGGTTGTGGACATGCGCGAAAGCGAGTCGCTCGGATATCAGGCCCTGTTGCGCTCGGCGCGCCTGCGCAAGGATGCGGTCGCGATCGGCGAGCTGGAAGCACTGGCGCCGTATCCGGGGCAGGGCAGCCCCGATGAGATGAATGCGAAGCTGGCAGTGCAGCGCAAGTGGCTGCAACACGACGGCGGCTATCTCCATGGTGGTCGCGCCGACACCTATGGCCGCACCGTCGCGCTGACTCCGGATTACACGCCCCAGGAGATCGCGGCCTGGGGGAGTGGTATCGCCTTCGCGCGCGATACATTGTGGTCACAATTCGCCGCTTATTCGCAGTTGGATCGGCGCGAACTGAAAGTGCCGGTGGTGCTGTTGCAGGGACGCCACGACCTGGCCGCCTTCTCGCCCCTGGTGGAGCGCTGGTACGACGGCCTGAGGAGCCCGCACAAAACGCTGGTGTGGCTCGAGGATTCGGCGCACATGCCGTTCATGGAAGAACCGGGCAAGGTGCTGATACATCTCGTGCAGGATGTATTGCCGCTGGCACAGCAGCCCGCGTCCTGAGCAACTGAAGGTTCGCGCCGCCTGGAAGGCGGCGCGATGCTGTCGGATCAACCGGCAGGGCGAGCGCCACCGCGGCGACGGATCGGCGTGACCTTGGCGGTGGTTTCGGCGTTGCGAGCAGCCACGGGCCGGGTGTCGTACTGCGCGATGAAGTCACGCACCTGCGGATAGACGATCTCGCGCCAGCGGCGGCCGCTGAAGATGCCGTAGTGGCCAGCACCTTGCACCACCAGGTGCTTGCGGTCGGCTTCATCGATGCCAGTGCACAGCGCGTGCGCGGCTTCGGTCTGGCCCAGCCCGGCGATGTCGTCCAGTTCGCCTTCGATGCTCAGCAGTGCGGTGTCGCGGATCGCCGACGGCTTCACCAACTGGCCGTCCACCTTCCACTTGCCACGCGGCAGCAGGAATTCCTGGAACACCACGCGGATCGTGTCGAGGTAGTAGCGCGCCGGCATGTCGAGCACGGCGTTGTACTCGTCGTAGAAGTGCCGGTGCGCCTGCGCGTCCTCAAGGTCACCCTTGACCAGGTTGGTGTAGAAATCCCAGTGCGACATCACGTGCCGGCTGGGATTCATCGACAGGAACCCGGCGTGCTGCAGGAAGCCCGGATACACCTGTCGGCCATGCCCCGGATACGGATGCGGCACAGTGTGAATAACGTTGTTCTCGAACCACTCGATCGGGTTGCGTGTGGCGAGGTTGTTGACCTCGGTGGGGCTGTGGCGCGCATCGATCGGGCCGCCCATCATCACCAGCGATTCCGGCGTACGCTCGCCCTGCGCGGCCATCAGCGACACCGCTGCCAGCACCGGCACGGTCGGTTGGCACACGCTCATCACATGCAGACGCGGCTGATGCTCGCCGATGTGGCGGATGAATTCCTGGATGTAGGCGATGTAGTCGTCAAGGCCGAAGTCGCCGTCCTCGGCCGGCACCATGCGTGCGTCGATCCAGTCGGTCACATAGACCTTGTGGTCGCGCAGCAGCGTGCGAACAGTGTCGCGCAGCAGCGTGGCGTGGTGACCGGACAGCGGCGCCACCACCAGCACGGCGGGCTGCTTTTTCATCTGCGCCATCAAGGCCTGATCGTCGCTGAAACGCTTGAAGCGCAGCAGGCGGCAGAACGGCTTGACCAGCACCTCGCGCTCGATGATCGGCAGCGAGTGGCCGTCCACCTCGACGTCGTTCAACGCCCAGGCCGGCTTTTCGTAATCCTTGGTGAGGCGATGCAGCAGTTCGTTGCTGGCAGCCAGACGGTCGGCGCCGGGCAACGTGGCCCACAGGCTGTCCGGACTGGAAAACATCTTGGCGTTGGCCTGGGCCTGGTGAATCCAGGGGGCAAGCAGATTCCGGGTCAGCTCATGCAGTTGGTAAAGCACGTCACCCATCCGTTCCGTCTGGCGGTTTGCTGCCGCGCAGCATACCCCAATTGGCGCATTTGCACTTAAATGGGGCTCGCGGTGCGGCGGTACGTAGGAGCGGCTTCAGCCGCGATGGGGCTTTCCCATTTTGAATCCCCACACATGGATGTGCGGGCTTTTGCAGAGGGACCTGCATGAAAGCCCCATCGCGGCTGAAGCCGCTCCTACGGGCTGGATCAGGCTTGTTCCAGCGCCGCAGCCTGGCCTTTCAACGCCGGTGACAACCAGCCATGCGAGCCGATCGCCGTGAAGCCGGCCTTTGTGAAACGGCTGCGATACCAGCGCCCGGGCCGCGCCTGGAAGCCCTCGTGATCACCTTCGAATTCATCTTCGGCGGCGAACAGCTCCAGGAACGCCACCCCGCCGCACAGCTCGGCCAGGCCGGGCAGGCCCTGCGACAGTTCACGGCTGGGCACGTAGTGCAGCACGTCCGAGCAGATCAGCAGATCGACCGGCGCGCACGGGCGCAGCCACGCAAAATCACCGAAGCGCGCCAGGTGTACGTTGCGGCTGTGGTGGTAGCGATGCGCCGCATACTCGCTGCTGTCGAAGCCCAGATAGCTGGCGCGCGGGCGCAGTTCGAGCAACGGTGCGCGCCAGACGCCTTCGCCGCAGCCGATGTCGAGCACGCTGCGGATCGGGCGCTCCAGGTAGTGTTCGGCCTGTGCCACTGCCAGTGCGACTTTCCGCCGCAGGCGGGCGCGATCGTGCAGCCCGGCCTTGCGATACCAGTGCTGGAAGTAGTCTCGGTCGTAGGTCTTGTCCATCGCGCGCTGTTTCGCCTGGCCGTATCGGTGAAAATGCGCGCCATCCTACACGCGAGCCAGCGGAGCCAGCGCATGACCCTCTATCTGTGGATCAAGACCTTCCACCTGCTGTTTGTGATCGCCTGGATGGCGGCGGTGTTCTATCTGCCGCGCATCCTGGTCAACGTCGCCGAGACCGCCGGCCAGATCGACGTACAGGCGCGACTGGTGCTGATGGGGCGGCGACTGTACCGCTTCGGCCACAGCATGTTCGGGTTGGCGGTGCTGCTCGGCGCAGTGCTGTGGCTGGGCTACCGCTTCATTCCCGACTTCCCGACCATGGTCGCCCCCGGCAGCGGCTGGCTGCACGCCAAACTGGCACTGGTCGCGGCGATCCTGGCCTATTTCATCTTCACCGGGCGCTGGCTGAAGGGCGTCGAGCAAGGCAAGCCGCTGCCGAGTTCACGCAAGTTGCGCCTGTTCAATGAATTGCCCGTGCTGGCGCTGGTGGCGATTATCTGGCTGGTGTTGTTCAAGCCTTTTTAAAGGCTGTGATTGGTGATTCGTGATTGGTGATTCGCAGAAGCGGATCACCGGTCTCGCGGCCACCGGCCGTTGCGAATCACGAATCACCAATGACGAATCACGGCGTTACGCCGCTTCGTACGCCCCGTATCCGCGCAGGCGCTCGTAGCGCTTCTCAAGCAACTGATCCGGCGGGATCTTCTCGAGGGCGTCCAGCTCGTTGAGCAGCACGGCTTTCAGGCGCTTGGCCATCTGGCTCGGGTTGCGGTGGGCGCCGCCGGTGGGTTCGCGGATCACCTTGTCGACCAGGCCGAGCGCCTTCAGGCGTTTGGCGGTCAGGCCCAGCTGTTCGGCGGCGTCCTTGGCCTTGGCCGCGTCCTTCCACAGGATCGAGGCGCAGCCTTCCGGGCTGATCACCGAGTAGGTGCCGTATTCGAGCATCAGGGTGCGATCGCCGACGCCGATCGCCAGTGCGCCGCCCGAGCCGCCTTCGCCGATCACGGTGCAGATCACCGGGACCTTCAGCTCGGCCATCTCGATCAGGTTGCGCGCGATTGCTTCGGACTGGCCGCGCTCCTCGGCATCGATACCCGGCCATGCGCCGGCGGTGTCGATGAAGGTCAGCAGCGGCAGGCGGAAGCGCTCGGCCATCTTCATCAGGCGCAGTGCCTTGCGGTAGCCCTCGGGCTTGGGCATGCCGAAGTTGCGGCGGATCTTTTCCTTGGTGTCGCGGCCTTTCTGGTGGCCGATCACCACCACCGGACGGCCGGCGATGCGGGCCAGGCCGCCAACGATCGCCTTGTCATCGGCGAAGGCACGGTCACCGGCCAGCTCCTGGAACTCGTCGCAGATGATGCGCAGGTAATCCAGCGTGTACGGGCGCTGCGGGTGGCGTGCCAGCTGCGAAACCTGCCAGGCCGAGAGGTCACGGAAGATCTGCCCGGTGCGTACCCGCAGCTTGTCCTGCAGGGTCCGCACTTCGGCCTCCACGTTGACCGCCGGGCCGGTGCTGGCATTGCGCAGCTCCTGGATCTTGGCTTCCAGGTCGGCGATGGGTTGCTCGAAGTCGAGGTAGTTCGGATTCATGGAAAACCGTGAAGAATCGAAGGGGCGAAGTGTAGCCGAATGCTTTGTCTGGACCCGTACGCCCCGGTGCGGACGCAGCGGCTGTAGCGCGTCGAGTTCCCGGCCACGGTTGCGCAGGGCGTTGTTCGCGTTCGCTCGGGCCTGCTCCCCGGAGTCGTCCTGCTATCCGGTGCGGTTGGTCTCTTGTGGGAGGGACTTCAGTCCCGGCGCTTGGCCGGTAACGCCCGTCGGGACTGAAGTCCCTCCCACAAGAGCGCTGCTCTCAGTGCGACTCGATGCGAACAGGTCAAAAAAGAAAAGGCCCCGGCTCTCGCCGGGGCCTTGGGACAAGCAGGCGTGCGTTACTGATGCTGGACGGCGTGGCGCGACATGCTCGGCTGCACGTACACCAGGCGGGTGCCCGAGTCACGGTTCGACAGCGCCGGCTCGAACGAGCCGAGGTAGGCGGCATAGACGCTGCGCAGCTCGCCGGCATGCTGGCCGGACAGCGGCGACAGGCTCGGAAGGCCGGCGTCTTCCAGGGCGGTCAGGTAGCTCGGCGTCGGCATGCCCGGATCGACCACGTAGGCGAACGTGCTGGGGCCTTCGACGACCTCGTCGTAATAGCTCACGAAGTCGCGCGCGGCGAAGATCTTGGCATCCGCCAGCGCTTCGTCGGCACCGGCCCGGCCGCCCGGCAGCGCGTCGTGCACACCGGAGCGCCAGCTGCGCTCGATGATCACTTCGTTGCTGACGCGGTAGGGGCCTTCGTACAGCTTGCCGCCCAGGGTGACGCCTGGATGCTCGTCGTCGAAACGGCTCACCACCGGTTCGTGTGTCGGGGAGGTCGAGCTGGCAATCACGTAGTCGCTGCGGGTCGGATTGATCAACCCGCCCTCATCGTGCGCGGACACCAGGAAGTTGATGTCGCCCAGATCGGTGGAGTGCAGGGTGTGCGCGCCGGAAGCCAGTTCCAGCGCGACCGAGCCACCGGCCGGCACGCTGTGCTCGGCGCCGTCGATGCTCACCGTGACGGCAGCACCGGTCGGGTTGTCGATCTCGAACATCTTCGGGGCAGCGCTGCAGCCTGCAAGCAGGGCAGCGATCAGTGGAGCGGCGTACAGGGCTTTCATAGGGGGAGAATCCTTGGCCGTCAGGGTTCCGAGACCGCAGTCTGCGCGTGGGGGCGTGTATGGCGGCTTTACGTATTCATTGATGTCACGGTGCCCAGATTGAGGCCGGCGCCTGCCAGGTGCAAGCTCCGGTTGGCCGGCGGGGCGTCTTCTGCCGACAAATCCAATGAATTTGTGGCGATCTGGTCACATCTTCCTGGATCACCGCTTGCCTGGGGATGATGGTCCGAGGGCCGGAATGGCCTGAACCCCCGAGCGGCGATGATGAACGGGGTGGATTTCCGGATTCGCGCCTGGGCGAAGCCTGAGCTTCAGTTCGCCCAGGGCGGGTTGTACTTGACCTTGAGTGTCCTCACGGCCGGGTCGTTGCGCAGGGTTTCGATCAGTTGCAGGTCGATGCGCACCGAGCCGCTGCCGTTCAGATCGAGCATGCCGGCCACGCCACCCTGGGATGAGCGCAGCAGCAGGTCGAGGCGGAGCGGGGTGCGGCCGGGCCGGTGACGGGCGAGCAGGGTATCGATGCGTGGCCAGGTCTGGCGATCGCGCAGGTCCAGCCGCAGCATCAGGCGCTGGGCGTACTGCGCGCAGATCTGCTCGTAGTCCCAGCACTGGCGGATGCGCAGGCTGTAGCCGCCGTTGAATTCATCCTCGCGCAGGCCGCCCTTGACGATCAGGATGCGGTCGCGGGTCAGCAACTCGCCGAATTCGGCCATCGCATCGGAGAAGGCGGAGCACTCCACCCGGCCGCGACCGTCCTCCAGTTGCACGAATACCTGGCTGTCGCCCTTGCGGCGCACGCCGACCACCTGGCCCGCCAGGATCGCGCTGACTTCGGGCTTCCAGGCGCGCTTCTCGCCATCGCCACCGCCGCCGCCGCGCTGTTGCGAGGAGACGATCTTCTCCAGCGCACTGAGATCGCAGCCAACCAGCTCTCTTACTTCCTCGCGATACGGATCGAACGGATGCCCGCTGAGGTAGAAGCCGAGCGTGTCGCGCTCGCCGCCAAGCAGTTGGCCGAGCGGCCATTCCTTGGATTCGGGCAGGTCGATATGGATCGCCGGTGCGCTTGGATCCGGACCGCCGAACAGCGAGTTCTGGCCGGATGCGCGCTCCTTGGCCATCTGGTCGGTGGCCTTGAGCACTTCCGGCAGCTGCAGCATCAGCGAGGCGCGGTTCTTGCCGAGCCCGTCGAGCGCGCCGGCGTTGATCATCGCTTCGAGCGTGCGCCGGTTGAGCTTGGACGAATCCACCCGCGTGCAGAAATCCAGCAGCGTGGTGTATTCGCCACCGCGCTGGCGTTCCTCGACGATCGATTCGCAGGCGCCACGGCCGACGCCCTTGATCGCGCCGATGCCGTACTGGATGGTGTCGGCGTTGGCGGCCTCGAACATGTAGGCCGACTCGTTCACGCGCGGCGGCAACACGGTCAGGCCGAGGTTGCGCACTTCGTCGAGGAAGCCGACCACCTTGTCGGTGTTGTCCATGTCCGAGGACAGCGTCGCGGCCATGAACTCGGCCGGGTAGTGACGCTTGAGCCAGGCGGTCTGGTAGCTGACCAGCGCGTAGGCGGCGGCGTGCGACTTGTTGAAGCCGTAGCCGGCGAACTTCTCCATCAGGTCGAAGATTTCGTCGGCCTTGGCGCCATTCACGCCGCCCTTGGCCGCGCCCTCGCGGAAGATCTCGCGGTGCTTGGCCATTTCGGCCGGCACCTTCTTGCCCATCGCGCGACGCAGCAGGTCGGCGCCGCCGAGCGAGTAGCCGCCGACAATCTGCGCCATCTGCATCACCTGCTCCTGGTACACCATGATGCCGTAGGTGTCCTTCAGGATCGCTTCGGTGCGCGGATCGGGATAGATGATGTCCTGCTGGCCGTGCTTGCGCGCGTTGAAGTCCGGGATCAGGTCCATCGGGCCGGGGCGGTACAGCGACACCAGCGCGATGAGGTCTTCGAAGCGGTCGGGACGGGCGTCCTTCAGCAGCCGGCGCATGCCCGAGGATTCGAACTGGAACACCGCGCCGGTATTGCCCGAGGCGAAGATGTCCTTGTAGGTCGGCACGTCGTCGAGCGGAATCGTGGCGATGTCCACCGGCGGGACGCCGGCGCGCGCGTGGCGCTGATTGATCGCCTTCACCGCCCAGTCGATGATCGTCAGCGTGCGCAGGCCGAGGAAGTCGAACTTCACCAGGCCGATTTCTTCGACGTCGTTCTTGTCGAACTGGGTGACCGGGTTCTTGCCGCGTCCTTCCTCGTCGTGTTCGGCGAACAGCGGGCAGAATTCGGTCAATGGCTCGGGTG
Source organism: Pseudomonas sp. GW821-FHT07E12 (assembly GCF_058986605.1). Classification (NCBI taxonomy): domain Bacteria; kingdom Pseudomonadati; phylum Pseudomonadota; class Gammaproteobacteria; order Pseudomonadales; family Pseudomonadaceae; genus Pseudomonas; species Pseudomonas sp. GW821-FHT07E12. The sequence continues at coordinate 1,873 of NZ_JBYSVX010000007.1, read as the reverse complement.
CGATCACCACGCCGCCGGCGTGTTTGCCGGCGTTGCGGGTCAGGTCTTCGAGCTGGCGCGCCAGATCCATCAGATCGCGCACGTCGTCCTCGGTCTGGTAGCGCTGGATCAGCTCCGGCGATGCCATTTCCGATTCCTTGCCTTCGCCCATCGCATCCTTGAGCGTGATGCCCAGGATGTTGGGGATCAGCTTGGCGACGCCATCCACCAGGCCGTACGGGAAGCCCAGCACGCGGCCGCAGTCGCGCACCACCGCCTTGGCGGCCATGGTGCCGTAGGTGATGATCTGGCTGACCCGCTCGCGCCCGTACTTGCGCGCGACGTAGTCGATCACCTCGTCGCGGCGATCCATGCAGAAGTCGATGTCGAAGTCGGGCATCGACACGCGTTCGGGGTTGAGGAAGCGCTCGAACAGCAGGTTGTACGGCAGCGGGTCCAGATCGGTGATCTGCAGCGCCCACGCCACCAGCGAGCCGGCACCGGAACCGCGTCCCGGGCCGATCGGGATGCCCTGCGCTTTGCCCCACTGGATGAAGTCGGCCACGATCAGGAAGTAGCCGGGGAAGCCCATCTTGATGATGGTGTCCAGCTCGAACTCCAGGCGGTCGCTGTAGTCCTGCGCGGTCATGCCGGCAGCAACCGGATTCTTTTCCAGACGCGCGGCCAGGCCCTCGCGCGACTGCTTGCGGATCCAGGTGTCCAGCGTCTCCTCGTCCGGCACCGGATAGTCGGGCAGGAAGTAGGTGCCCAGGCGCATCTCGATGTTGCAGCGCTTGGCCAGATCAATGGTGTTGTCGATCGCGTCCGGGATGTCGGCGAACAGCTCGCGCATCTGCTCGGACGATTTCAGGTACTGCTCGGGGCTGTAGTCGCGCGGACGCCTGGGATCGTCCAGCACGCGCCCGGAGGCGATGCATGCACGCGCCTCGTGCGCGTCGAAATCCTTTTCGTACAGGAAGCGCACGTCGTTGCTGGCGATCACCGGCAGCCCGCGAGTGCCGGCGGCATGCAGCGCGAAGCGGTTGAAGGCTTCCTCGCCGTCGCGGCCGGTACGGGTCAGCTCCAGGTGCAGGCCATCGCCGAACACCCGTTGCCAGTCGCCCAGGCTCTGCTCGGCCAGATCGTGCCGGCCTTCGGCGAACAGCCGTCCGGCCAGGCTCTCGCGGCCGGCCAGTGCGAACAGGTTGTGGTGGTGCTCGGCCAGCCAGTCCGGATGCACGGCAACGCCGCCTTCAGGACGATGGCCTTCCATCCAGGCGCGCGAGATCAGCCGCGACAGGCTCAGATAGCCCTCGCGGTCACGGCACAGCAGGGTCAAACGCCACGGCGCCTGATCGGGCGTGGCGATCATGAGGTCGGCGCCGGCGATCGGCTTGATGCCCACGCTCTCGGCAGCCTTGTAGAACTTCACCAGCGCGAACATGTTGTTCAGGTCGGTGACCGCCAGCGAGGGCAGGTCCAGTTCGACGGCGCGGCTGAGCAGATTGGCCTGTTTGGCCTTGCCCGGATGGGCGTAATCCGGCTTCTCGGGCACGCGGATCGTGGAATCCGCCATCGAGAATTCGGTGTGGACGTGGAGATGGACGAAGCGGGACGTGGTCATGCCGGATCACTGCGATGACCATGCAGGGTAGCCCCGGGGGGGCAGGCGAACAAGGCTTGACAGGAGGCTTCCGCGGAGCGGAAGCCTCCCCCAACATTTGCTTCGCAAACGTTGGGCCCCATGTCCGGGCTGGCCTATCCCCCGCGCCTGTCGGCGCGTCCCCCTTAACAAAGGGGGACTTTTCTCCAGACGGTATCCCGTAGGAGCGGCTTCAGCCGCGATGGGGCTTACCCTGTCTCTTCTCCACATCTCCGAGCCCACGAGACCAAC